>CAMOSC010000124.1 GCA_946624325.1 uncultured Clostridia bacterium
GACAATGCGGAGTTCGGCCTTGGTATGGCGATTTCCGTTAAGACCCGCAGAAACGAGCTTAAGAGCGCCGCTGAGCGCCTGAAGGACGTTGTGGGTGCTCCGGCGGAAAACTGGCTGAAGTTTATGGATGATCCGGATGCCTCCGGCATTACCGGCGATATGCTGCTCGAAAAGTGCAGACCTATTGCCGCGGAGAACGCGGATGCGGCTGTCATTGTCAACAATGCCGACCTGCTGCGCAAGCCCTCCATGTGGATCTTCGGCGGCGACGGCTGGGCTTATGACATCGGCTACGGCGGCCTGGACCATGTCCTTGCTTCCGGAGAGAATGTCAATGTTCTGGTCTTCGATACCGAGGTTTACTCCAACACGGGCGGACAGGCCTCCAAGTCCACGCCCACCGGTGCGGTGGCGAAGTTTGCCGCTTCCGGAAAACAGGTGAAGAAGAAGGATCTCGCGCAGATCGCCATGGCATACGGCTACATCTATGTTGCCCAGATCGCCATGGGCGCGAACCCGGAGCAGACCTTAAGAGCCTTCCGCGAGGCGGAAAGCTACGACGGACCTTCCCTGATTATCGCATACGCTCCCTGCATCAACCATGGCGTAAAGGCCGGTATGAACAAGTCCATGCCCGAGATGCGCAATGCCGTCAGGGCCGGTTACTGGAACCTCCTGCGCTACGATCCGAGGCTGGCGGCAGAAGGAAAGAATCCGCTTGCCATCGACAGCGGAAAGCCGGATGAGAGCTACCGCAACTTCCTGATGGGAGAGGTTCGCTACAACTCCCTGAAGCTGAAGTTCCCGGAGCGCGCCGAGCAGCTGTTCAATTCCGCCGAGAAATCCGCAGCCGAGCGGTATGAGACACTCATGAACCGCAAAAAAAGCTATGATGCATCCCAGAACCGGTGACAGAAGGGAGGATTAAAAGCATATGATTATACTGTCAAAGGTAAAAACACCGATGCCTGAACTTCCTCTGGAGCTGCGGAAAACCTCTTTCGAGGAAGCGGCCACCGGGTACACGGAGGAGATGGCCATCCGTGAAGCCATGCGCTGCTTAAACTGCCGGAAACATCCCTGCATGACGAAGGGGTGCCCGGTTCACAATAATATTCCGGGTTTCCTGGAGAAGGTTGCCCACGGGGAATTCGAGGAAGCCTACCAGATACTCTGCGAAACCACCTCCCTTCCGGCTGTATGCGGACGGGTATGCCCCCAGTATCTCCAGTGTGAGGGGAACTGCGTGCGCGGCACCAAGGGCCAGCCGGTTTCGATCGGTGCCCTGGAGCGCTTTGTCGCCGACCTGCACAGGAAAAATGCAAAAGAGCAGCCCGCAGCAGCACAGGCTAACGGCAAAAAGGTTGCCGTGATCGGCTCCGGCCCCGCCGGAATCGCCTGTGCCGGGGATCTGGCAGCCAAAGGCTATGCGGTTACCGTTTTCGAGAAGGCTGACGTGGTCGGCGGCGTGCTGACCTACGGCATTCCCTCGTTCCGTCTGCCGAAGGATATTGTCGAGTCCGAGATCAACGGTCTGAAGGCAAAGGGCGTGGAGATTCTTACCGGCAAGGCTGCCGGCAAGGACCTGACTGCAGCCGACCTGATGAAGCAGGGCTATAATGCGGTATTCTATGGAAACGGCGCCGGTATCCCCTATCATATGGGCATCCCGGGAGAAGATGCGGGAAATGTCTGCACGGCAGATGAATACCTGAACCGCATCAACTGTGAAAATGCCTGCGATCCGGAGTCCGCAAATCCGCTGCCGAAGGCGAAAAAGATCGCCATTGTCGGCGGAGGAAACGTTGCAATGGATGCCTGCCGCTGTGCCGCACGCACGGGTGCCGAAAAGGTTTATGTGGTTTACCGCAGAAGCCAGGCAGAAATGCCCGCGGATCCGGCGGAAGTGAGAGAGGCGGAGGAAGAGGGCGTAGAGTTCATGTACCTCACCAATCCCACGGAAGTCATTGCGGATGAAAACGGCAGCGTACGTGCCCTGCAGTGCATCCGCATGGAGCTTGGCGAACCGGATGCATCCGGACGCCGCCGCCCGGTGCCGATCGAAGGTTCCGAGTTTATCCTGGAAACGGATTATGTGGTTATGGCGATCGGAACCGGTTTTGATCCGGATGTGAAGGATTCTGCCGCGGATGCGGAATTCAACAGGAAGGGTGCCTTTGTCGTAGACGAGGAGACCCAGGCCGCCTCCGTACCGGGCATCTTTGCCGGAGGAGATAACGTCACCGGACCGAATACCGTTATCGCTGCCATGGGCGCCGGAAAGCGCGCTGCCGCCGCGATCGACGCATATCTCGCATAAACAGCGCAGTTCTTTTTAAAGGTACTGCAGCGTGAACAGAGCGCCGGAAATGTACAAGGCATTTCCGGCGCTTACTGCTTAGCCCACCCGATCACAGGACAGGAGAAACGGGAAAATGAGTTCAAAAATCATCAGGAACGGTCCGCTGGACCGTTTTACGGACTGGTATGACGATGAAGGAAATGTCATCAACGCAAGCGACGGCGGGATCCTGTATGCGGAAGGCGTATATTACTGGTACGGACTGGAGCTTCGGGCACTGCCTGCCGATTTCGGCGGAAAGGGCGGACAGACCACAACAACGGGCGTGGTCATGTACAGTTCCCCGGATCTTGTGAACTGGCACAGGGAAGGCATTGTGCTTTCCTGCAGTATGGATCCCGAAAGCCCGCTTTATGCGCCGATGCGCTTTGAACGCCCGAAAATCGTCTATAATGAGGCTACGGGAAAGTATGTCCTCTGGTGCCATTATGTGGGATACCCGGGGGATCACGGAGATACGCCGGGAACGGCGGAGGCCGGCGTGGCCGTGAGCGACCGTATTACGGGGCCCTACCGTTTCCTCGGCACGACGCGGCCGATTGACGATCGGGGTCTGGTCCGGGACTGCACCGTATACAAGGATGCGGACGGAAGCGCCTATTACATCTATGACCGCCAGGAAGCACCCGATAACCGCTGCCAGCATATCGTGAAGCTCAGCGCTGATTATCTGTCCATGACAGCGGAATACAGACGTCTGGACGAGGTATTCTGGCGGGAGGCCGCGGCCGTTGTTTTCCATGACGGATGGTATTTCATGATCACTTCGGATCTTACATCCTGGAAGGCAAACCAGGCGCGGTATTACAGGGCAGAGAATCTCTTCGGCCCCTGGGAGGTGATGGGAGATCCCTGTGTGGATGATGTGAATCATGACACCTTCTTTTCACAGAGCACCTATATCTTCCGGGTGGAGGGAAAAACGCTCCCTGACGGCTCGCCGCTGTGGATCCATATGGCTGAGCGTCACAATACGAAGAATTTCCTGCACTGCTCCTACATCTGGCTGCCGGTCCGTTTTACAGATGATCACAGACTGTTTCTGGCCTACGAGGAGGAGTGGGAGCTGCCATAAAAAAGAAGCGCACATCCGGCTGCCTGCGTGTACCCGGAGGCGAATGCCCGGAGACGAATGCGTGGATGCGAATGCCTGAAGACGGATGCCTGGATGCAAATGCCTGGAGAGGCATGTCCGGATGCGAATGCCCGGAGGGGCATGCCTGGAGACGTATGCCTGGAAAGGCATGTCCGGATGCGAATGCCTGAAGACGGATGCTTGGAGACGTATGCCCGAAGAGGTACGTGCATCGGCCGGAGGCAGTATGTATCCGTTGTGTTTTTGTGACATTCACTATAAAAAAGCCCGGCAGGCGCGGATTGCAAGGATTACAATCCGCGCCTGCCGGGCGTTATACTTCAGCAAACCCATATACGGCCAAAACGAAAGTGTCAGCTAAGGGTACGTTTGTTCAGCTTCTTCCGAGAAAAACGTGGTGATGCTTTTTCTGACGCTTGTCCGTAACGGTTCATCCGCGGCAGCGCCTGGGCGTTATCCCGGATGGACAGGAGCGTAGTTGTTTTTGCGAGGCACCAGTAGAAGGCCGGAAGCAGGAAGGCATCGGCCAGAAGCCAGGCAATGGGTCCTGCGAAGCAGGCGCCAAGGAAACCGAAACGCGGAACAAGGAGAATACCTGCCAGCGAGCGGCCGACCAGCTCAAAAAGACCGGCAAAAACCGCAAGTCCGGAGTATCCGAGCCCCTGGATCGCAAAGCGGAAAACATTGACAAAGCAAAGCGGAACAAAAAACAGGGTCACAATGCGGACATACTGTACGGCCTGTTCCGAAACCAGCGTCTCGGAGGAATCCAGAAAGAGCTTTACGCCCTGGCTTCCAAAGAGATATACGAACAGCAGTGCTAACAGCGAATAGCCGACACCGATAAGGGCGGCGTCCTGCACGCCTTCACGGACGCGGTCCAGACGCCTTGCGCCGAGATTCTGTCCGGCCCAGGTGGCCATGGTGGACCCGAGGGCGTCAAAGGGACAGCACACGAAGCAGTAAAGCCTGCTGCCGGCGGTCATGGATGCGACCGCGGCGGAACCGAGGGTATTGACAGAGGTCTGCAGGATCACGCTTCCTATGGCGGTTATGGAATACTGCAGTCCCATGGGAATCCCCATGCGGCAGAGCCGGAGGGCAATTGTCCTGTCAAAACGCCATTCTTCCGCAAACGGATGAAGGATTTTCACCTTTTTCCACAGATAGATCAGGCAGGCAAGTCCGGAGAGCAGCTGGGATATAACCGTTGCCCAGGCGGCTCCGGCGACACCGAGGCCGAAGGCTTCAATCAGAAACAGGTCCAGAATGATATTGATCAGGGATGCGCCGATCAGGATGACAACGGGTGTACGGCTGTCGCCGATCGAGCGGATCACGCCCGCCAGAAGATTATAGAAAAAGGTGGCGGGAATCCCCAGGAAGATGACATAGATGTAAGCCCTGGAGATGTCCAGGATATCTTCCGGGGTTCGCATAAGGCGAAGGATATCCGTACAGAAGCGGCACACAAGCACGGTTATGACCAGGGAGAAAAACAGTGCGATCCACACGCTGTTGGTTAAAAACCGCCGCATTCCGCGGTAATCCCCCGCACCGAAGCACTGAGCCACCGGAATGGAAAATCCGCTGCAGACACCGCAGCAGAAACCGATGACCATGAAATTGATGGAACCGGTTGCCCCTACCCCGGCGAGATCCTGAACCCCCAGATGCCTGCCGACAATCATGGTATCCACCATTCCGTAAAACTGCTGAAACAGCATGCCGAAAAGCATTGGAATGGCGAAGGAGAGGATCAGCCGGACGGGAGATCCCTTGGTAAGATCTTTAGTCGTCTTCAGCATAAAAACACCTTCTTTAAATAAATTCCGGAATCGCGGCATACGAACCGGATGCGGATCGAAAAACAGATCCGTCAGCAAGAGAAAGTCTCTTTCAGGTTCCTTATATTAGCACGATCAGGCAGCCTTTACAATGGAGATTGTGCACATAAATCGTGTTTTAGAAGCAGCAAAAAAAGGAAAAACGCCCGCGGCCGTAAAGATCGCAGGCGTTTTGACAAGAGCGGGATGCGGGAGGGCCCGAAGGAACATCAAACTGCTGACCGGGCCCCGTTCGCTTACATCCGGGATCGGAACCGGCATGCCGCCGCAGCCGTTTTATGCACGGCAATCGGCATTTGAGAGAGCGGGATTACAGCATCAGCCTGCCTTCTATGCCGGAAAAGTCTATGGTTTTTTCGCTTCCGTCCTTCAGGCGGATCCGTGTCGGTCCGTATCCTCCGCACCTCTGCGGATCCGAATAGCAGATCTCTCTGATGGGGAAGATCTCATCCTCGGAAAAATCTTCATGGCTCTCCTTCGTGAGAACCTGGGAGATGAGGAGAAACGGTTCGTAACCATACTGCTTTTCACGCTTCAGGACAGCGTAGGGGATTACGGAACGCTCGGAATCCGGATTGGTTCCGGTGCTGTGAATCAGACGCAGGTCATCCCAGCCGTCATAGATGGTCATGGCCATCTGCCTGGGCCTTCCGGTATGGTCAGAGCCCTTCAGAATGACGGCCCTTGCATTGCCTTCCGACTTCCAGGACACTTCGGTGCCGTTGTCCGGGAACCCGTAGCCGCCGAGGGTGATGACCGCCGTGTGCCTGAAAAGGCGCAGCTTATCCGCCCGGAGTATACCGCAGGGCACCGGAAAATCGGCAAGATTCATGGCCTGAATCCAATGGCTTTCCTGATTGAGGCTGTAGTTGAAGAACTGGCGGCGGTAGAGCACGCCCTCACGATCTCCGTGCCAGAGGGTGACGTTGGCTTTCTGCAGTTCCTTTACGGTTGTATCGTAGAGCACATACTGCTGGGATTCCACCAGGGGAGCGTATTCCGCCTCGTCCGGCCCTGTTCCCGTGGGCTTGCTTTCCCAGGGATACTTTGTGTTGTAGCTGAGCTTCCCGTAATTCCAGATACCGTGTTCATCCATGAGGTTCTTGACAACCTTGCCGCTTCTGAGAATGGTCTCTCCGTTTGCCTGATGGTTGGAGAAGCAGAGAGCAGGGCCGTCCAGAACAGTTAGCTTAACCTCATTCGCACCGAGCTTATCCCAGGTGCCGTTGTTTTCCCTTGCGGTCCAGAAGGGATGGTCTGCGGGCAGATGCAGGCAGAGGAATGCCTTGCCAAGCCAGAAAGGCGATTCCGCGCAGGAATAACCCTGCACTAAGGGCGTAAACTGCCCGTAGAAGCCGAGTGTCGGAATGCCCTCCCAGAGAAAATCATCCCGGCTGAAAAACTGCAGCAGGGAGCCGGAGGAGATTCTGCGTGCCCGCCCCGGATCGGCTGTGCCGTTTCGCAGCATCATGTTGCCGTCAAAGGGACTGGTGGCGGCATTCCGGTAAATATTGCTTCTGCCCCACATATTTGTCCAGCCGTCAGCGTCGAAAAAGTCCCCGTAGGTTTCCATCAGCCTGTTGGACTGCTCTTCAAACCGGTCGGCGATCCAGGGTTCATGCTCATAGCCGTACCACTGGTTCCAGATCGGCGCATAGACATTAAAAGCCCAGCAGGAATAATAATCGAAGGAGTGACCGTCGCGGTACCACCCGTCTCCCGCATAGTAGGCGAGAATGGACTGCGCGTGGGAGCGCATGATATCTTTGTCGATGGGATAGCCTTCCATATTCAGAAATGCCAGATCCAGCATGTTGAACAGGCGCCAGTTCTGCGGAACGGTATTGCCGTGGGCGAAGCCGGAGAGAAAATCCGCGATGAGATCTTTTTCTTCCTTTGTATAGGTATCCCAGATCTCTTCTTTGCAGATCCACAGGCAGATTACCAGGGCGCAGGTTTCTACGGTCTGCTGGAAGGGTCTGACAGAATCGCCCGCAAGCTCCTGAAGCTCTTCATACCGGCCTACGGATACCGGATCACCCGGCGTACAGGAACGCAGAACATGGGATTTGTAGTATTCCCTGAGTCTGTAACCGCCGGCTTCGATGTCCGGATTGATATGGATAAGCGGCGCGGCGATGAAGAAAGTCCGTGTGAGTCCCTCAAAATATTCCGCCTTAATTTCCCAGACGGCATCCGCACTGTGCGGATAGGTCACTTTTGTCTCTTTCCGGGGCATTACAACAGGATCCGTGAAGGATCTGATGTGCTGAAATATGCCGTTGAGAAGATATTCTCCGGCTTCAATCCAGCTCTGCCTTGTAAGGCCGGTATACGGACTCAGATCGTAATCGGTGGTTTTGGGTATGAAGGGCATGGTAGTTCTCCTTTATTTGTGTTACGGGTGTCAATGGCTTGAAAAACGCTGATTGAACCGGCGTTTGCCGGACAGGCTGCCGCCGTTTCGTGCCTGCGCAGCGGCCGATGCCGAAACGCAGGCTGCCGTCCGGCCGTACTGCTTATAAGTATATCTATTCGGGCTTCATCCTGCAAGAAAAAAATAGTAGTATTTATGCATTGAACATGTTAAAATAAAAGTGACTAAACAGTTGCAAAACCTTCAAGCCCCATCTGGCGGGGCATCACCATAGAAGAAAGTCCGGACTTTCACAGTTCATAAAACAATGCGGAGCCGGGAACAAGTCTTGCGCATTTCGCTGAATAAAGCGGATCCCGTCTCCCGGAGGCCTGCTTTGAAGCACTTCGGTAAGCATTGAATATCAGGAGGAATATGATGCCATTTTCAGAAGACCAGGTTAAGGGACCGGAGGCCCCGGTATTCCGATGGAAAGGGTACGATACCGTGCGGGAGCGGATCGGCAGGCTGATACTCAGCAGCCGGGATCCGGTACTGATTGCCATAGACGGGCGCTGCGGATCCGGCAAGACGACGCTGGCTTCCATGCTGGCGCGGGAATTTGACTGCTGCCTTTTCCACATGGATGATTTCTATCTTCAGGCCTGGCAGAGAACACCGGAGCGTCTCGCCGAAGTCGGAGGGAATGTGGACTATGAACGGTTCCGGAGGGAAATACTGGACCCCGTGCAGAACGGTGAATCTGTGGCATACCGGCCGTTTGACCACAGCATTATGCGGATTGGCAGTGAATGCAGGGAGATTCCTCCGAAAAGGCTTAATATTATAGAAGGCTCATACAGCCAGCACCCGTATTTTGAGGATCCGTATGATCTGAGGATCTTTGTGACCGTCTCGGATGCGGTGCGGATAGCCCGTATCCGGGCCAGGAACGGGGAGGAGAAGCTTAAGCGCTTCCTGGACGAATGGATCCCGAAGGAGGAAGCCTACTTCAGCAGGTTTGGAATTGAGGAAAAGAGCCTGGTCATACGGGGAGAATAAGCATGCGGCTTTATAAGCCGGAAGGAGGTTTCAGGTGAGGAAAATTGTAGTATCGGAAAGGCTTCCGGAAGCGGGGATGGAAAAACTGCGCGGCTGTGCGGAAAAACTGGGCTTTTCGGTTCTGTTCTGCGGCAGTACGGCGGAGGCTTTATCTGCCGTCCGGGATGCGGAGATCATTTACGGAAACAGCCCGGCCCTGATGAAGGAAGCCGGAAAGCTGAAATGGATGTGCTCCATGACGGCGGGCGTGAATCATTATCTGCTGCCGGGCGTGCTGCCGGAACATGTGATCTTGTCCAATTCTTCAGGCTCCTACGGGGTAAGCATCGCGGAGCATCTGGTAATGATGGTGCTGATGCTTCTGCGCCGCATGCCGGAATATCTTTCCGAAATGGCCAGGAAAGAATGGCAAAACGGCAAGGTTCTTCATTCCATCCTGGGAAGCAGCATTACGGTGGTGGGAACCGGTGATATCGGGGCAAGCTTTGCGGCGAGGGCGCGTGCTTTCCTGCCGGAGAAAATCACGGGCATCAACCGAAGCGGGGCGAATCCCGACGGCCTGTTTGATGAAATCGGCAGCCTTTCCGACCTGGACCGTTTTCTCCCGGAAACCGGGATACTCGTGCTGTGCGTGCCCGAAACGCGTGAAACCATCCGCCTGCTCTCGCGCGAAAGACTGGCTCTCCTTCCGCCTTCGGCAATCGTTGTCAATGTCGGCAGGGGCAGCGCAATTGACCAGCAGGCACTGGTCGAAGCCCTGAACGCCGAAAGGCTGGCAGGAGCGGCACTGGATGTAATGGAGCAGGAACCAATCCCGGCGGATGATCCGGTCTGGAATGCCAGGAACATCATCCTGACGCCGCATATGTCCGGACAGTGGACCCTGGAATATACCATCTTAAAGAGTGTGGATATGTTCTGTGAGGATCTGGAGAATTACAGTGCCGGCAGACCCTTAAAATACCGTGTGGACATGGAGGCGGGTTACTGACGGACATTCCGGAAGACCGGATTAGTGTTTATGCGCGAAGCAATGAGCCATGCGGTAGAAAATGACTGCACTGGCACGGGAAAGC
>CAMOSC010000125.1 GCA_946624325.1 uncultured Clostridia bacterium
GCTGCTGGAAGGAGTGTATACATATATGGCAACATTTGCGGAGAAAGTCAAAACGGCGAGATCTGAGCTTGAAATGACGCAAAGCGAGCTGGGGGAGGCAACGGGGGTATCCCTGCGGACCATTCTTGATTATGAGAAAGGGAAGAAGGTTCCGAGGCAGTCTACGCTCCTAAAGCTGGCGAAAGCCCTGAAGGTTTCCTCCCGCTTTCTTTCGGATGAAAGCTGCGACGATCCTCTCGCCGACATTGAAAAGGATGGCTACATTACGGAAGCCCGAGATCGCTACGGGGCGCGTGGTGTGCGGGATCTTGATCGGCTTCTTGCGGAAAACGCAGCAGTCTTCGCCGGCGGTGAGCTCTCCCAGGATCAGAAGGATCAATTCTTTCAGGCTGTCATGACGGCGTATGTGACCAGCAAGGAAGCTGCGAAGGAAACCTTCAGCCGGAAAAAGAGGGGGGACAATCTTTGAGCTATGAGTATATCTGTACCCAGGTGGCAAAGCTCTTGAAGAAGTATCCCGGCTGCAGCCTGAAGCAGATCCTTGATGCCAAGCACATCATCGTGCTGTATCAGCCGCTTGGAAATGACGAGGATGCGATCAAGGGTTTCTACCTGTACAATAGCCGAAAGCATGTGATCACCATCAACAGCGATCTTCCGGAAAACATCCAGCGCATCATCCTGGCCCATGAGCTGGGGCATGTTGTCCTCCACCGGGGAAGCGGGGTGAAGTGCTTTCATGATGTGACGCTTTTTGATGAGAGCTCGCTGATGGAAAAGGATGCGAACCTCTTTGCCGCCGAGCTTCTCATGAGCGATGAGGACGTCCTGGAGGCGCTGAATTCCGACTGCACGTTCTTCACGGCAGCTGCGAAGTTAAACGTCCCGGCGGAAATGCTGGACTTCAAATTCCGGATCATGAAGTGGCGCGGATATAAGATGATGGAGGCACCCATTCTGGCGCCCAGCAACTTCCTGAAGGACATCCCTATCCCCGAAAACCACGATTGGGACAACGCATGAGGCGCCTGGGGCAGGTCTATGGATAATACACGCACTTATATCTGCATCGATCTCAAATCCTACTATGCCTCCGTGGAATGCGTGGCGAGGGGATACGATCCGTTAAAGGCCAACCTCTTGGTGGCGGACAACAGCCGCACGGACAAGACCATCGTCCTGGCCGTCTCTCCGGCACTCAAAGCTATCGGCGTCCCGGGGCGACCCCGGCTGTTTGAAGCCAAGCAGATCATCCGTGAGTATGAAATCGCGCACCACACGCGGATTCTCTATGAAATCGCCGTCCCCCGGATGGCGGAATACATCCGGATTTCTTCCCGGATTTATGAGATCTACCGGAAGTATGTCGCCGCCGAGGATATCCATGTGTACTCCATCGACGAATGCTTCATCGACGTGACCGCGTACCTGCACTTTTACGTGGCGGATGCGAAGGCCGCCGGAGTCTCCCCTGCCCACCAGATGGCCATCACCATGATCCGGGAGGTCCTGAAGGAGACCGGCATCACCGCGACCGTCGGCATCGGCACCAATCTGTACCTCGCCAAGGTCGGCATGGACATCGTGGCAAAGAAGGCTCCGCCGGACAAGGATGGCGTCCGGATCGCGGAGCTGGATGAAGACCGGTATAAGATCCTCCTCTGGGATCACCGGCCGCTGACGGACTTCTGGATGATCGGCCCCGGCACCGCGCGGAGGCTGGAGAAACGCGCCCTGTTCACACTCGGGGATGTGGCCATGGCCGCGCTCCATAACGAGGGCCAGTTTTATCAGATGTTCGGGATCGATGCCGAAATTCTGCTGGACCATGTGTGGGGCATCGAGCCCTGCCTCATGAGCGACATCAAAAGCTACAAGAACAAGAACCACTCCCTCTCCAAAGGCCAGGTGCTCCCACGGCCCTACGCCTATGACGAGGCAAAACTGGTTTTCACGGAGATGGTCGACCTGCTGGCCACCGACCTGCTCTCCCAAAACCTCACCGCCGGCGGGCTCTCCTTCTGGGTGAGCTTCGACCCGAAGTCCCTGGAGGAGAATCCCTTTTATGAAGGGCCGGTAACCCTCGACTTCTACGGCCGGCTACACCCCTGCCATGTGGGCGGCAGCTTTAAGCTGCGAAACCGCACGAACAGCAATCAGGAGATCCTTTCCCTGCTCCTCGACGCGTTCACAAGGAAGGTGGACAAAAGCCTGCTTGTCCGCAGGCTCGGCATCGCCGCGCAGGACACCAGAAAAGATGATGGCATGTATCAGTTAGATTTATTCACAGACTATGACGCACTCGACAAGGAACGCCGCATGCAGCGTGCCCTTCTTGAAGTACGCCAAAAATACGGTTCGAATGCGCTGCTGCGCGGTTTTAACTACCTAAACGGCGGCACCGCACGGGAACGCAATCTCCAGATCGGCGGGCACAAAGCCTGATGGTGACGCCTGCCGGCAAAAAAGGCAGGGTCCCATGGCAGCTTCTCCCTGATGGTCACTCCTGCCGGCAGAAAGGCAGGGTCCCATGGCAGCTTCTCTCCCCAATGATTTCAAGTATACGGCGGCATTTCTCTCCGGCCGCCCGCAGCATCAGCGCTTTGATGATTTCTCCTTAAAGCACCCCAAGATGGATCGCCAGAAGCGCGCCAAAATCTTCGCCCCGTTCGACGCGTTGGATGGGTACTCCGAGAGCATCGACAGCAAGAATATTGAATATGTGGAGCGCATCGATCTGGAGGAAGCGGACCGCGCCGAATTAAACCGCCGCCTGCAGATTTTGCGGCTTCTCACCTACAACAGCAAGCTGGCCCGGAAAAATCAGGTGCAGGTCAGCGTGCGCTACTACATTCCCTGCACCGACCCGAACCGCTTTGCCTGGCAGATGCTGGGCCAGTACGTGACGGTGACCGGCATCTGCCGGAAGGTGGATCCGGATGAGACAGGCTGCATCAAAATCGAAGAAACGGCGATCCCGCTGGCCGACGTGGCCGGGATCACCGCTTCTGATGAGTCGTTATTTGGGGAGGATGAGTGGGCGGGGTGCTAAAACGCCCTCCGCAGGGATGTGTTTCTCAATGAAAAATTCTCGGCGCCCGTTCTAATCGCTACGGACAGCCGAGAGTTTTTCTCATTCTACGATTCCCTCAAATATACTTTTCTTTCCATTATTCTACGGTTATTTCCACATAGGGAACGATAACCGCCTGGCGAAGGCCATATTCGCGGTAGGCAATATCATAGCCTTCCCAGTTGCCTGTGTTCTCCTGTTCCTTCAGCACTCCGCGGTCCAGCTGTACATTGGTCAGGTTAGAGCTGTACTCCACCTCGATGGTGTTTTCGCCCTTCACCAGGAATGCGCTGATATCGACCACAGGCTTATTCCAGTTCACAGCACTGACGCGCTGACCGTTGACGGTAACCTCCATAGACTGTACCACGGAGCCGAAATCAATATAAGCCCCGGTAGCATCGCCGGCCCATGCAAAGGTCGCCGTATAGGTGCCCTTGCCGGAAACGGCCTTGCCAACCTGTTCGATCTGATCCCAGGTGGCCAGATGATCCATCTGCACCTCGATCGGCGTTTTCACTGTGTCGAAGGTATGCTCGACCGTCTCCAGACCCGCCACGGTTTCCTGACGGAAGATTTCTTCTCCAGGCGTCCAGCTTTCGATCACGGCGTTCCAACCGGTGATGTCATAGGAAGCGGGAACGGTCACGGCCTCTTTGATGGTACGGCCGTCGCTGAGTGTCGCGGTTATATCACCGCTTTCCAGTGCCCGCAGCACGATTCCGTTTTCCTGTGCATATGCCAGTGCGGCGTTGGTTTCCGTCACATGCAGACTTTCTTCTGCTGCGCCTTCAAAGGCGTACAGGGCCACATCGCCATAGTCCAGGCAGACAGGGAAGATCGTCTTGCCGTTCTCCCAGCGATAGCTGGCCAGTTTGGTAACCTTTCCGGTCCAGGCATCGATCTGGTAAGGTACGAAGACGCCATCCATCTCGATTTCCGTGTTGATCCGGGTGCCATGGCCCATGCCGCTGACGTGATCCTCGCCGCAGTACAGATCCGGACAATAGTTGTACAGGTACAGATACCTGTTGTCCCCGTCCTGGCGAACCTGGGACAGCAGCTGCGCGTTCTCTTCCGCGTAGGCCGCGTACGGATACACGTTCAAACCTTCCAGAGCTTCATCCACGTTGTCATCATCGGAGGCGGAAGCCACGTTAGGCAGTTTCTTCATGGCGGCCATGATTTCGGCCAGGGCTTCATCCTTGCCATCGTTGTAGGGCGTCTGAACGGCCGCGCCATCCACGACAACCACCTTCAGGCCCTGCTGTGCCAGCTCGTACAGTTTCTGCGCGCCTTCTAAGGTCAGCCAGTCTTCATACAGGACGATGGCCTTGTAGCCGGCCTGTTCCAGGGTACCGGTTTCCGGATCGTAGGTTACCTGATCAGCAAGGAGGAATTCCGGACTGAAATAATCGTAAGTATAGCCCTTGTCCTGTAAACCGTAGGACTGGAAATATCCCGGAATGCTCTCATGGCGCAGCAGCCAGTTCTGATGAATCTGGGTACGGGCCTTGGAAGGAGCCAGAATCAGTTCGCCGTATTTCATATGCAGCATGCCGATGTCCGTGCGGGACTTGCCTTCGCGAAGCAGCTGCTGCACACGGCCCATGTGATTGTTGAACTCATCAAAATCGCTGTAACCGGGCTCACGCAGGCTGAGTACATTGTAGCTGGCATTGCTGCGGAAGCCAGGCCAGTCGACCTGTACGCTCTGAGGCGCCCACTGAGAGGTCCAGATATGCCAGTTGATGCGGCTTACACCGGCGGCATACAGCATGTAGGCTTCCTGCATCCAGGTCTGATAATCGTACACGTAGCTGTAGCTGCCGTGAGCGGAGGTTTCGGAAGACAGCACCTGGTTTTGCAGGTGAGAGCCGCCGGAGAGCAGACGGTACATATCGATCTGGTTTGCCTGGTTCAGGTTTTCCAGCTCGGGATAATCCACCGTCAGGGCAGGCTCGGAGATCTCCAGATACTTGCCGTAGGAAATCTGCGCACGCAAGGTGATGCCATATTCATGCAGCCAATCCCGGAAGGGGATCATCAGGTCTTCCATATACAGTTCGGTGAGCACATCATGATAATCGTTCAGGATACGCTGGCCAAGGTTCGCGTCCGTCAGGTTATAGGTTCCGTATACCGCAGGACCTACATCGATGCCCTTGGGCTGAGGTAAGCCGATGCCCAGGATCAGATAAGGCAGGATGTTGTAACCCTTTCGTGCCTCGAATTCCTCTGCGAAATCCGCTGTCCAGTTGAAGAAGCCGCTGCCGGTATTGTATTCCAGAGAGTCCATGAAGAGCTGTACGTCTCCGGCAGCAATACGGGCGTTTAAAGCCTCATCGTTGAGCACGTGCTCCAGCCAGTAAGCCTTCAGGCCTTCCAGACCGGCCTTGTCAAAATAGTTGATGCAGTAGGCGGTATCTACGGCAGGATTGGATACCTGCGCGGTGCCCTGCATGTAATAAAACATGATGACGTAATCGCCGTCATCGGGAGCCGTCCAGGAAAGAGTGCCGTTGTGACGGTTCTCATCCAGTTTAACAAGTCCGCTAAGATCTACAATGGAGCCTCCGTCCACTTCAATGGCGGTGGTTTCATTGCCGGAAGATGCCAGTTTATACGCGTATGCGGCGATGAAGGTGGCCTTATCTCTCATAGGGACTTCGCTGACAGCGCCGGTCCAGCTGTTGACCGAGAACGTGGTCAGCGGTATCTCGCCTTCCCTGCTTTTTCCGGCGGCAAGCGTTTCTGTGGAATAAACCACGCACTGATTGGCTGCCTGCGAATCGGGATCCAGGCCCGGATAGTTGGCGGTGGACCAGTTGGTACCGGAAGTCAGACCGACGGTCATGCCCAGCTCCAGACATTTGTTCAGCACCAGATGGAAATCGTGATCCCACTGTTCAGAACCATAGCCGTAGGTTTTGGCATCCAGCCGGTTTACGTCCAGCTGACACAGTTCGATGCCTCGGAAGCCCGCGTCATAAATAGCCTGCACCTCTTCGAGCAGCGTTTCATCGGTGTGGGCACCTTCTGCCATCCACCACCGCACTTCCGTGCGATACATAATGTCAGGGGACAGATATCTGTCCTCCAGCTGTGTGGCGAAGCTTTCCGCCTGCTGTGCAGCAGGGCTGTCCTCCGCAGCCCGGACCTGCGCCAGACCGGGAAGCGAGCTGAACATCAGCATCGTCGCAAGAAAAACGGTTGCAACTCTCTTCATAGTTCCTTTCCTCCTTCTTTTTTTGTAGGACTGCCCGGGTGCTACCTGACATCTGGCAGCAACAGGCCTGCCCTTGCGCGCGAGCTTGGGTGCGTCCTTCCGCTCGCTTTCACAGGAAATATGTGCTTTCATTATACAATTTTCGGCTATCCGATCTCTTGCGAATCTTTTGCCAAAGAATAGGACTATTTTTCCTGTTTTGGGTGGCGGACAAAGTGGAAAAGGTTTCTTGCATCCGCAGGATAAAAACGGTATGATGTGGGGGGAATGAGAAGGAAATCTGCCCTGGGCATCTGCTGTTTGAGCGCAGCAGATCCATCTTATGACGACAGATTAAGGAGAACAGTTTATGTCGAACGAGTTAGAGAATCTGATTGGACGTCTGAGAATGCTGGAAGGGGAACGAAAAGGATCGGAGGTAGAAAGGTTCCGAAAGCGGCAGGCCGAGGAAGTGGAGAAAAAAGGCTATTTTGTCATGCGCTTTATGGAGGAACGGCTGGCTTCCGAACGGATTGTTGTTTTCCTGCATCCTCTTCCCTGGAATAATAATCCCAAACGGCTGCTGCATACCCATTCTTTCTTTGAGCTTATGTATGTATATCGCGGAACATGCCACAATCAGTTCAGAGAAACTGAACTGATGCTTGCAGAGGGGGATATACTGCTGCTCAATCCTCTGAAGCCGCATTGTCCCGTGACAGAAACGGAACAGGATTGCCTGTTTAACATTCTGATCAGCATCGATTATCTGAAAAGCGCCGCCAATGTGCTCCTGCATGATAATCCGCTGTTTTCCGCTTTTTTTATGGAGGGTATTTTCCGCTCTTCCGGCGGAAAAGAATATCTCCATTTCCACTCCAACGAAGAAACAAGGCAGGCTATTGAGCGTTTGATTATGGAATATTATGGCAGAAAGCCCTGTTTTCACGCCGTTGTTCAGTCCCTGCTCACCGAAGTATTTGCCT
This sequence comes from uncultured Clostridia bacterium, assembly GCA_946624325.1. GTDB lineage: Bacteria > Bacillota > Clostridia > Lachnospirales > Lachnospiraceae > Anthropogastromicrobium. The sequence goes on from CAMOSC010000125.1 coordinate 7,268, forward strand.
ATCTTTCCAGAATGCAGCCGGAAAGCGGGAAACTGCTGCAGAACTCCAATGAAACACTGGCACGGAATATCTATTCGTACATACAGGATCATTCGGGCGATGTGTCATTGCAAATTCTGTCCAACCGATATCATCTCTCGGAAAGCTATCTCTCCCGGGTGATCAAACAAAACCTTGGCAGAAACTTTTCCGATCTGGTACAGGAAGCCAAAATCAATCGCGCCCGCTTTTATCTGGAGAACAGCACGATGCCGATCCTGGATATTGCGTTTATGTGCGGATATAGTGATCTATCGTATTTTTATAAGGTTTTTCGACAATATTACGGCACCGCGCCAGTGGCGTATCGAAAAAAATGTTGTCAAAAAAGTGAAACGCCGGAAGGATGACAGCGGACATCATCACGACCGGGAGCGTTTTGCGTTTATTCCGCTATCGTTGCCTGGTCAGTTTCCTGTGGCCAGACGCGCCCCCATCTGGAAGGCCTTCTCCAGATCATGCGGGAACTGCTTTGCCCGCATTGCTTTCTTGTGCTCCTCATTGAAGCTGGCCATGTTGTATTTGCTGTAGTCCGTCACCTGCAGGGTATCGCAGCAGGCATAAACCTCTACCTTTCCGTTCAGGGATGCAAAGCTCTGCGCATATCCGCTGCACATCATCCTATGATGGCATGCTCATACATTTCCAGCGGAAGCCCCATCAGTTCCATAATCTTCAGCTCATCCACCGCGTCAAACCAACCATTGTGCTTTTCGGAGTACCACCGGTCACCCGAAAGCAAGCGGTAGATCGATTCCACCCCGTAATTGCTTTTCAGACGCCCGGACTTACAACACAGCGCCGTTTCCGGGATACGTGCATTGTACTGCCTGTACGCGGCGATCCTCATGATATCATGCCACACGTAATCGCCCAGTTCCGGCAAATGCTTCCTGTCAAATACAGCGTTGTAGGCAAAGATTGCCTCTACGGATCGGTCTTTCAGCCACCTCCGCATATCCGCCATGACTTCCGAACGCACATTGACAATCTCGCCGGGTGTCCCCGGCATATGAAGGACCCCCGCGTACATACCTCCCATACGGTAGCTGGGATCAACCAGGTAATACCTGCTGTCAATAATGGAATAGTCGTTGCCGTCCGCGATGACTGCGCCGATGGACATCAGATCATCCGTCCATGTTGTCTCCGTATCGATGACCACGATATGGCGCATAATTTTTGATCCTCCTTACGATACTATGCACTTTCATGAAAGCGATTGTGGAATTTGCGATGCAGCGACGCAAACGCTTCTATTGCTCTGAGTTAATTTTCCGGCCCAGAGGTCTGTTGTTTTACTTTGTTTCGGGGATGTTCTACACCGGGATATTTAATGCCGAGCAATTTTTGTACCTCTTTCTCCCCTGCTTCCGGATAGAACTGTTTCATCCGCTTTACGATCTTCTCCCAGCTCTCCGCCGGATCGGATGAATACTCGGAAGTGACAAACTCCTGTCCCCACTTTGTCTCCGGAGTCTCCATGACGGCAATATGCCAGCCGTATGCCACGCCCTTTTTATTCTTCTTCTGTTCAAAATCCCCCATGATCAGATACGTCTGCATCTGAAGATCCGCGAGCACACCTTCGAAGTTCTTCTCGCCGCCCTCCTTGCCAAACCCTGCCGAGGCTTTTACCTCGCTGGACATGATCTGCTGGCCGACGAACTCATCGTTGAGGCCGAATGCATCCATGATCTTCTTGGCGCGATAAGAGGCCAGCTCATCCTCAAACAGCGCTTCGAAATCGTATCCGTTACGACGGTAATTCGCGAATGTAGGAAAGAAATCTTTCGAAATAAAGCCGGCGTTGCGGCCGAAAAACTTTCCATAGGCAATGGTCGGATCGGAAGAAAGAATCTGCCGCCATACCCACGGATCGGTCTCCGGTACTTCCGTCCACCACTGTGCGGCTGTTGTATGTTCCTCGACGGAAAAGCCGGGAATAGAGTTGGAAAATAACGGGATGAACCCAATGGTATGAATAAAAGAACGGCAGTCCCAAACGGTAAGGAGTGCCCGGGAAGGATCACACCCCCGCATGATGAATTCACCGTTTATGTATTCCATAAGGATATCACCTACCTTTCCCCTTCCCTTCAAAAGCATCTAAATTATCAGTATATACGAAAGCGACCTTCAATACAATAGATAATCAAAGAAGGTCAGACATTTGCGCTATTCTCCGCAAAGTACCTGACCCCCTGAAAAACACTCTCGACCATTACACTGGCAATAATCCTAAAATATTCTCTATCACATCTACCGAGACTTTTTGGATTCTCGCAATTACTTCAGGCCTAATCCCTTCCGCATACATGCCTTTTGCATCCTCTTCCATCTGATCCCTGGCACCTGTTATTTTGCCTTCTTCTATGCCTTCCGCTATACCTTCTTCCCTTTTTATTTCAAAAGCCTCATTTATCGCATCAACCTGATCAGCGAACGAAAACATAACCGTTGCAGCCT
>CAMOSC010000126.1 GCA_946624325.1 uncultured Clostridia bacterium
CTCCTCTGTCTCCCCGATCAGGGCGCGGACAAGCATTTCCCCGCCGGAGCGCACAATCCGTACCGGCACGCCGAGTGCCTCCTCCAGCTCCTTCCTCGTCATGTCATCCAGGAAGACCTCCTCGCCGCTGCGGAACATATTGCCCGGAAGCAGCAGGCATTCGCCAAGCTCTTTACCGGAAAGCTGCGCCTTCAGGTCCGTCCCCGTGACCAGTCCGGAAACCGTGACCAGCTCGCCGAAGAAATCGTTTCGAATGGGGTATATTTTCAGTTCCACCCCCGGGAACTTCTGCCGCACGGACTCCGCGATGTGGCACAGGCAGGGATAAGCCAGCCTCCCCGTAGCAAGGGATATGGTATGTCTGCGGTCGTCCCCCGACAACTCAGCCAGGGCTTTCCCGGTTTCCTCAAGCTGCAGACGGATCATGCCCACGCCGTTTTCCAGCTGCACGTACCCGTCGTAGCGCTCCGCCTCCGGCACCGGGAGACCGGCCAGGAGATAGAGTTCATCGCTGGCATGGGCAAAATGAATGCCGTGGAGGTCCATCATTTCCCGCTGCAGTTCCTCCACCGCCTCTATGGCGGCCAGGGCATCCTCTTTCGTGAGCGGCTCCAGGGGGTAGAGGCCCTCCCGGTACTTCGTAAGCCCCACCGGAACCACGGAAAGGCTCTGCATCTGCGGACAGAGGGATGCTAGGTCCCTCAGCGTCCGCTTCAGCTCCTCCCCGTCGTTGATGCCGCGGCAGAGGACAATCTGGCTGTTCATCTCTATGTCCCCGTCCCGGAGAAAGCGGAGCTTTTCCATGATATCCCCGGCAAAACGGTTCTTCAGCATCTTCTTACGAAGCTCCGGGTTTGTGGTATGAACCGAGATATTGATGGGCGAAAGGCGGTAGCGGACAATCCGCTCCAGGTCCTTTTTCTTCATGTTGGTCATGGTGATGTAATTGCCCTGCAGGAAAGAGAGCCTCGCATCATCATCCTTAAAATACAGGGTCTCCCGCATGCCCGGCGGCATCTGATCAATGAAGCAGAAAATGCAGCCGTTGGAGCAGTGCCTGTAATCGGACATCAGGCCGTTCTCAAACTCAATTCCCAGATCCTCAAAGGCATCCTTCTCAATTTCCCACTCCACCTGGCTTTTGTCGGGCTTCTCCACCACCAGGGTGACAAATTCATTCTGGATGTAAAAGCGGTAATCCAGCACATCCTCGATGGGCTGCCCGTTAATGGAAAGCAGCTTATCTCCCGGAGCAAGCTCCAGCTCCTCGGCTATGGAACCGGGATATACCTGGCTGATCTGATGCATGTACTCTGATTTCATTGCGCCTCCCGGCTTTCATGAATTAAGGCAAACTGGTTACTGTTCAGAGTCTGGCTCTGAACGGTAACGCAAACTGAAGAAACCTTTTGCCACTATCTTTTTATCATATCAGAACAGGGCATTTTTGTAAAGCGGAGCAGAAAGAAATTCATTTCCGGACCTTCAGAAGTCATGCGCAGCCATAAAGAAAAATCCCAACTTAAGCAAGTTGGGATTATATATACCTGTCAAACCAATGAGGACATAGTCATTCAAGCAGGGATTTCCGGGATATTACCGGCAGTACCCTGGCCGCGGCGATGCCGATCAGGGCGCCGGTAAGGCTTCCGGCAACCGTAAGAACCGGAAGGTACCAGACCAGCTTCCATGTTCCCATGATCAGAATTGCCGCGGAGAGCTGTGCCGCATTGTGTGAGACCCCGCCGGCAACACTTGCACCGAAAACAGAGAAGCTCCCGAAGCGTTTCAGCAGGAGCATTACCGCAAAGCTGACCACGCCGCCTGCAAGGCTGTAAATGATTGATACCCCGCTGCCGAACAGAAAACCCGTCAGAAGAATCCGGAGCATGGAAACCGCAAAAACCTGGGCCGGGGCCAGGATCCAGAGACCTGCCGCCGCCATAAGGTTTGCCAGTCCCAGCTTGATGCCGGGAATTCCGAAATTGAAGGGGATCAGTGCCTCGACATAGGAAAAGATCATCGACAGGGCGGTCAGCATTCCCAGATAAGCCGTTTTCCTGGCCAGAGCTGCCGCTGACTTCTGACGGCGGCAGTCCGACACTCTTCCCGGACTGCCCTGCAGGCCACTGTCTCCCGGCCGCTTTGCGGGCATATCCGCGCAGGGCTTATTGTCCTGCGGATTATTGTTCCGGGTATTGTTCAATCCTGTCCGCACCTCCTCCCTAAACGGAGTTTTGTTCTTTGACCAAATGGCCGCGGATGACTATTTTGCAGCCACGCCTGCGAAAAACGCAGTTTTGTACCATGACTTTCTGTCTCTCTCCCTGACGCCGCTTCAAACCGATCAGCCTATTGTACAACCGCGTCCGGGATCGGCTCCCTGTCCCCGCCGCCGTCTTTTTGCTCAATCTCCGCCAGCAGTCTGTGGGGAAGGCAGATGATCATATCTCCGTTTTTCCCGATTTCTCCCTGCCGGATACAGTCGTGGTCCGGGCAGTCCGCTTCTTCCATAAATACCTTTCCGTCCGCTATCACGAGACGGTTCATTCCCAGCTCTGTTTCAACGGATATTACCGTGTTCTCATCCAGCGCATACTCGCCCCAGACCGTTCCATCCACAGTGATCTTCAGGATATCGCCCGGAGCCTTCAGGGATGCAACCAATATCTGTATGAGGAGCGCTGCAATTCCGGCCAGGAAAATGGAAAGGAATAACAGGATATCTCTTTTTTTTACAGACCTGCTCTGTCCCGCTTTTTCCATATCAGTCTGTTCCCTGCTTTCTGACGACTTCTGTTCTCAGCCTGGAGACAAAGCGTCCCTCTATCCCCTCCGTAATAAAGATCTTCCCTTCTCTGTCCAGCAGGATCATGTCAAAATCCAGCCCCGAATCACGCCAGAAACGTTCCGCCTCTTCCCTGCCCATGACAAACACCGCCGTGGACAGGGCATCCGCCAGTGTCGCATCGGAGCATACAATGCTGGCAGATACCAGATCCGCATCTGCGGGATAACCGTTTTCCGGATCCAGGATATGGTGATAGGCCGTTCCGTCCAGAACAAAATAGCGCTCATAAGCGCCTGAAGTGATCACCGCCTCATCCGCCGCATCAACCACGCCGGCATATCCCCATTCCACGGCTTCCCGCACGCCCGGAGTGTTTTCCGGGAGCCATTCGATGCCGTTCTCAGCATCCGAAACAGGCAGCATGCGGATTCCGACACGCCATGAAGCCCCGTTTTCCTTTGTCCCGACAGTCTGCACGTTTCCGCCCAGGTTGATGATCCCCGTCACACCGCAGGAGCGATAGATTTCCCGGACTCTGGCAGAGGCATATCCCTTCGCAATGGCGCCGAAATCAATCGCCATCCCCTCAGCCAGGAAGGAAACGGAAGCTTCCCCGCCTTCCCCGGCCGGAGAAAATACAATCCCGCCCGAATCAGAAAGCAAAAGCGCAGCCTCAATATCCGCTTCCTCCGGCAGACTGTGTACTTCCCTGTCAAAGCCCCAGAGCCGTTTCACCGGATAAAGGGCAATCTCAAAGGCCCCGCCGGTTTTCTCCCAGAGTTCAAGCGATCTCGCAAGCAGTACCGCCGTATCTTCCGAAACCTGGCCTCCGCCCTCCCTGTTCAGCCTCGCGACCTCACTCTCAGGATTCTCCGCGGACAGAAGGGCATCCAGACGCTCAAGCTCCCGCACGGAGAGCTCTATCGCTTCCCCCGCCCTGCCGCCGTATGCCTGGAGTCTCATAAAGGTATCCATGGCAAACAGGTCTTTTTCGGCATACCCCGTGTTTTCAGCCCCCTCCGAGGATAAAGCGGTGCTTTCAGTCCGGTTCGAGGATTGAGCGGTGCTCTCAGTCCGGTTCGAGAATTGAGCGGTGCTTTCAGTCCGGTTCGAGAATTGAGCGGTGCTCTCAGTCCGGTTCGAGGGTAAAGCGGCGTTTCCGCCTGCTTCCAGCCGGCCGCAGCCGCAAAGGCCTATGACAAGGGTCGGTAAGCAGAGAGCCGGCAGGGAAAATCTCCTCAGGCGCCGGCTGCATTCAAAAAAGGAGCGTATCTTTCCCCTGACGCCCCTTCTGTATAAATCATCAGGCTTCATTCTGCCTCCAGTACAGGTACACATTTTTTCCTGTCGCAATGAGGGAGAGCGGCTGCATTTGCCTCAATTTCCTCCCGCGCTCCCAAGGGCATCCTCAATGGCTTTTAACAATGCCTCCGATGTGGATGTCGCAGATGATACGGTATCAACCTGCAGGGATCCGTCCGACAGAACTTTCGGGAAAATACCGTCCACAGCCCTGCTGACATACGGCTCATCATCCACACAGCTCTTTAACGCAAGATCGCTTATCCTACCGTCCTGTACGGTTACAGACACCTTCAGACGACCATTATAACCGATTGCGGAACCATTGTAAATGCCGTCCTCCGGGAAATAATCATCCGAATCCGGTGCTTCCGCTACCGGAAGGGCAGCTTCACTGCCGCTTAATCCCCGGGCGTTTTCTTCGGACAATACATCCGAAGCAGGCGTTTCCACTGCCTGAACGGCAACTTCACTGCCGCTTAATCCCCGGGCGTTTTCTTCGGGCAATACATCCGGAGCTGGTGTTTTGGCTGCCTGAAGGCCGGCTTCGTCTGCATTTTGATTCGTGTCGGGAAGCTGTGCCAAACCGGCTGCGGAAAAAGCCTGGGCCTCCCGACTGGCAGCAGCCTCCGGAAGCAGGCATGCCGCGGTCACCCCCGCCGTCAGCAGGAACGTCATCAGCAGAACAGGAAGAATCAGATCCTCCTTTTTCCTGCGCACAGCCTCCCTGCACAGACGCATGCCAAGATACGCCGCAAAGACTGCCGTATACAGGATAACTGTCAGGACCGCCTCCCGTTCTCCTTTTTGTGCCGCATGCCATTTAAAAAGAATAATATGCCCGTAAATCAGAGCGTAAAACAGATAGGCCCACCTCTGCAGGCGCTTCCAGGCCGCAGGCTTCATTCTCCTGCGCACCGCAATGAACGATGTCACGCAAAGCGGAAGGAGCAGAATTAAAAGAAGCAGCGAGCAAAGGATTGCGGACAGCATCACGGTTTTCAGCTCGGATGCGGCGGTAAAGAGCCTGACGAAATAAACCGTCCCATACCCGGCTCCATGTCCGATGGCAAGGACAGAAGCCAGGATGGAAAGCTGCCTCCGAATCGGGATCAGCTTTTTGCGGGCCTTCGACTGATCCGGCAGGGCCCCGGTAAACATGACCACAAGAAAAAGGGCGCCTGCGAGACCGCCCTTTGAAAACACGGCTAAAAGCATTTGCACCGGATATGAGAGCCCTGCCGGTATCCCTTCCGCAGCCAGAACGGCGGAAGGGACAGCCAGACAAATGCCAAAGCCATACAGCAGATATTCATGCCTGCGCAGCAGGGAATTGAAGCCAAACGCAAGCAGCAGCGCCGGAAGAACGGATATAATCAGAATCATGCATACTCCCTTTCCGAGCTGCCGCCGCCATTCCCGGCATACGTCAGACGCAGCCAACGCTTTGTCTGTTCTCCGGCATGGAAGCTTACTCTACAACAAGCGTGAAAACAAGGGGCGTCTCATAGCCGGCAGAGTTGACAGTCAGTTCATATTCACCGCTCTCCGCAAACAAAGGCGTTGTGACAGCGTCCGCACCGCGGCCGCTCACGGAAGCTGCCTCCAGATCCACCAGGCCGTCCGAATCGATAATTGCCACTGCGCCGCGTCCGGAAGCGGCATATTCGGTATCGTTCACCTTTACGGAAGTAATGTTGGAGAGATATGCCGCAAGCTGCTCAGCGGAAAAGCCCTCCGCTGCCTCAAGGCAGTTCTGATCCGCGTTATATGCGGCCGGCAGTTCATCCGTAGAGAGCACAAAGTTCGCATCAAGATCCGCATATTTCCCTTCGCTGTCGCTTACCGTCAGCGTGTACGCGCCGGCAAGGGCATTCTCCCAGGTCAGCATCCCCTCTGCCATCTCAAAATCCAGTCCGTTGTTCACGGCATATTCCGGCGCAAAGTCCTCCGGCACTCCGGTAAAGGTAACTGCAGCCTGGCCGGAAGCGGCTTCCGCAGCCTCTACCTCAACGCCGCCCTCAAACTTCACCGGTACATAGAGCTCTGTTTCCAGCACATGATATCCGCTGTCGGTAATGTAGGTAATTGCCGTGATGGTCTTTCCCATCAGATCCGCAAAATTCTCACTGCTCATAACGTTTCCGTGAGGCTCCACCGTCCGTATGCCGCTGGACCAGCTCAGTTCATCCCGCCAGATGTTTTCCAGCTGCCGCATCGCGTATACGCTGCCGTCGGAGGTGGTCAGCATGGCACCGAGGATCGGGCCGATATCAGACGTTCCGTCCGCATTGTTGATGGCGTCGATATTGATCTGGTAATCGCCCCAAACGGTACGGGTTGTAAGCTCTGCCTCAGCTTCAAGTGCGCTTACGGGGCCATGTACCGCCGAGAAGGAAACCTTTCCGTCCTCAACCAGCACTTTTTTATAGGAGGCAGGTTCTTCCTCCAGAGGCGTGAAGGCATAATTGTCATCGCCCAGCGCCTCAAGATCCGCCGGCGCTATGGCAACCGGATAGACGACGCCCAGAATATCGCCTCCATCGTCCTCCTCATGCTTCACACTGTAGCCTCCCGTTGCCAGCGAGTCGCTGAACCACTTATTTGCGGTCGCAGAAGAGACCGCATCCACCTCATAGGCAGGTCCCTCCTCGGCATAGAACGAAGCAAAAGGAATCTGCATGGTGCCGTAAAGCAGCTCCTCCTCCGCGACAGCCGGAATGGCGGATAAAGCCGCCATAGATGTACATGCAGCGATCATCAGGCTTAATTTTTTCATAGAATACTCCTTTGGAACAGGTTTACAGGTTCTGCCCGATCTCTGCCTCTTCAGGGCAGGCCAGCCAACAGCCAGGCATTCGCGCTCAGGCTATGCAATACTGCGGAAACACTTTCATCAGCATTTTCATGCCTGCATGACTTGCTTGCGATTAGCTAACTTTGATTAGGCATATCTAACTTCAATCAGAATTTATCACACTTTTTTAAAGATGTCAAGCAAAACTTCATCTGATCGGATGGGCGGAAAAAGCATCCGCCCATCCGTCCCTTCCATTCTGAGCCATGCCGACAGATCGCAGCGCGAAAAGCAGACGCTGCGATTGTCACGGCATCTGTGTTTAAACTTATATACTTTTTCTATTTTACCTTTTGCTCTTGACGCGCAAAAAGTATTGATGCTATAACAATATTGAAGGTCGGTTCATTCGTCGGTTGGACGGATAATGCCGGAATAAATTCCGGGTTGACAAGAATGCACAGACGGACAGTTTTTTTGCTGACCTGAGCGCGTACGTGTATCCATAAATCTTTCTGGAGGATGTGGAATGGAGTATACCAACGAAACCACAGATTATTCCTTTGACGACACACTGCCCATTGCCCCGTTAAAGCTTGCCGCCCTGGCTGGAAGCCGGGAATTTGCCAGGAAGGTAAACGATCATATAGTAGCCTTCCGAAGCCACGACGAAGCGCTCAAGGAAAAGCGCCTCTCCGATCCTCTTTTCCTGAACTATTACGAGGACTCCTATCTGCTGGATTTCGAGTGTCCGCGTTTCGGCTCGGGCGAGGCAAAATGCGAGCTGCACGAATCGGTCCGCGGCATGGATGTGTTCGCCATGGTGGATGTGACCAATTACAGCCTTACCTACAACGTCTGCGGCGAGACCAACCACATGTCCCCGGACAACCATTATCAGGACTTAAAGCGCCTGATCGGCAGCTGTTCCACTGCCAGAAGGGTGAATGTCATCATGCCCTTCCTCTACGAAGGCCGCCAGCACAAGCGCACCAGGCGGGAATCGCTGGACTGCGCCATGGCGCTCGAAGAGCTGATCAATATGGGCGTGTCCAATATCATCACCTTTGACGCGCACGATCCCCGGGTACAGAATGCCATACCCTTAAGCGGCTTTGACAACTTCACGCCGCCCTATCAGTTCATCAAAGCACTCCTCAGGAAAGAATCCAACCTGCTCATCGACAAGGAGCATCTGATGATCATCAGCCCGGATGAAGGCGCCATGAACCGTTCTGTTTACTTTGCAAATAACCTCGGCGTGGACATGGGCATGTTCTACAAGCGCCGCGATTATTCGCAGATCATCAACGGAAAGAACCCCATCGTCTCCCACGAGTTCCTGGGCACGGACGTCTCCGGAAAAACCGTGATTATCGTGGACGACATGATCTCCTCCGGCGAGAGCATGCTGGATACCGCAAAGGCCCTGAAGGACCGCGGAGCGTCAAAGGTCATCGTCTGCTGCACCTTCGGCCTGTTCACCGACGGCCTGGAGAAATTCGATGAATTCCATACGCGCGGATACTTCGACTACTGCATCACCACAAACCTGAATTACCGCACGCCCGAGCTTATGGACCGCGAGTGGTATATCGAGGCGGACATGAGCAAGTTTACGGCTGCCATCATCAACGCCTTAAACCACGATGTGCCCATCGGCAAGACCCTCTCCCCCACCGACAAGATCCAGACTCTGCTGCGGGAGTACCGGGCGCGGATGGTCTGATATCTTCATTTTCTGTAATATGCCTTTTCACTGCCTGTATGGAAGGCAGAAAAACGCCCGTCGGAATTTCCTGACGGGCGTTTTTTAATCGGTTTATGATTTACTATGCGATATTGTGGGCTGATGTGTATCCTATCTCTTATCTGCAGCAGCATACCCTTCCGGATCCTTAAACCACCGTGACAGATAAACAAGCGACGGCACGAGTCCCAGCACCCAGCCTGCCGGTGCCGCCATCCAGATACCGATATAGCCAAGGAATACGGGCAGCAGGATGGACAGACCGATCTTGCAGACCAGCTCCACTATGCTTGAAACCAGGGTGATGCGCACCGCACCGATGCCACGCAGGCAGGAATTCACGGTCCAGATCGCGCCCAGCGCGATAAACAGGGAGGCTTCAATGCGGATCATGGCCACCGCCCGTTCAAGTACCAGGTCGTTGCCCTCCTCCATGAAGATCAGCGCGAGCGGGCGGGCAAAAATCAGCATCACAACCGTAGACAGAACAGCCAGGCTCCCGACAATATACATACCCTTCTTCAGGCCGTCCCTAATGCGGTCGTATTTTTTTGCGCCATAGTTCTGCCCGGCGTATACCGAAAATGAGAAGGCCACATTTGAGAAGGATACGGTAGCCAGCTGCTCCACCTTACTTCCTATGGTATAGGCAGCCACCGTATCGGAACCGAAGGAATTGATCACCGCCGTGATGACAAACATGCCGATGCTTAACACCGCGCTCTGCACGCACATGGGGAAGCCTATGCGGATATATTCCCGGATCACCGACGGATCAAACTGCCAGGCACTTTTATCCGGGCGGAGCCTCGGATAGCGCTTCAGCATATAGACAATGCTCAGCGCGGTGGACGTAAACTGGGAGATGACCGTTGCCCAGGCCACGCCCGCCACTCCGCCGTGCAGCGCCAGCACAAAGAACAGATCGAGCACCACGTTCAGGAGCGATGAAAAGATGAGGAAATAAAGCGGCGTCCTTGCATCCCCAATGGCCC
>CAMOSC010000127.1 GCA_946624325.1 uncultured Clostridia bacterium
CATGAACCGCGAAGTCAACAAGGGGGTTGAGCTGAGCGTTCAAAAGGATATGGAGGCCCTTTTAGCCGTGACGGACAACAACGCGCCGAATAAGACGCTGCGTTCCATGATCGCCGAGGAACTCGGACTGGCGGAAGATGCCATACTGGATATGGACCTGATGCTGACTAACGCCGCTCCCGCGGCAGTGGTCGGATATGACAGGGCGCTCGTCGAGAGTGCGCGGTTAGATAATCTCACCTCCTGCCAGTCCTGCCTGAACGGCCTGATCCGCTCCGGAAGCCTGGAGCACACGGTGCAGATGGCCGTACTGTTTGACAATGAGGAGTGCGGTTCCAGGTCCAAGCAGGGAGCCGCCTCCACAATCCTGGTGACGCTGCTGGAGAAGCTCATGCTTGCGGCCGGTGCGGTAGAACGCGAAGCTTTCCTGAACGCGATGCTCGGCAGTTTCATCCTTTCTCTGGACGTAGCGCACGCGGTGCATCCCAATCATCCCGAAAAGGCAGATCCCACCAACAGCGTACGCTTAGACGGCGGTGTCATACTAAAGATGAATTCCAACCAGAAGTACGCCACGGACACTGCGGCAATCTCCGCCGTGGAGGCGATCTGCCGAAAGGAGGGCATTGCGATGCAGAAATTTGTCAACCATTCGGATATTGCCGGCGGCGGGACGCTCGGCAGCATCCTCTCGGCCACAATCCCCGTTCCAACCGCGGATATCGGCATTCCGCTGCTCGGGATGCACTCCGCCAATGAGCTTGCGGCCTTCTCGAGTCAGCATGAGATGGACCGGCTGCTGGAAGCCTATTTTTGCTGTTAAGCGCCTTGTCGCGGCCGCTGTTTACAGCCAATAGTGGTTGATCATTTTTGTGAGCCGTCCGCAGGGCGGCCGCTATTGGCTGTGAAGAACAGCGGATTGAAAAACTCCCGTATAAAAAAGGATTGACAAAACGGAACGGGTGCGGTATAATATGCAAGCGCTTGGAAAAGCGGCTTTGCTTCCGTGGCTCAGTCGGTAGAGCGATTGATTCGTAATCAATAGGTCGGGGGTTCGAGTCCCCCCGGAAGCTGGTTGGCACCCTGTGAAGGGTGCCTTTTTGCGCAGGAACCCGGCAGGTGTGGAAGCCGCTCGCGTGCTTCCACATCTGCCGCATGATAGGCAAAAGCAGCCGGAGGCTGCGAATGTCCGCCTGCGGAATCGGGTGAGCGGATGGTTTTCCCGCCCATCCGATTTAGGAAACGCTATTGTAAGGCCGGCGTTTCCCGTGATCCGGATCGGATTTTTAAGGCAGTCCTGCCCGGAAGCGTTCGCACTGATGGGCTGCCGTCAGGAGGTGTACCTTGAATATCGGTTATTATCGGGAATACAGTGAAAATCTTTCCAGGAATATGGAATTCAAAATATACGGCTCTGAGGGAACCGTCTGCATCTGGTTTCCCTGCCAGAACGGAAGGTTTTACGATTTTGAAAACTTCGGCATGACGGATTGCTGCAGGAATCTGATCGAAAACGGCCTAGTACGCTTCGTTTCCGTAGATACCGTCGATGCGGAATCCCTTTCCGCGCATCATCGTCCCGCCTGGGAGCGGATCGCACGTCAGGAAGCGTATTTTCATTATCTGACGGATGAACTCATTCCGCTGCTTGAGCGGGTCTGTTTTCCGAAGGCCGCCGATGCGGATTTCATGGCAATGGGCTTCAGCCTCGGTGCCTTTCACGCGGCAAACCTGTATTTCAGAAGGCCGGATCTCGTTTCCAAAGCCCTCTGCTGCAGCGGGATCTATACGCTCGATTATATGATGGACGGGTATTCGGACCCCCTTGTCTATGCCAATTCTCCCGCGGTTTTTCTGAAAAACATGCCTCAGGAGCATCCCTGGATGAACTACTACCGGAATAACCGCCTGGTATTGTGCGTGGGGAGAGGCGCCTGGGAAAATCCCATGCTGGAATCCACAGAGGCCATGAAGAACCTGCTGCTTTCAAAGCGCATACCCGCCTGGGTGGATTTCTGGGGTGAGGATGTGGCTCACGACTGGTACTGGTGGAAAAAGCAGACAGTTTACTTTCTTCCGAAGCTTCTGAATGCAGAAGGGGACGCCGCATGAAAGAAAAAACCATCGTATTAAGCTGCATGCAGGGAAACAGCGGAGAGGTGCTCGACCGCGGAAGGAATCATTCCATCCGGAAATCCCCGGAGAACAAAATCATAGCCGAATTTCTGAATCCCACTGCCGAAACCGTGCGTATCCGCCTGACCCTGAGCGCTCTGGAGCCGCACGCACGTTTCACGATACGCATGAAAGGGGACGATAACGGCTACAGGCTCGCAAATGCGGCCGGCATCCTGGAAAGCAGCTTTCTGATTCCGGAACAGTCCAGGCTGGATCTCACCGAGGAATAAAGACAGGTACTTTGCGCAGCAGGCCCTGCGTGCGCGGCTGTGCCTCCCCAAAGCCGCATGAAGCACTGCTTCGAAACGCGCCGAATTTTGAACAGTTACAAAATCCATTGATTTTTTGTCTGATTTGTAGTAGGATGAAGCTGAAGAAGTAGTGCTGTACAGGAACCCGGAGCCGAATCATGCGGCGGAAGGGTCCTGTAAGACGGATGCAGGAAGGAGTACTTTATGTATCGGATTTTAAAGGCCGAAAAAGTTGCCGACAAAATCTTCCTTATGGTTGTAGAAGCGCCCCGCGTTGCAGAATACTGTCAGCCGGGGCAGTTTCTGATTGTCAGGAACGATGAAAAAGGCGAGCGTATCCCTCTCACCATCTGCGATTATGATCGTGAACGCAAGACGGTGACCATTGTTTTCCAGATTGTAGGCGCATCCACACTGATGATGTCCATGCTCAAGGCCGGAGACTGCTTCCACGATGTAGTAGGCCCTCTCGGGCTTGCTTCCGAATTCATTACAGACCCGATTGAAGAGGTCAGGAAGCGCCGGTATCTGTTCGTCGCGGGAGGCGTGGGCGCCGCGCCCGTATATCCCCAAGTGAAATGGATGCACGAAAACGGCATCGACTGCGACGTAATCGTCGGTGCCAAGACAAAGGACCTGATCCTGCTGGAGGAGGAGATGAGCCGCGTAGCCGGAAATCTCTATATCACCACCGATGACGGCAGCTATAAGCGCAAAGGCATGGTTACGCAGGTCATCCAGGATCTCTACGACGAAGGTAAACGCTACGATGTCTGTGTTGCAATCGGGCCCATGATCATGATGAAATTTGTCTGTCTCCTCACGGAGAAGCTCGGGCTTCCCACCATCGTCAGCATGAATCCCATCATGGTTGACGGAACCGGAATGTGCGGCGCCTGCCGCGTATCGGTGGGCGGAAAGACCAAATTCGCCTGTGTGGACGGCCCCGAGTTTGACGGACACCAGATCGACTGGACACAGGCTATGGAACGTCAGCAGCTTTACCGCACCGAGGAGGGGCGGGCTATGCTTGCTGCGCAGGAAGGGGCAACCCATCACGGCGGTTGCGGCCAGTGCGGAGGTGACAGGTAATGGAAGGAATGAAAAAAGTACCGGTCCGTGAGCAGGAAGCGCTTGTCCGTGCTCATAATTTCGATGAAGTCTGCTACGGTTACAACATGGAAGAGGCGACCGAGGAGGCTGCCCGCTGCATCCAGTGCAAGAACCCGCGCTGTGTCAAGGGATGTCCCGTCGAGATCGATATCCCGGGGTTCATTAAGAAAATAACGGAAAAGGACATAACCGGGGCCGCCGACGTCATTGCCGAGGCTTCCGCGCTTCCCGCGGTCTGCGGCAGAGTATGCCCGCAGGAAACCCAGTGTGAAGAGCTCTGCATCCGCGGTGTAAAAGGCGAACCGGTTTCCATCGGCAAGCTGGAGCGTTTTGTGGCTGATTACTGCCGGGAGCAGGGTTATGCCCCCATGAAGAAGGAACCGGACAACGGGCACCGCGTGGCAGTGATCGGTTCCGGACCGGCCGGCATTACCTGTGCCGGCGATCTCGCAAAGCTCGGGTATAAGGTTACCATTTTTGAAGCCCTCCATGAGCCGGGCGGCGTGCTGACCTACGGCATTCCGGAATTCCGTCTCCCGAAGGCGGGCGTGGTGCAGCCCGAAATCGATAATGTCCGCAAGCTCGGCGTTGACATTGAATGTAATGTGGTGATCGGTAAATCCGTCACGATTGATCAGCTGATGGATGAGGAAGGCTATGAAGCCGTGTTTATCGGATCCGGTGCAGGTCTTCCCAAGTTCATGGGGATTCCCGGTGAAAACGCCAACGGCGTCTTCTCGGCAAACGAATTCCTGACCCGCAACAACCTCATGAAGGCCTATCTGGACGATTACGCTACGCCGATTTTCCGCGGCCGCAGGGTTGTGGTCGTAGGCGGCGGAAACGTGGCGATGGATGCCGCGCGTACAGCCCTTCGTCTCGGAGCCGAAACCTATATTGTTTACCGCAGAAGCGAGGCGGAGCTTCCCGCGCGTGTGGAGGAGGTGGAGCACGCCAAGCAGGAAGGAATCATTTTCCGGCTGCTGACAAATCCCACCGAAATCCATACGGACGAAAAGGGCTGGGTTACCGGCATGACCTGTGTGGAGATGGAGCTCGGAGAGCCGGATGAATCCGGAAGAAGAAGGCCTGTCGTCAAACAGGGTTCCGAGTTCACGATCGAAGCGGATGCCGTGATCATGGCGCTCGGGACATCCCCGAACCCGCTGATTGCCTCCACCACCAAAAATCTTGAGACAGACCGCTGGAAATGCATCGTCGCCAGAGAGGAAGACGGACAGACCTCCAGGGAAGGCGTCTTTGCCGGAGGCGACGCCGTGACCGGCGCTGCAACAGTCATTCTTGCCATGCAGGCAGGCCGTGCGGCCGCCCGCGGTATCCATAAATACCTGACTGACACATGCACTATAGCTTAACCGCAAGGGCTCAGAGCCCGTCTCTGAGCCCTTGCCGCACTTCTGAACTTTTACAGCGGATGGACGCGGATAGCTCAGCCCATCCCATTCTGCCGGGCAGGCCAGTTTTTACATGACATCCAGGAGAGAGAAGTTCCGGCGGCAGGTTGGAACTTCTTTCGCTGTAATGCAGACAGAATCCATTCGGATTCGGGAGGAGACATATTTTGCCCACGGCTGCGTTTTGTGCAGGCGTGGCTGCAAAATAGTCATCCGTGGCCATTAAGTCAACGTTCAAATACTTTGTTCAGGGAGGAGACATATTTTGCCCACGGCTGCGTTTTGTGCAGGCGTGGCTGCAAAATAGTCATCCGTGACCATTAAGTCAACGTTCAAATACTTTGTTCAGGGAGGAGAGCGATTGAAAAAGAAGAAGAAAAAATCCCCCTTTATGACTTTCCTGCTGATCCTGCTGATCCTTCTGGCACTCGGAATGATCGGAACGGGCATTTACCTGGTTTTCTTCAAAAACAGGGATGCATTTGACAGACAGAGTTCGGAGCGGAGCCTGGCGGAGGAATACATTGATGACCTTTTCCTCCAGCTGGATGATCCGGATGCCTACGCCAGGAAAATCGAAGAGCGCAGAAAGCGCCTGAAAGAGCTCGAATCGGAACGCTCCGCGTCGGATCTTGAAACGGAAGCGGAGAGCGCTGAATATGAGACGGAAACCGAAGTCCAGACCGAGTGCGAAACGGAATATGAGACCGAACTCGTGACCGATGAATTCGGGAATGAATCCATGCAGAAGGTCAAGGTCATAAAGGTCTACCGGACGCTTCGGACCAACCGTGTCCTCCGCGACCGGGACGGCAACACGATTTCCAGGATTGCGGGCGGATACGAACAGGTCGGCGATGAAGAATACGAGACCGAATACGGTACGGAATCCTATATCGATGAAAACGGCGTTCAGCAGGTGCGCAGGGTGAAGAAGCTCATTATTACCAGAAGGCTCCGTGCGGCTTCCGTTTCCAGAATCAACCGCAAGACCGCTGGAACCGACAAATACGCCTATGAAGATTATGAGGATCCGAACTACTATTCCCGCGACGGCGTCGTCTATACCCCGGATTATGCCAAAGGCTACCTGGACTGCGTCCTGGAGGTTCCGACTGCCGGAATCAAGCGCGGAGTCTATGCGGGTACCTGGCAGGATATCTGGGATAATCTGGATATCTGGATGGTAACCGCCGCGCGTCCGGATTACGTTCTCGGCGAGACCCGCTACTGCATCTACGGTCATAATCACACCGTACAGGATTTATCCTTCAACAAACTTCAGAAGGTGAATGTGGGTGAATACTTCTACCTCACCGGGGACAGCGGCCGGTATGTCTATAAAATCACCAATGTCTTTGCGGTTTCCAGAGATGATGCACTGGTTCAGTATGTAGACAATGCCTCCATCGGCAGCGATAAATGCTACCTGATCACCTGCGGACGCAATGACGGCGTTCGCAACTTCCGTTATCTGGATCTAATGGTGGAGGGAACGCTGGAAGAACACCTGACCCTTGCCCAGTATAAAAGGATTTTAAACAAATAATGAATACAGTTTTCCAAAATGCGCCCGCGGGTGAGCCGGAGAGGCAGTATTATTTTATGGAGGAATGCCGCAGGCTCCTCCGGCAACCGGGGCAAAAGCCCCTGCGTTTCTGCATCATTACTTTCGGATGCCAGATGAACGCCAAGGATTCCGAAAAGCTTGAAGGAATCCTCCTGCGCTGCGGCCTGAAGGCCGGCGGTACCGAAAAGCAGGCAGACCTGGTGATATACAACACCTGTACGGTACGGGAAAACGCCAATAAAAAGCTTTACGGGCATCTGGGGCTCATGAAAAGCCTCTGCGAGAAAAACCCCGAACGCATGACCGCGGTTTGCGGCTGCATGATGCAGGAGCCCGACGAGGTCGGCCGGATGCGGAAAAACTATCCCTTCATCGACCTGATTTTCGGCACCCACAATATTTTCCGGCTCTCCGAGCTCCTGTACAGAAGGCTTCTGACCGGGCAGAAGCAGATCGATATCTGGGAAGGCACGGACCAGATTGTCGAGGATCTGCCCTCCGTGCGCAAATATGCCTTCAAGGCCGGCGTAAATATTATGTACGGCTGCAACAACTTCTGCACCTACTGCATCGTCCCCTATGTACGCGGACGGGAACGGAGCCGCGAACCGGAGGACATCCTGAAGGAGGTCCGGGAGCTGGCGGCGGACGGCGTAACGGAGGTTATGCTGCTCGGGCAGAACGTCAATTCCTACGGGAAAACCCTGGACAATCCCGTCTCCTTCGCGCAGCTCCTGAAGCGCGTTGAGGAGGTGGAAGGCATCCGCCGCATCCGCTTTATGACCTCTCACCCCAAGGATCTCTCCGATGAGCTGATTGACGTCATGAAGCATTCGGCAAAGATCTGCAGGCACCTCCACCTGCCGCTGCAGTCCGGAAGCACCCGTATCCTGGCTGCCATGAACAGACGCTATACCGCGGAAAGCTATCTTGCCCTCGCGCAGAAGCTCAGGCGGGAAATCCCGGATCTCTCCCTCACCACAGACATTATCGTCGGCTTTCCGGGCGAGACGGAGGAGGATTTCGAGGCCACCATGGAGATGGTCCGCCGTGTCCGGTATGACAGTGCGTTTACCTTCCTGTATTCCAGGCGTACGGGGACTCCGGCCGCAAAAATGGAAGGGCAGGTACCGGATGATATCGCGCATGCACGCTTTGACCGCCTGCTCGCACTTGTCCAGAAAATCTCCGCGGAGGAGAGCAGCCGGGATACCGGCAGGGTTATGGACGCCCTTGTGGAAGAAGTCTCCGGGGATGGAAGCGGTATGGCAACCGGGCGCCTTTCAAATAACGTGATGGTACATTTTCCGGGAGACGCCTCCCTGATCGGTAAAATCCTACCGGTGCGTCTTCTGGCCTCAAAGGGCTTTTATTATATCGGTGAACAGACTGACGGAATCGGTGATTACGCCGTTTCCGGCGACGAAGAGCAGATGGTGAACAGATGAATGGAAACGGCTTAACCATACAGGATGTAGATGTTTCAAAGCTTTCCCCCATGATGAAAATCTACCTGGAGACAAAAAAACAGTATAAAGACTGTATTCTGTTCTACAGGCTCGGGGATTTCTATGAAATGTTCTTTGATGATGCCCTGACCGCTTCCAGGGAGCTTGAGATTACACTGACCGGAAAGGACTGCGGTCTTGAAGAGCGCGCACCCATGTGCGGCGTTCCCTACCATGCCGCCGATTCCTATGTCAACCGCCTGGTACAGAAGGGTTACCGCGTCGCCATTGCCGAGCAGCTGGAAGACCCGAAGCTTGCCAAAGGCCTTGTCAAGCGCGACGTCATCCGGGTTGTGACGCCCGGAACCGTGCTCGATTCGCAGGCCCTGGATGAAACGAAAAACAATTATCTGCTTGCCATCGCTTATCTCGGCAATGTATTCGGGCTCGCCTTCTGCGATGTGTCGACAGGGGATTTCCATGTAACGGAAGTTGCGAGCAGGGAAGCCCTGGAGGACGAGATCTGCCGCTTTTCCCCTGCTGAAATCATCGTCAATGACCTGTTTTCCATCAGCGGTGAAAATCTCGAGGAGCTGCGCCAGCGGCTCCATTTTATGGTCTTTACCCCCGACCGGAGCCTCTTTGACGAGGAAAAGGCCTCAGAGCTTCTGCTGGAGCACTTTCATGCGGCCTCGGCACAGGAGCTCGGGATCGGACACCTCGAAATAGCCGCCGTAGCTGCCGGCGGCCTTCTGCGGTATCTCTACGATACCCAGAAAAGCGACATGAGCCATATTACCGCCATCACCCCCTATCAGACCGGACGGTTTATGGTGATTGATACGTCCACCAGGCGCAATCTGGAGCTGACGGAAACTCTTCGGGAGAAGATGAAGCGCGGAACGCTCCTGTGGGTTCTGGACAAAACCCGCACCGCGATGGGTGCGCGGCTCATGCGCAGCTGGATTGAACAGCCGCTGCTTTCTCCCTCGGAAATATCCATGCGCCAGGATGCCGTTGAGGAGCTTTGCAATGCGTTTCTGACCCGCGAGGAAATCCGCGAGTATCTGGGACCGGTCTATGATCTGGAAAGGCTGATCGGAAGAATCAGCTACAAGACCGCCGGTCCGCGGGAGCTGCTTGCGTTTGCCTCCTCCTGCCGCATGCTGCCGCCCATACGGGAACTCCTGAATGCGTGTCACAGTGCGCTTCTGCAGGAGCTGTTCCGGGATATGGATCCGCTGACGGATCTCTGTGAGCTGATCGCGCAGTCGATCTCGGAAGACCCGCCGATTACCATCCGTGAGGGCGGCATGATCCGGGACGGTTACTCGGAAGATGTGGACCTTCTGCGCCGTTCACGCACCGAGGGGAAACAGTGGATCCTGGACCTGGAGGCGAAAGAGCGGGAGCGTACCGGCATTAAATCCCTGAAAATCAAGTTCAACAAGGTTTTCGGCTACGCCATAGAAATCACCAACACCTTCAAAAACCAGGTCCCGCCGGAATATACGCGCAAACAGA
>CAMOSC010000128.1 GCA_946624325.1 uncultured Clostridia bacterium
GGTGAGACACGGTGAGACACGGTGAGACACGGTGAGACACGGTGAGACACGGTGAGACACGGTGACAGGTTCCCTGACTCACAGGGGGACTGTGAGTCAGGGAACCTGTCACCGTATCTCACAAAGAATAGGGGGTTCAGATGGAAATAAATATGGAAGCATGGAAGCGGGACTGGCGTTTTGCCCTGACAGAGGACGAAGCGGCAGTATCTGCGGATTATGATGACAGTGCATGGAGAACAGTCAGCCTGCCTCATGACTGGCAGGTTGAAAACGGGCGAAGGGAGGACACCCCGGGAGGTGCGGCCCAGGGATACTTCCCACGGGAACAGAGAGGTGTCTACCGGCTCCGTTTCCGGGCGCCAAAGGTCTGGAAGGAAAAATGCGTACGCATCCTGTTTGACGGAATCCAGCGCTTTTCCACCGTTTGGCTGAACGGGCAGCGGGTCGGCGGACGGCCGTACGGATACCTGCCTGTGCTCTGCGACCTGACAGGCGCATTGGACTTTGAGCGGGAGAATGTGCTGGCGGTTTCAGCGGACAACCGGCTGCCTGACAAAGCGGACTGGTATGCCGCCGGAGGCGACCGCTGGTATTCCGGAGCGGGAATATACCGGAACGTGCGGCTGCTCGTGGAGGAGCCGGTGCATATCGCCCATAACGGCATACGCATTACGGCCGAACCTGTTCTGAAGGGCCCGGGAGGAGACGTGCCGGATGTGCGCGGGATTCAGTGCGCCGAGGCAAAGGTGGAGGTCAGGATACGGGTTGAAACGGGTAAAACGGCTCTGACTGCGGAAGTGGAGAATGTACACGGAATATCCGGTGAGAAGCCGTACAGGGGAAAAATCCTGAAGGCGGAAATCCTTTCCCCGGAAGGAGCGCTTCTCATTTCCGCCGAGCAGGAATGCCGGGGAGAGAACAGCTTCTCCTTTAAGCTGGAAAAGCCGCGGCTCTGGTCGCCTGAGACGCCTTTCCTCTATACGCTGCGTGCATCCGTTTCCGGAAAGGATACAGCGGATGCAGAGGATACAGATGGCGCAAAGGATACAGAGACTACAAAGGATACAAAGGAAGTGCGCTTCGGAGTCAGGTCCGCCGTTTTCGATTCGGAGGACGGCTTTGTGCTCAACGGCGTAAAGCGGAAACTCTGGGGCGTGAATCTGCACCATGACGGCGGCATGTTCGGGGCGGCGGTGCCGGAAAAATTCCTGAGAAGGCGCCTTATGGCCCTGAAGAAGATGGGCGTAAATACGATACGCGCCTCCCACAATCCCATGGCGGAGGAAATGTATGATCTGTGCGATGAGCTGGGCTTTTTCGTGATCGATGAGCTCTATGACAAATGGGACAGGAGCCGCATGTATTTTGATGCCTTTTTTGCAGAATGGCATGAGCGGGACGTGCGGGACTGGGTGGAACGGGACGCAAACCACCCAGGCGTCATTCTCTGGAGCGTGGGGAATGAGGTGGCAGGGCAGTACTCTGAGCACTGGTATGAATGCCTGGAGGAGCTCTGCGGCCAGGTCAGGGCACTGGATCCCACAAGGCACCTGTCCGCGGCTCTGATCGGATTCTGCTTTCCGGACTACAACGACCGCACGCCCCTGGGAAAAAAGCTGCAGGCGCTTAGGCGCTATGCGGATATTGTCGATGTTTTCATGGGCAATTATATGGAGCCCTATTATGAGCGGATGCGGGATTACGGAATCAGAATCCCCATGATCGGCAGCGAAATACATGCCTACTACGGTCCGGACGAGCGCGTGACGAATGTTGCCCAGGCAAAAGCCCGATGCTTTGGGGAGGCAGTTCGGAGGCATGACTGGGTATGCGGCGCCATCCTCTGGGCGGGAATCGATTATCTCGGCGAGTCCACCGGCTGGCCCGTCAGGGGATGGACCGGGAATCCCCTTGATTCCACCGGGGAGTGGAAGCTCAGGGCCTGGCATGCCGCCGCACAGATGAAGGAAGAGCCTGTGATGAAGCTTGCCGTCTTCGATCCCGCAGAGCCATGGGACGGCGCCCGGGGCATGTGGGGCTTTCCGCAGATGCGCGCCCACTGGAAGTATGCGGAATTCGAGAAGGTGATGCATGTGGGAGTCATGACAAACTGCGACATGGTGAAGCTTTATCAGAATTCCCAGACGGAGCGGATCGGCTACCTGGCGGATTCCGGGGACGGAATGATCCATTTCCTGTTGCCCTATATTCCGGGCGTGCTGCGCGCGGAGGGCTATAAAGGGGGCATGAAGGTCTGCGAGGATGTGCTGTACAGCGATCACGAGGCCGCGGTGCTGCGCATTGCGGCAGACGGCAGGACGCTGGCGTTCAATGAGCGGGGGGAGGCCGCCGTGACCGTACATCCGGCAGGGACGGGAGATTTCGGACCGGATGCCGCTGTTCCTGCTGCGGCCGGCGTGTCAGAGGAAACGCAAGCATCCGGAGTTCCTGTTTTCATAGACATCTGCCTGGAGGATGCCCACAGGCAGCGCTTCTGCCTGGAGGACCGTGAGATTGCTGTCAGGCAGCGGGGAGACGGGGCAGAAGTGCTCGCGGACAGCGGAAATCCGCGGGAAACCGGAAGCTTTGCGCGTACGACGGCAAAGACCTTCAACGGCCATCTGCTGCTTGCAGTGAGCCCCAAAGCCGGTTCCGGGAAGACGGAGCTTATAATCCGGGCTGAAGGCTTTGCAGAGAAGACTGTCCGTATCAGCTGGTGAGTGAAGGGCGGGACAGGGATGGGTCAGGGCCAGGGGGACGGTGGGTCAGGGGGACAGGTTCCTGGACTCACCGTCCCCCTGACCCAAGGACCCTGTCCCCCTGTCCCGCCCTGGCTTACATGAAAGAAGGGAGAATACCGGAGATGAAAAAGCTTGCGGAAATACTGGTAACACGGCGTATCCTGATATTTTCCTTGATGATGCTTCTGGCCGTTTTCAGCGCATTCCTGATCCCGCGGGTGAAGGTTAATACGGATATGACAAAATATCTTCCGGAGAGTTCTTCCATGAAGAAGGGCATTGACATTCTCATGGAGGAATTCACGGGCCTGGAGGACCTGGCGACGGGCGGCACGACTGTGCGCGTGATGTTCCGCGGCCTGACAGAGAAAGAAAAGCCCGCGATGGAGAAGGAGCTGGCGGCGCTCCCCAATGTGGATTATGTTTCCTGGCAGGCGGGGGATGTGCGCTATGAAAAAGGCGAATATTCGCTTTATATTGTTCATTTTGAGTGCGATTATTCCTCCCCGGAGATGCGGGAATTTGAGAAGGCGCTGAAGGCGGGGTATTCGGGAAGAAATGAGATGGTATATACCCTGGACAGCACGGCGCAGCAGGGTGTCCCGCTGTGGATTTTCGCGGCAGCCGTGGCACTGCTGGTGCTGATCCTCGTGATCCTCAGCAGCTCTTACCTGGAGCCCTTCCTCTTCCTGTTTGCCATCGGGATTGCCGTGGTGATCAACATGGGCACCAATGCCCTGCTTCCCTCCGTATCGGAGACCACCTTTTCCATCGCGGCCATCCTGCAGCTGGCGCTCTCCATTGATTATTCCATTATCCTGACAAACCGTTACCGACAGGAGCTGACAGCGGCCCGGGGCAGCATTCACCGGGTTAAGCCTCAGACGGATGCCGGGATGAAAAAGGGAGAAGAGAACGGACGGGGTGGGACAGGCGGCGAAGAAAAGGGCCTTCCGGAAGCGGCAGCCCGGAAGGCAGGGAAGATAAAACCGGCATACCCAAAAAACTTCTGCGCAGAAGACCGGCAGATCTGTGAACAGGCCATGAAAACCGCCATTGCCTCCGCCTTTTCCTCTGTGACAAGCAGTGCCCTGACCACGGTGGTGGGGCTGCTGGCGCTGGTGTTCATGAGCTTTAAGATCGGGGCGGACATGGGCATCGTCATGGCAAAGGGCGTGTTCCTGAGCATGGTCTGCATTTTTACGGTGCTTCCCGCGCTGGTGCTGTTTTTCGAGCGCTGGATCGGGAAGACAAAAAAGCGTCAGCCGGCCTTCCGCATGGATGCCTTCGCCGGGTTCGCGTTCCGCTTCCGCAGGGTGATCCTGGTCGTTTTTGTGCTTTTCTTCGCGCTGGTGTCTGTGCTCCGCGGGAATACGAAAATTGCCTTCACCCTGGTGGCACCAAACGAAGTGGATCCGGTATTCCCGCTGGAAAACCAGATTGTGGTGCTCTATGCCAATGAGAATGAGGCGGCGCTGCCCGGCATGATTCCCGAACTGGAGGCGGACCCGCTGGTGGTCAATGTCATGTCCTGGCCCAATACGCTGGGAAACAAATTCTCCCCGGAGGATATTAAAAAGCTCCTGACGCGGCTGGACCTGGGGGTGGACGTTCCGGATCTGCTGATCCAGGCGCTCTACCGCGGCTATTTCGGTTCGGATGATTTCGGGAAGCTGAGCCCTTATGAGATGGTGGACTATGCGTCAAAAACCTTCACTAAGGACAGCTTCCTCTATCCGCGCTATATTTCGGACGACCTGCTGGAGCTGCTTTCGGACGCGAAGGCGCAGATTGCGGATGCGGAAGGACAGCTGCGGGGCGAAAAGCATTCCATCATGATGATCGCCACAGTTTACCCGGGAGAATCGGAAGAAACCGGAGCGTTTGTCGATAAATTGCGCACCCTGTGCGATGAGAACCTGCCCGGCGGGTATTATCTCATCGGCAATACGGCCATGGCTTACGAAATGGTGGACAGCTTCGGCGGAGAATTCAATTTTATCTCCATCCTCACCGCCGCCGCGATTTTCCTGGTGGTGCTTCTGACCTTCCGTTCTTTCGTGCCGCCGCTTATCCTGATCGTCCTGATTCAGAGCGCGGTATATGCCACCATGGTGATGATGAACCTGCAGGGTATGACAGTTTACTACCTGGCGCTGCTTGTGGTGCAGGGCATTCTCATGGGCTCCACCATCGATTACGGAATCCTGCTGACAGGGTATTACCGGGAATTCCGGCAGCGCGAGGATATTCCGGAAGCCCTGCGGGACTCCCTGAACCATTCGGTCCATACCATCCTCACCTCCGGCATCGTCATTGTCGTTGTAACTGCGGTGGTGGGCTACGCCTTTGCAGACCCGGCCGTGCAGCAGATCGTGCACGCCATCTCCAAAGGCGCGGCAGTTGCCATCCTGCTGATCCTGCTGCTTCTGCCGGGCGTGCTGGCGGCACTGGATCGCTTTACGGCAGGGAAGAGAACGTAATCATGACTGCATATCGGCTTTAAAAACACTTTCCGTGAACTGATCCCGGACAGTGCATTCCGCATTGTCATCCGGCTCTGAACAATAACAAAAAAATGTAACACTCCGGCTGCGTTTGTCGTCTATAATGGTAGAAGGGTGGTGATGGCATGGAGGACCGGGAAATCGTGGCGCTGTTTTTCCGTCGGGACGAGGACGCGATTCGTGAGACGGACCTGCGCTATGGTGCCGATCTGTACAGCCTGTCCCTGCGTATCCTGGAGACTGCGTAAAAATCTGAGAGAATACCTGGAAAGCGAGGGGATCCGGATATGAATGGAGAGGACCTGCTCCGGGGGCTGAACCATGTCGGGGAAAGCTATCTTGAGGAGCTGCTTTTGCTTACGGAGGAATCTAAAAGGCCGTCAGAATCCGGGAAAAAATCAGAAAACGGGAAAAGGAGGAGCGTTATGATGATGTTCATGAAAACAGGCGCAGCGGCAGCGGCAATAGCATTGATCATTTCCGGCGGCGTCAGGTGGCATGCCCTGAATACGGAAACTGATGTGGAACCTGTAACGCTCTCTGCTGATTCCGGCGCTGCGGACGTATGGGAAAGAAGCGGAATTTCCGGGGAACTGCAGACAGCGGTCACGTACATTTTCGGGGCCAGCGCCGGGGCCGAATATTCCTTTACGGTAAGAGACGGGGAAATTCCGGTGGGGTGTGACGCGCTCATGGAATCCCTTTGCACCATGATCGGAGGGGAAGCCGAAACGCTCGGATTTGAGCAGTACGCCCGTCCCGCGACCTGTGACCACCTTGGCCAGACCCTGCGCGCGGACTGGGTGAATGCCGAAAAGGAGGAGCGGGTTATCGCCGTTATCGAGCAGAAAAGGACGGCTGATGCGGTCAAAAACCGGGTGACCCTGCGGAAGGAGGAAAACATGGCTTTCCCTGCGGGGGATAATCCTTTTTCGGATTCCCCGTTTTCCTTCGGCGCTTCCTTAGGCAGCCTCGAGGAAATGCTTGAGCCGTATGGCGCAACCGTCGCCGTCACCGACAGGGGAACGCCTCTTGAGGGAACCGTATATACGGTTCCTGTGGAGAATGAAGATATTGCCTGGCTGCGGCTGGAATTTTCCAGCATGGACTTCCTGCACGATTATGCCCTGGCTTATGAACTGAACTTCAGGCTGCCGGCGGACGACTGCCTGACCGGGGTCAGGTGGATTATGGCGGATGCGGTTACAGCGGACGGGGAAGCGTGGAAGGCAGTGCGGGAACAGCTGGAAGAGGAGTGGGGACCGCTTGCCGAGGGATACTATACCGATGCGGGCGGGACAAAGAGGAGAAGATGGCAGGCCTTCAGGGCCTTTGAGGAAACGGATGCCCTGCAGACGCTGGATGAAAAACTGAAGGATGCGATGTGGTATCCGCCGGTAAAGAAGACGGCCGAAGGGCTGAGCATATCCGTTACGAAAGAGGACGGCATTGAGCTTGCCGTTGACGGGAGGAACCGCGCGGTTATCGGCATCCTGGCAGGCGAGTGAGTCACAAGGGGCAGGTTCCCTGAATTATGACAGCCCCTTCCCATTTGGGAAGGGGCTTTTAGCGTGATACAATGTGCCTGCCTCAATATCAGATAGAATGCGCCTTATCGACGACCCAGCGGATCCTTTCCTCGGAGAGCTCATCATGGATGCTGCAGTCGGAGCCGAGAATGTAACCGCTCTTGCCGCCCTGCGCCACAAGCGTTTCCACTTCTTTTTCTATCTCTTCCTTTGAGGCTGTGTACAGGAAGGTGCCCGGACGGTTGTCAAAGCCGCCCCATACGGTGCAGCCGAAATGCTTCTTCGCTTCCTGAATATCCATAATATCGAAATATCTGGACCAGCTGATGACTGGCGCCTTATAGTCCTCCCACACGCTCAGACGGTTCGGAATCTCTTCCCAGGCGCAGAAATGAATGGCGTTCATGTCGCTTAAGGTGTTGGCGTAGTCCAGCACAATTTTATCGCTCGGCATTACCCAGTCTCTGTACTCCTCGGCCGTAAAGCGGTTTTCCTCACCGTTCTGGACGCTGTAGAAGATGCCGTCAGCGCCCGCCTCCTGTATGATGCCCTGCACCAGGAGCTTTACATCCCCGGCAACGGTATGGCATGCCTGCTTCATGGCCTCCGGGTTCTCGCGGATGAACTGCATCATCTTCGGATAGCCGATTGCCAGACGGATATAGGAGAGCGGAGCAAAAATCAGGTAGATCGCGGGACACTCATTGCCCAGAGCGCGCACAACCTTCTTCGTGCGCTCGATCTGCCCGCGGATGTAGGGATGGTTCGGCCCCAGGGGATGCACCTTCTTCAAGTCGTCCGCAGTCTCGATCTCTTTGAGAATCTGAGAAGGCCAGCCGAAGAACTTGTCGCCGGAGAGCTTCATGAAGTCCACATCCGTATCGTGCAGAAACTTCACCTGGCATTCCGCAAACTTATCGTCATCGGCCCAGTACTTCGGGGGCACATGCTTCCACATGCTTACCGCCACGTGATCCGTCTCCAGCCCTTTAAACGCCGCCGTTACCCGTTCCCTTTTGTTCATGCTTTCTCCTTCCATTGTTTTGTGAATCTGAAACTACATGCATTCATTATACCTGATACGAAGCATAAATACCAGCTATAGATAAAAAAATAGTTCCTGTTCAGCGCCGGGCATAGGTCCGTATTTTTCTTGATGTGCCTTAAGCAGATGTGATATACTGAACCTGATACCGGGATATGTCTGCCCTGTACTGCAATGGCGGGGTCAGAAATGAACGTTTCTTTTTGAGCGGGCCTGCTGCAGGCCCCGCGGCAGGTCCGTCGGATGGAAGGCGGGGCCGGAAGGGAGCATGACGCCGCTCAGGGCGTCAGCAAGTCAGGCATCTGAAAAAGTGCTTTCAGGGAGGAGGAAGTGAGAAGACATGAGCACAAAGATGAAGGCTGTGGTTGCTTACGGGAAAAACAATTACGGTATGGAAGAGCGTGAAATTCCCGCGCTGAAGGACGGGGAAATGCTCATTAAAATTGAGGCCTGCGGCATCTGCGCGGGCGACGTAAAAGCCCGCGAGGGCGTATCCCGTTTCTGGGGCGGAGACGGCATGCCTGCCTACTGCGAACCGCCCTTTACGCCCGGACATGAATTCTTCGGACATGTCGTGGCCATTCAGGGGGAGGTTCCGGGGAATTTCAAAGTGGGAGATCGTGTCATCTCGGAGCAGATCGTTCCCTGCGGCACCTGCTGGTACTGCAAACGAGGCCTGTATTCCCTCTGTGATCTGCATAATGTTTACGGGTTCAAAAACTTCCTGAACGGCGGCATGGCGGAATACGCCGTCCTTCCGAAGGGTTCCATCAATTACCACGTGCCCGAGAGCCTTACGACCGAGGAGGCCGCCCTGATCGAGCCCTTCTCCTGCTCCCTCAGGGGTGTCAGGCAGGCGCAGATCACGCCGGAGGATACGGTCGTCATAGCGGGTGCCGGCACTCTGGGGCTTGGCATGGTGCAGGCTATCCGCGCCTTCTATCCTTGCAAAAAGCTCATTGTCCTGGATCTGATCGACAAAAGGCTGGAGCTCGCGCGCAAATACGGCGCGGATGTGGTGCTCAACCCGAAGACGACGGACGCGCTGCAGGCGGTGAAGGACCTCACGGACGGCGTGGGCTGCGATATCTACATTGAAGTGTCGGGGCATCCCTCCGCGGTGCAGCAGGGCCTGGACATGATCCGCAAGGCAGGCACCTTTGTGGAATTTTCCGTTATGAGCGGCCCTTCCACCATCGACTGGAGCATCATCGGGGACGCGAAGGAGATTACCATCCGGGGCTCCCAGCTGAGCCCGGACTGCTATCCCACGGTCATACAGGGCTTTCTGGATAAGGTTTACCACGCCGAGGGCGTTGTCTCACACCGCTTTAAGCTGGAGGACTGGGATGAGGCCTTTACCGCCGCCCATGGCAGGGATGCCGTAAAGGTGATTCTTGTTCCCTGAGCGAGCTTTACCAGATGGTCTGTACATGTAAAAAGGCACTTTCCGGTAGGGTATATCACATTGAATA
>CAMOSC010000129.1 GCA_946624325.1 uncultured Clostridia bacterium
CCGGGTGTAGCAATTGCGGTGCTTCTGGGGAGAGGCGCCGGACAGAAAACGGGGGCGTGCAAACGTCTCCGTTTTCTGTCCGTTAGCAATGAGCCGGGCAGCTGGAGGAATTGATCATGGCTTTTACACATCTGCATGTACATACCGAATACAGTCTGCTGGACGGATCCTGTAAAATCGGCGAGCTTGTCGCGCGGGCTAAAGAGCTTGGCATGAAGCATATCGCCATTACGGATCATGGAAATATGTACGGTGTCATAGACTTCTATAAAGCCGCAAGGGCGGCAGGCCTGAATCCGGTGATCGGATGCGAGGTTTATGTGGCACCGGGATCCCGGTTTGACCGGGAAGCCGGCGCCGGGGATGACAGATATCATCACCTGATCCTCCTCGCGGAGAACGATACAGGGTATCATAATCTGATGAAAATCGTTTCCCGGGGTTTTACGGAGGGCTTCTGGTTCAGGCCGAGGGTGGATAAGGAGCTGCTGAGGCAGTTTCACGAGGGGCTCATCTGTTCCAGCGCGTGCCTGGCGGGGGAGGTTGCCAAAAACATCACGAGAGGGCTCTATGAGGAGGCCAGAAAAGCCGCGCTGGAATATCTTGAGATATTCGGCAGGGATCATTTTTATCTGGAACTGCAGGACCACGGAATTTCCGATCAGCAGCTTGTCAATGAAGCTCTGCTGCGTATGAGCGCGGAAACGGGGATTCCCCTGATTGCGACCAATGACGTCCATTATATCCGCGGAGAAGACGCCGAGCCGCATGATGTGCTGCTCTGTCTGCAGACCGGAAAAAAGCTTTCCGATGAGAACCGTCTGCGCTATGAGGGAGGCCAGTATTACCTGAAATCCGAGGAGGAGATGCGCGCTCTTTTTCCGTATGCGGCACAGGCACTGGACAATACGGAAAAGATAGCGGAGCGCTGCCATGTAGAGATTGATTTCGGCCATCTGAAGCTTCCCAGATATGATGTTCCGGAAGGCTATACCTCCTGGGAATATCTGCAGATGCTCTGCGACAGGGGGCTTCATGAACGCTATGGCGAGCCGACGGACGAACTCAGGGAGCGTCTCAGCTACGAGCTTGGCGTCATCCATGATATGGGCTATGTGGATTATTTCCTGATCGTCTGGGATTTTATCAATTATGCGAAGGAACACGGTATTATGGTGGGGCCCGGAAGAGGCTCCGCGGCCGGAAGCATTGTCGCATACTGCCTGAAAATCACGGATATCGACCCCATACATTATCAGCTGCTCTTTGAGCGCTTCCTGAATCCGGAACGTGTCTCCATGCCGGATATAGACGTTGACTTCTGCTTCGAAAGACGCCAGGAGGTGATTGATTATGTTGTGCGGAAATACGGGAAGGAGGAGGTTGTCCAGATTGTCACCTTCGGAACCCTTGCCGCAAAGGGTGTCATCCGGGATGTCGGGCGCGTGCTGGATCTTCCCTATTCCCTGTGCGATTCCATCGCGAAAATGATCCCGAATGAGCTCAATATTACGATTGACCGCGCGCTTTCCATCAATCACGAACTGAAGAGCCTGTATGAAGGGGATGAGCGGATTCATAAGCTGATTGATCTGGCAAAACGGCTGGAGGGCCTGCCGCGTCATACTTCCATGCACGCCGCGGGCGTGGTCATCAGCCGCCTTCCGGTAGAGGAATATGTCCCGCTGTCAAGAGGAAGCGACGGAGCCGTTACCACGCAGTATACCATGACGACGCTGGAGGAGCTGGGTCTGCTGAAGATGGATTTCCTGGGCCTGCGCACCCTTACGGTGATTCAGAATGCCTGCAGATATATAGAAAAATCCAGGGGGATCCGTCTGGATCTGCATGCAATCGATATGAATGACCCGCAGGTGCTCTCCTCCATCGGAAGCGGCAACTGCGAAGGTGTCTTCCAGCTTGAAAGTGCGGGGATGAAATCCTTCATGAAGGAATTAAGACCCGGCAATCTTGAGGATATCGTGGCAGGAATTTCTCTTTACCGTCCCGGTCCGATGGATTTTATCCCGAGATATCTGGAAGGGAAAAATCATCCGGAATCAATCCGCTACGAATGCCCGCAGCTTGAGCCGATCCTGAGTTCCACATACGGCTGTATCGTTTATCAGGAGCAGGTTATGCAGATCGTGCGTGATCTTGCGGGTTATACGCTCGGGAGAAGCGATCTGGTGCGCCGCGCCATGTCCAAGAAAAAGGCATCCGTCATGGATGCCGAACGGAAAAATTTCGTTTACGGCAATCCGGAGCTGAATGTTCCGGGCTGTATTGCCAACGGAATCGACGAGAAGACGGCCAACCATATTTATGATGAGATGATAGATTTCGCGCGGTATGCCTTTAATAAGAGCCACGCGGCTGCCTACGCCGTCGTTTCCTATCAGACGGCTTTCCTGAAATACTATTATCCCGTCGAGTTTATGGCGGCCCTGATGACATCCGTGATCGACAATGCCGGGAAGGTGTCGGAGTATATCCAGGTCTGCCGTAAAATGGGCATTGAACTGCTTCCGCCGGATATCAACGCCGGTGAGCGGGACTTTTCCGTACTGGACGGAAAAATCTGCTTTGCGCTTTCTGCCATTAAAAGTATCGGCAGGAATGTCATTGACCGGATTGTGGCCGAGCGCAGGGCGGGCGGGAATTACCGGGATCTCCAGGATTTCCTGGAGCGCATGCAGTCGGGTGACTTAAACCGCAGGACCGTGGAAAATCTGATCCGTGCCGGCGCGTTTGACAGTCTTCCCGGAAACCGGCGCCAGAAAATGGAAACGTTTCCCTTTATAATGGACAGGCTCAGCAGGGAAAAGAAAAATACGATATCCGGACAGATGAGCCTGCTGGATTTCCTTGAAGGGGAGCAGAAAGAAGCATTCACGGTCCATTTTCCGGATGTGCCGGAGTACGAGAAAAGCCTGCTTCTGGCCGGTGAAAAAGAGGTCCTCGGCATTTATGTCAGCGGTCATCCCCTGGAAGCGGATGAGGCGCTGATCAACCGGAACGTGACGGCCCGCAGTACGGATTTTGTGGTGGACGAGGAAACCGGGACAGCCCGCGTACAGGACGGAGAGCGGGTAATGATCGGTGGGATGATTGCTTCCAAAACAATCAAGATCACCAAAAACAATCAGCAGATGGCTTTCATCACGGTCGAGGATATGAACGGCAGCATAGAGGTGATCCTTTTTCCGAAGGATTATGAGCGCTACAGGCCCTATCTGACCGAGGACAGAAAGATTTTCGTGAGCGGACGCGTATCCCTGGGGGATGAGAACCAGGGAAAGCTTGTCTGCGAGAGGCTTACGGCTTTTGAAGATGTCCCGAAGGAGCTGTGGATTCAGTTTCCGGATTATGAAGCCTATAACAGCAGCATGAACAGACTGTTTTCCATTCTCTCTCCCTGGGAGGGGCAGACACGCGTGATGATCTATCTGACAAAGGAGAAAAAATACGCGGGGCTTCCGAACAGCCGGAATGTCGGGCTCTCCGGGCAGCTGCTCGATGACCTTGCCGGGGCTTTCGGGAAAGAACATGTAAAAGTTGTGGAAAAACCGATTGAAAAAAACCGGTAAATGTCTTATTATAGAGGTAAGTTCATTTTGCACGGGAGGAAGATGCCATGGCAGATAAAGTAAAGACGATCGGTGTGCTGACAAGCGGCGGAGATGCTCCGGGCATGAATGCCGCAATCCGTTCCGTAGTAAGGACCGCCATTGCCAGGGGTCTGAAGGTGAAGGGCATCAGGAGAGGTTACGCGGGTCTTCTGAAAGAGGAGATCGAGGATCTGAATTCCAGAAGCGTTTCCGAAACCATCCAGCGGGGCGGCACCATCCTGTACACGGCGCGCTGCGAGGAGTTCCGCTATCTCGAGGGACAGCAGAAAGGTGCGGACATCTGCCGCAAGCACGGAATCGACGGTATTGTGGTCATCGGAGGAGACGGTTCCTTCAACGGTGCGTGCAAGCTGGCAAACCTGGGCATCAATACCATTGGCCTTCCGGGCACCATCGATCTGGACATTGCCTGCACCGATTATACCATCGGTTTTGACACGGCAGTCAACACAGCCATGCAGGCTATCGACAAAATCCGCGATACCTCCACATCCCATGAGCGCTGCAGCATTATCGAGGTTATGGGCAGAAGCGCGGGCTACATTGCCCTGTGGTGCGGCGTCGCAAACGGTGCCGAGAATATCCTGTTGCCGGAACGCTATACCGGAAATGAGCAGGAGCTGATCGACCAGATTGTCGAGGGAAGAAAGCGCGGCAAGAAGCACCATCTGATCATCAATGCGGAGGGCGTAGGCCACAGCACCAGCATGGCCAGACGTATCGAAGTGGCAACCGGTATCGAGACCAGGGCAACCATCCTCGGCTACATGCAGCGCGGCGGTTCTCCCACCGCTATAGACCGGTATTATGCCTCTATCATGGGCGCAAAGGCAGTCGACCTCCTCTGCGAAGGAAAATCAAACCGCGTGGTGGGCTACCGCGGGGGCGAGTTTGTCGATTTTGACATCAACGAAGCCCTGACCATGAAGAAGGATATTCCGCCTTATGAGTATGAGGTGGCTAAAATTCTTGCCAAATAAATAGGTGTCTGTCTGGTATCTGAGGAAGGGCTATCTTTAGCGCTTTCCTGACAGATATGGCAGGATCAGAAATAATCCGGCGTTGCGGCGTCGGATTTATTTCTGTCCGCACAAAACAGGACTGGCTCAAAAGCGGCTTTCCGGTCCTGCGGGAATCGGAATGGGCAGCAACGGCCGATGCATGTCTTTGCGGGCCGGCAGGTCTGCGGTTTTGAAAGCGGACAGGACTGAGGGAGGATAAAAATGAATCAGCTGCAGAAGCAGGTAATCGGTCTCCAGAAAAAATCCAGGGACAGAAAGCAGTCCGGACTGTTTGTGGCGGAAGGCCTGCGCCTTTTTGCCGAAGCGCCGAAGGATCGTGTCGAGAAAGTGATCCTCTCGGAAAGCTTCGCGCGGGAACGTCAGGCAAAACCGTTTTTGCGGGACTATACCTGCGAAACCGTGCCGGATTACCTGTTTGAATCCATATCCGAAACGAAATCGCCTCAGGGGATTCTGGGGATCGTGCGGCAGTTTCAGTACGGCACCGGAGACCTGATGGGGAATGAAAACAGGCCTTTCCTGCTTGTCCTGGAGTGCATCCAGGATCCCGGCAATCTCGGAACAATGTTCAGGGCGGCCGAGGCTGCGGGTGTGACCGGTCTGATTCTGGACAGAAACACCGTTGATCCCTATAACCCAAAGGTAGTCCGCTCCACAATGGGAAGTATTTTCCGGCTGCCTTTTGTAACGGTTGAGGATCTGGAGCCGTGTATCCGGGAAATGAAGGAACGGGGCATTACATTTTATGCCGCACACCTTGCCGGAAGCATGTCCTATGATGAGGCCGATTACAGGGGCGGCTGCGGTTTTATGATCGGGAATGAGGCAAACGGCCTGAAGGATGCGACCGCGGATCTGGCAGACTGCAGGATCAGAATTCCCATGGCGGGCCGCGTGGAGTCCCTGAATGCGGCAATGGCTGCCACTGTTTTGATGTTTGAGGCGTCAAGACAGAGACGGTATTGACAAGAGCTGTAAAATATGGTATCCTGTCTGTAACAAATTCGTAATAATCATTACACGAATATGAAACAACTGAGTATCCGTGCGAAACTGTACGTTTGGTGAAGCACGGATTGGAGGCGTTTTATGAAGACAGGAACAAAATGGCTCGCACGTATTGCCGCATGCGCAACGTTCTGTACGGTTTTTACCTGCGGCCTGCTGATGATCACCATCCCGGAAAGGGAGAAACAACTGAAGCCGGTAGAACTGGAGGGCGGTATCCTTCCGGAAGAAAATCTTGAAATGACAGGGGAAGTGAAGAGCACGGAAAGCGAAACAGTGATTTCCGATCCGTCCTCCTCTGCGCGGGTTGTAAAAGCGGCTGTATATACCATCCAGGCTCCGTCCGATGCGGAAACCGAAGCGTACGCCGTGGAAGAAACCGGAAATGAATATGTAAATAACAATGTTGCGGAGACTGCTCCGGAGCTTGCGGCGGACACCGTGCCCGAAGAACCGGCCGATGCTTTGGCTGACGCTTCGGCGGATGAACCTGTCTGGCAGATCCCGGAGGTACAGTTTTCGGGAACAACAGCTGCCGCAGATGAGACCGCCGGTACAATCGTAATGGCCGGTTCCGGGACTGAGCAGATTCCGGAAACGGCTGCGCAGGATGCGGCGCAGGCCGAAAGCTTAACGGAAACATGGACTGAAGCACCTGCAACTCCGGAGGAATCTGCCGTGCAGGCGCCGGCGACTGAGGAAGTCTATATTCCGGAAACGACGCCGGCACCCGCGCTGACCGGGATCGAAGCCTTCTATATCAGTCCCGCGCAAAAGCGCGAAGGCGATGTTGTGGAGAGGGCCGAGATCTGTGTATATCTGTATTACAGCGACGGTACGACTGTACCGCTGACGGAGGGCTTTGAGAGCGACAGGATCGGAATGCTGCTGCATGCCGGTGAGGAAGTTATTCCTGTCAGTTATGCAGGATTCACATCAAACATTGTTCTGCCTGTAGCTTCTGCACCGGTTCCCGAAACCGCGGCGCCGGTACAGACCCCTGCAGCACCCGAAACCGTTCCGGAAACGGCACCGGTAGAGGCTCCCGCGCCTCAGACCCAGCCGGCGCCGGCGGAGACCGCTCCTGCGCCGCCTGCGGCGGCAGCATCTGTCCCCAATGTATCGCTGAGCGGGGAATTGACAGCCTATACCTTGAATCTGTGTCAGCAGTACGGGGTGGATTCTTCCGTGATCTTTTCCGTGATGTATCAGGAAAGCCGCTTTAATCCCAATGCGGTCAGCCATTCCGGAGCCATTGGTCTGATGCAGGTTATCCAGCGCTACAGCCAGGACCGTATGAACCGTCTCGGAGTCAGCGATCTGTTTGATCCGGCCTCCAATATTCTCGTTGGAATCGATATCCTGGCAGATTATTATTACAGAAACGGAAACTGGACTGCCGCCCTTACGGAATACCGGTACGGAAGTCCCTATGCATCCACGGATTATGCATCCCTGATCCTTGGAAGAACCTATATGTTCCAGTAACATGCGGACCCCGCTGTCCGGTGCATCACACCGGAAGAAAAGCCGGGGGCCGGATACCCACAGGCCTTTTTTCAGAATGATACTGTTCAGAACAAGACTCCGGAAATGGCAAAAAACGCCATTCCCGGAGTTGTGGCGTTCTCGCCGGATGCATATTTGGGGAAATCATGGAATTCCGTCGGCGGAAACCATGCTTCTCCAAAGATATGCGCGTGGCTCTGAACGGTAATTAGAATGACGGAGAAATATGACATTACAGGATTTTGACTATGACCTGCCTGAAGAGCTGATTGCGCAGGATCCGCTGGAGGACCGCAGCAGCTCCAGGCTGATGATTCTTGATAAGACAAGCGGAGAGACAAGAGAAGCGGTTTTCAGGGACATTGTAAATGAACTGAATCCCGGAGACTGTCTTGTCATCAACGATACCAAAGTAATCCCGGCCAGGCTGTTCGGAGAACGGAAGGAAACCGGCGGACATGTGGAAGTGCTTCTGCTCAAGCGTGAGGCGGACAATGTCTGGGAGTGCCTGGTACGCCCCGGAAAAAAATGCCGGCCCGGCGGCCGGATTGTTTTCGGAGGCGGAAAGCTGGAGGCTGAAATCCTTTCCGTGGAGGAGGACGGAAACCGGAAAATCCGTTTCCTGTACGAAGGCATCTTCGAGGAAATCCTCGACGAGCTCGGACAGATGCCGCTTCCTCCCTATATCACCCATGAACTGAAAGACAAAAACCGTTATCAGACGGTATACGCGAAATACGACGGTTCTGCGGCCGCCCCCACGGCAGGCCTGCATTTCACACAGGAGCTGCTGCAGGAAATCCGCGATAAAGGCGTGGATGTCGTCAGCATCACCCTTCATGTCGGGCTCGGCACCTTCCGTCCCGTGAAGACGGAAAACATTCTTGAGCACCATATGCACAGCGAATACTACATGGTAACGCCGGAAGCCGCCGGGCGCATCAATCACGCCAGGGAAACGGGCGGCCGGGTCATTGCCGTCGGTACGACAAGCTGCCGCACTCTGGAATCCGCTGCGGATGAAGCGGGGAGGATTCATGAAGGCTCGGGCTGGACGGATATTTTCATCTATCCGGGGTACCGCTTTAAAATCGTGGATGCCCTGATCACGAATTTCCACCTGCCGAAGTCAACGCTGGTAATGCTTGTCAGCGCACTGGCGGGGAGGGAGCACATCCTGAATGCCTACCGGAAAGCGGTGGCTGAGAGATTCCGCTTTTTCAGTTTCGGAGATGCGATGTTTATTCACTGAACAGGTACGGAGGCAACACGCATGGTTTTTGAGAGCTGTTTTTCATACTTGCGGAGAAAATGAAATATTGATATAATAGTCGGGACATGGCCTGTAGGCTGTGTCCTTTCCAGTTGGAAAGCTTTCGGGGGAAACGCTGCCGGACAGCCCATCCCTCTATGCTTGTAGCACGGGAGAATTGCGATATATGTACGATGAAGAAACGATCAGACTGAATAAATTCCTGAGTGAAAAAGGCATATGCTCCAGACGTGCGGCGGACCGCCTGGTCGAGGAAGGCCGGGTACTCGTAAACGGCGCCAGGGCAGTCCTCGGCATGCGCGTTACCGGGGACGAGGAGATCCTTGTGGACGGTAACCCCGTGAGCAGGCGGCAGGTAAAGCAGGTGCTGCTTGCCGTGAACAAGCCCGCAGGCGTTGTCTGCACCACCGCAAGATTCGAAGGGGAAACCAATATAGTGGATCTGGTGAACTATCCTGTCAGGGTTTATCCCATCGGCCGTCTTGACAAGGATTCCGAAGGCCTGATCCTGATGACAAACATGGGGGATATCGTCAATGATATCCTGAAGAGCAGCAATGAGCACGAGAAGGAATATGTTGTCACCATCAATCAGCAGGTCACGGCTGAATTCCTGAAAAAAATGCGCAGCGGGGTGGAGCTTCCCGAGCTGAACGCTGTAACAAAGCCCTGCGAGGTGCGCAAAAGCGGGAACCGCGAATTCCACATTGTT
>CAMOSC010000130.1 GCA_946624325.1 uncultured Clostridia bacterium
GGTCTTTTCAGTTATGGGCAATGCATCCAGCTCCGCGCGTATGCCAATGGCGGCAGCCCGGCTCCTGCGTCCCTGCACCTTGTCCGCGCCTGCCCTGTTTCCGTCCGGCCCGGCCGCGGCGGCACTTTCTCCTGTTACGTTTTCTCCCACTGCGGCGGCACTTTCTCTCGTTACGTTTTCTCCCACTGCGGCGGCATTTTCTCCCGTTACGTTTTCTCCCGCTGCGGCGGCACTCTCTTCCGTTACGTTTTCTCCCACTGTAGCGACAATCCCGCCGTTTGAAGGACATATCCTGCAGGATATTCCCGCTCCCTCCAGCACACGGCATACGCAGGCCTTTGTCTCCGTTTCCCGGCCCGACAGCTCCGGATGCGCGTGAAAATGCCGGCGCAGCTCCACTGCCTTTTGATAGTATTCCTTCAGTTCGTTTTCGGTAATATAAGTCAGTCCGTTCATATTTACTCCAGAGAACCGCCGGGGCAGGTTCCGCTCATCCGATCCTGTTTTCCCGATCCATAGAGAACAGCTTTTGCGCGGTCTAAGCGGATCCCGCAATATACAGTCTCACGGGCATCGCCAACTTGCCTAAGCATGCAGACAAAGGTTCCGGTAGAGCGTTTGCCGCAGACGACAACGCAGTCAGGGCGGAATTTAGACAAGCATATTTCCCAAGCTCTTGACGGACAGTTCCGAAGTCCCGGGAACCTCCCTGCCTGGCTCAGTCCGTCTGCCTTCCGTTGATAAATACCGCCCTGGTTTTTGACAGGTAGTGGAAGGGATGTCCGGTGAATACCGCAAGGTCCGCATCCTTCCCTCTGGCAATGGAGCCCACCCTGTCCTCGATGCCGCAGACCTTTGCGGCGTTTATGGTAATGGCGCGGAGCGCCGCCTCCTCCGAAAGGCCCTCACGAACCATGATGGCGGCAAAATGGGGCAGCAGCCAGAGCGGGAACACATCGTGGTCCGTGGTGAGGGCAAACTCCACCCCCGCCCGCTCAAGCGCGGCTCCCATGGCCAGTGTACCGCCCACCGTCTCCGGCTTTCCGGCGGGGCCGATGCAGGGTCCGATGATCGGCATGGTTCCTGATGCGGCTATCTCCGGAATAATCTGCATGCCGCCGGTGGTATGGATCGTGGAGCAGCGAAGATGAAACTCCTCCGCAAGCCGCAGCGCCGTGAGGATATCATAAGCGCGGTGCGCATGGATGTGCATGGGGATCTCTCCCTTCAGCAGCGGGATCAGCGCCTCCAGCTCACTGTCATACACATCTTCCCCGTACTCCTTTTTCTGCATGTACCGGACGGCCTTTGTCATGGTGCGCCGGAAAATGGCTGCCACAGCCATGCGGGTCATGGGCGCGCAGCCTTTGTTCTCCCCGAAATTGCGTTTGGGATTCTCCCCGGTTGCGCACTTGATGGCACAGGGCGCCTTCACCGTCATCTTTGAGACATCCGTGCCGTAAAGCTTGATGGCTGCCGTCTGTCCGCCGATCACATTGGTGCTTCCCGGGCACACATTCACCGTGGTGACACCTGCCGCCCTGGCCCTCGGGATGGCAATATCAAAGGGATTAAAACCGTCGGCCGCGCGCATGTCCGGCGTTACCGGGGATGTGGTCTCGTTGCAGTCCTCGCCCTCCCAGCGCAGGCCTTCCTCGGAAATACCGATGTGGGAGTGCGCGTCTATAAAGCCCGGCAGGATCACGCCGCCCTCCGCATCGAGTACGTCTCCATCGTACGCCGGGGCATCATTCATGCATCCAAAGCCCGTAATTACGCCGTTTTCAAATTCCACATAGCCGTCTTCAAAGATTCCGTTCTCAATTGTGAATACTGTTCCGTTTATAATTCTCATCTGTTCCTCCCGCAAGCCGGCAGCATGCGCATGGAAATGCCATGCCGGATACTATTTCCTCTTTGCAGAGAATAAGGGCCTTTTCCCTTTAAGAATATTTTCGTTACTGTTCAGAGCCGGACTCCGGAAATAGCAAAGAACGCCATTTCCGGAATTGTGATGTGTCCGCCAGCTGCAAATCTGTACGAAAGCATGGATTTCAGACGGCGGAGTCCATGATTTCGCACGGATTTGCGCCTGGCTCTGTACAGTAACATATTTTCATTTTATTATAACACGCCCCGCCTTCTTTGACCATATAATCCTTTGCAGCTGTTCAGCATATAGTCCCGGAAAAGCCTGGAGTCTGCTGCCAGTAGACTTTTTAGTGAATCCTTTGCAGCTGTTCAGCGCATAACCCCGGAAATGGTGAAAGCAGTCCTCCGGTTCCATGATTTTCCATCGGAAATATGGCATAGCCGCGCGGATTCCTTTGTTGTCTGCCAGCTTCCGATATGGTATACTGTATGCAGAAAAGCCAAATGGAAGCCCAACCGTTCTGAACACATGGAACCATCGTTTTCAGCCCGGCTGATCAGCACAGAAGCATAAAAAGGAAGGTTTTATGAACAGAAGAATTGAAGCGTTGAAAGCAAAAATGGATGCCGGAAAGCTTGTCAAGGGCGTATTTATTAACATGGCGGACCCGATCGTCTCAGAGATGGCTGGATTTGCCGGCTATGATTTTGTATGGCTGGACGCGGAGCATGGCCCTCTCGGGAGGCAGGAAATCCTGCATCATGTGATGGCCGCCCAGGGCAGCGGCTGTGCCGCCATTGTGCGCGTCCCCGGGGTGGAAAGGTTCCGCCTGAAGGCCATTCTGGATATGGGGCCGGACGGCGTTATCTTCCCCTTCACAAACAACCGGGAGATTGCTGAAGAAGCAGTACGCTCCTGTGCCTATCCGGATGAGGGCGGTGTCCGGGGCCAGGGACCCATCCGCGCCATACGCTACGGACTTGACAGCGAGGAGGATTACATTTCCCATGCTTACGGCGAAGTCTTTAAGATTGCCCAGATCGAATCGCTGGAGGGTTACCGGAACCTGGACGATATTCTTCAGGTGAAGGGCTTTGATTCCTTCTTCATCGGCGCCGCCGACATGGGCCGGTCCATAAAGGCCGATTCGGGGCACCATGACCTGGACGAAGTGATTGCGGATATCTGCAGAAAAGTGCGCAGAAAGGGCTTCTACATGGGCGCCGCAATCGGCCCCGAGCCGGCGGCAGCAAAGCATGTCATGAGCCTTGGCGTGCAGTGGGCTGTCTTCGGTCAGGATGCCCGGATCTTAAGCAGCGGTCTGAAGGCCAATCTGGATGCGCTGAAAGATTATTAATCCGGAGTCGACTCTTTTCGCCCTTTCGGAATCCGGCTCTGAACAAATACTTTCATTTCAACAATTGCCTGCCGCTCTGTACGGAACGGCATGGCAGATGAATCATCAGGCTTTGTAAAAAAAATTCCCAGGAGGAGACGCCATGAAAAAAACACCGATTCACCAGGGTTGGACAGTCGAAACCGGAGACGGCGGCGCCTTAAGCGCCCTGTTCGGTAAGGCAGACAAGCCAAAGCCCGTCACGCTTCCGCACGATTATTCCGTGGAAGTCCCGAGAAATCCCCGGGAACCCAACGGCCCCGGAAACGGATATTTTCACGAGGAGGACCTCGTCTACAGGAAAAACCTGCCGCTGGATGCCTCCGCCGCCGGAAAGCGCATCTGGCTGGAATTTGAAGGGGTTTATCAGAATGCCTTTGTATACGTAAATGATTCCTATGCGGGAAAATGTGCGTACGGCTACAGCAACTTCTACCTGGACATCACGAAGTATGTCACTCCGGGTCAGGATAATGAGCTTAAGGTCATCGTGAAAAACGGCGTTCCCAGCGGAAGATGGTATACCGGAGCCGGCATCTACCGCAATGTGAACCTCATGATTGGGGAACCCACGCATATTTTTCCGGACGGGGTTTTTGTGCGCGCCGACGATATTACGGAAGATCTGGCGAGGGTTACGGTACAGATCGAGACTGTCCATGAGCTTCCTGAGATGCGTCCCGTGATACTCAAGGCTGCTCTCTATGACGCAGACGGCAATATCGCCGCATGCGGCATGATGCCCGTTACCCTTGACGAGCATGCCAGGGCCTCCTATTCGCTTCCCCTTTTCGTCAGAAAGCCCAGGCTCTGGGATGAAAACAGCCCCTACCTGTACAGCTGGAAGGCTGAAATTTTTGACGGTGAGACGCTCTTAGATGAAGAATCCGGCACCTTCGGCCTGCGCAGCCTTCAGCTTGACCCGGTGTTCGGCCTCAGGGTCAATGGCATAACCGTTAAGCTCAGGGGCGGCTGCATCCATCATGACAACGGAATCATCGGCACCAGGGAATTCCCCTTTGCGGCAGAGCAGCGCGTAAAAGCAATGAAGGCTGCGGGCTTCAACGCAATCCGCAGCTCCCATTATCCCATGAGCAGGGCGCTCCTGGCGGCCTGCGACAAATACGGCATGTATGTAATGGATGAGTTTTCCGATGTCTGGACCAGCTCAAAGGTTGCCTATGACTACAGCATGCATCTGAC
The DNA here is from genome assembly GCA_946624325.1 of uncultured Clostridia bacterium. Classification (GTDB taxonomy): domain Bacteria; phylum Bacillota; class Clostridia; order Lachnospirales; family Lachnospiraceae; genus Anthropogastromicrobium. Next base: position 4,473 of record CAMOSC010000130.1, read on the forward strand.
CGAATGGTGGGAACACGATCTTACCAACCTCGTGCGCAAGGACCGCAACCATCCCTGCGTAATCATGTATTCCATCGGAAACGAGATTCCGGAAATCGGCAGCTCCATCGATGCGGCCTGGGGCAAAAAATTCGCGGACAGGCTCCGCCTGCTGGATCCCACCCGCTATACCACGAATTCCATGAACCTGCTGCTTGCCGGCATCGGCATGCTGAAGAAAATGGCACCGCAGAACCAGCCGCAGGAAGGCGACGGCGCGGATGAAATCAACTCCATGATGAGCTCCATGGGCGAGCAGATGGCAAAGCTTATGGAAAGTCCTCTTCTCGCAAAGCTCACCGAGGAAGCCGCCGCCCAGGTGGATATCGCGGGATACAACTACGCCCTCGGGAGATATGAGCCGGAGGGCAGCGAGTATCCGAACCGCGTCCTTGTCGGATCGGAAACCAACCCGCCGGATCTGGACAAGAACTGGGTCGCCGTGGAAAAGCTCTCCTATGTAATCGGTGATTTTGACTGGACCGCCTGGGATTACCTCGGCGAGACGGGTATCGGCGGCGTCAGCTACGGCGATGCCTCCGGTCCGATGGGAACCATGTACGCGCAGTATCCTTACAAGGCAGCCTACTGCGGAGACATCAACCTGATCGGCGACAGGCGCCCGGTCTCCTACTGGCGGGAAATCATCTGGGGCTTAAGGACCGCGCCTTATATCGCGGTTCAGCCGCCGGAGTACTATGGCAGGCAGAAATTCATGTCCCAGTGGGTCTTCTCTGATGCCTTCCGCAGCTGGACCTTCGGCGGTTTTGAGGGCAAAGGAATTGTCGTGGAGGTTTATGCGGATGCTGATGAAGTCGAACTCCTGATAAACGGCAGGCCTGTATCCCGCAAAACAGCGGGCGGGGATAAACGCGCCCTCACGGTTTTCGATACCGTCTATGAACCGGGAACCCTGGAGGCGGTAGCCTACAGGGATGGTGCCGAAATCGGAAGGGATATCATCCGAACCGCCTCCGATGATATCGTTCTGAGTGCAGCCGTATCCGCTCCGGAAGCAGGCCTGCCCGCCGACGGCTCGGATATCGCCTATGTCGATATTTCCGTTCTCGATAAAGAAGGCATCCTGAACATGGATGCCGTACAGCAGGTCAGCGTATCCGTTGAGGGGCCGGGAACCGTGATCGGTTTCGGCACGGCATCCCCCTGCAACGAGGAGAATTTCTTTGATACAACCGTCAGCACCTATGAAGGGAGAGTGCGCGCCGCAGTCCGTGCCAACGGCATCGGCACCGTAAAAGTCACCTTCACCGCAGGCGGGCACAGTGTCTGTGCGGAGATTGAAGCCGGATGATCCTTCCGTGGTCACTTCCCCCGCGGACTCGGTGCCTCAGGGCATCTGGGAAATTGATGAATCCAGCCGTGTAGGAATTGATGAGCCGGGGCCTGGCATTAACGGGATAGCCATCAAGACCGGAACCCTGACGGATGTTTCCGTGCTTCTGGGAGAAAGCGCCTATGCCGATGCTTTTGCCGGCGGCATGCTGACCCACACCTTCCTCGACGTAAACGATTATCACCGTTATCATTTCCCGGTGGGCGGCACTATCCTGGAAGCCTTCACCATCCCCGCCGACGACGCCCCGGGCGGCGTGATCACCTGGGATGCGGAAGCGGGACGGTACAAAGAGTATTTCTCGGAATATTTCGGCTGGCAGTCCCTTGAGACCCGCGGTGTGATTGTTATGGAACCGGAAGCGGGCGGGCTTCTTACCATCGTCCCGGTAGGCATGTGCGAGGTTTCCTCCGTCAACTTTGAAGAGAACGTGAAGCCCGGCGCCGTGGTGAAAAAAGGAGACCCGATGGGCTATTTCCTGTTCGGCGGCAGCGATATCGTCATGATTTTCAGCAGGGACGCCGGATTTACACTGACTGCCGAACCGGATCAGCACATTGATATGGGAACGGCTATCGGTCGCCTGGAGGGCGATATGTAATCAGTACATAAAACACGGAGGGCAGGTTCCCTGACTCACTGAATAAGCGTCACGGAACCTGTCCTCCGTATTTCACAGAATGAATGACAGCAGGAACAGAAGTCCTCCCGCCGCCATTCTCGAAAACATCCGAACCCGGCTAAGCTCCTTTTCGGAGAGCAGTTCCTCATCCACTGTGACCGCTGCCGTCAGGTCGTCGTCAAAATCCGCATTTTCCCGCAGGAAAGCCGGGCGGTAATGATGTCGGCCGCGGGGATTTTTCAACATCTGAGGTACCTTTTTGCGTCCTTCAGCCTTCGCGGACAGACTCTGCAGAAATGGAGATCCGGAGCATTTCAGGTAAGAAAACCACCCCCAGGCCAGAAAGATCCCTCCGAAAGCGCACAGTGCCCAGGTAAAGTAGGGCAGCGCCGGCGCCACTCCTCCCAGAAGCGCGGAACACACAAGCGCAATGCCAAGATAGCCGCAGGTTTTCCGGAAGAGAATCCGGGAGAATCTCCTGCTTTCCGTACTTCCGGGCCGACTTTTTTCCGAATTTTCTCGCATTCAAACGCTTCCTCTTCTGTTTCAGGCATACGCCCGGGATTTCCCTTACTGCTCCTGTTCAAGCAGCTTCAGAATCTCATCCTCGCTGTCCTGCATGGCCTTCAGGGTCTTTGTGAGCAGCTCATCCAGCTCCCAGCCGAGCATCCCGGTGCCCTGCTCAATCACTTCCCGGGAGACACCCGCGGCAAAGCCTTTGCTTTTATATTTCTTCTTCAGGGATTTCAGCTCCATATCCTTTGTACTGCCCGACGGGCGCATCAGAGCCGCAGCCCAGATAAGGCCGGTCAGCTCGTCGCATGCAAAGAGCACCTTTTCCATGAGATGCTCCGGCTTCACATCTACGGTGATCCCGTATCCGTGACTGACGACACTGTGGATGATGTCCTCCGATACCCCGCCTTCCCGCAGAAGCTCCGGCGCCTTCAGACAGTGTTCCTCCGGATAAAGCTCGAAATCTATGTCATGCAGCAGACCGACCAGGCCCCAATGCTCCGCCTCATCCGAAAACCCCAGGTCATTTGCAAACCATTTCATTACCTGTTCCACCGTAATGGCATGACGGATGTGGAAGGGATCTTTATTATACTGCTTCAGGAGCCCGAGGGCCGCACTTCTGTCCATATCTCCAAATTTCCTTTCTTTCAGGGTGAGCATAATCATCTCAGCCATAAAACCTGTTTCCGGCATTTCCCTTTGCCGGCCTTAAAACGCAATCTGCACAACTGTCCATGTATATTATACAGCAACGGAATACCATTTTTGTGCTGCCCCGGGCAATTTCCCGGTGAATGCCTGCCTGTGAAGAGAATTCTGCATACGGCGTTCGCAGCTCTTATGGCAGGTATCCGGCTCCGGGGGGTATTTACAGCTCCCGCCGGTAAGCCGCCGGCTCCGGGGGCATTTACAACTCCCGCGGCAGGTCCCCGGCTCCGGAGGGTATTTACAGCTCCCGCCGGTAAGCCTCCAGTTCCGGATCATTCCCCCAGACAAAATGTCCCGGTGCAATCTCCTCCCAGCGGGGCTTTCTCACGGAATAATCATGCATCGAAGGATCATATACCGCAAGCTTTCCGGAAAGTCTCCTGTCCGGATCCGGATAGGGAATGGCCGAGAGCAGGGCCCTGGTATAGGGATGCAGCGGATGGCTGAAAAGCTCCTCGCATTCCGCCAGCTCCACAAGCTTTCCGCGGTAGATCACCGCAACCCGGTCCGAGATAAAGCGCACAACGGACAGATCGTGGGCGATGAACAGGTAGGTCAGGGACCGCTCTTTTTTCATGCGGTTCAGAAGGTTTATGACCTGTGCCCGGACCGACATATCCAGCGCGGAGATCGGCTCGTCCGCCACCAGGAATTCCGGGTTCATAACCAGCGACCTCGCAATACCGATGCGCTGGCGCTGTCCGCCGGAAAACTCGTGGGGGAAGCGGCTGGAAAACTCTCCGGACAGTCCCACCTCCCGCATAATCTCCTCGACCTTTGCAAGGCGGTCCTGCTCATTCTGATACAGATGATAATTATAAAGTCCCTCGGAGATAATGTAATCCACCTTTGCACGCTCGTTCAGCGAGGCCATGGGATCCTGAAAGATCATCTGCATTTCCAGGCGGAGCTTCTTTGCATCATCTTTCGGCAGCTTCCCGCTGATCCTCTTCCCGTTAAACAGCACATCTCCTTCCGCCTGGTTATAGATGCGCATGATTGCCCTGCCGATGGTGGTTTTTCCCGAGCCGGATTCGCCCACAAGCGACAGGGTCTCGCCGCGGTAAATATCAAAACTGACATCATCCACGGCTGTAAAGGAATTCCTTCCCATGCGGAAACGCACCGTGAGGTTTTTCACCTCGAGAAGCTTTTCCCGGGAGGATCCGGCCGTTAAGGAAGTACTTTTTCCCAAAGATACTTCTTCCCGGAGAGCCCTGCTTCCGGAAAGGCTTTCTGGTTCTGAAAGAGTCTTTTCAGGCACATTCGGGAGCATGCTGTCCTCATCCCGTTCTGCTCCCATAGAATCCCCCACAGCCCTTCCGTGCGAGCTTATGCCTTCCCCGGCGGACCTTCCGTGCAAGCCGGTATCTT
>CAMOSC010000131.1 GCA_946624325.1 uncultured Clostridia bacterium
TTTTGGCAACAGAAAATCTGATAGCCCATGCTTCATGGACAATCAGTGGAATCAGGATACCAGGAGATACAGAACATAATCAAAATTGTTTAAGAAGCAATTGCCTGTATCGAATGGGAATGTTGCAACAACACCTTTCCCTTCAAGTTCCTTGTAAATCTTCAGATTAACACGCTGAAGCTCCTTGTTAACGAAAATGTAAGCTGTTCCGTTTTTCAGACCGGCAAACTTCAGTGTTATGAAGCCCGGGCTTTCCTGAACAAATAATGTCAGATAAAAACAGCCTTCAGAGCAAAACTATTACTCTGAAGGCTGTTTGTTACCAGGTATATCATGAGCATACCCCGGCACTCTTCCGCTGTCCCCTGCGTTCCGTCAGGAATCAAAGAAATGCTTCCCTTCCCCCGCCAGCGGACGCTCCGCCCGGGGGTATTCGAATATTTCATCCTTCCCGGCGTTCGCTGCCAGGTAATCGGCAAATTCCTTTGCGTACCATTTTGCCATGCCCAGGTTGTGCATCAGGTAATGCCCGCAGCTCTCCGCCGTGGCGCCCGGCACTTCCTGCGCTTCAGCGGCAAAACGGAAGGCGCCCAGCAGCAGGCTGTACAGCTCCCGCGCCCCGCGGCTGCCCTTGAGGATAAGGTAAAATCCGGTCAGGCAGCCCATGGGGCCCCAGTATACCACCTCGTCCTTCCATTCGGGGTCGTTCCGCAGGTAGGTCGCGATGATATGCTCGAGTGAATGCATGGCCGCGACGTCGATCACCGGCTCGCGGTTCGGCCTTTTCAGCCGGATGTCGTAGGTGGTCACCGTCTCATTGCCGAGGCGGTCCGCCCGGCTTGTAAAAATACCGGGAACAATCTGTGTATGATCGACCGAAAAGCTCTGGATTAATTCCATCTCTGTCCCTCCTCCAAACGGGTGTTTCTCCTGCGGTATTTCGCCGGAAACGCCCGTTTTTCCTGCCGGGAGCCCGGAAGGCACCCCGGCACTTTTATGTTGATTCCGCGCCGCCTCTCCTGTAAAATGGAAGAAAAAAGAACCGGGCCTACCCGGATCAAGGAGGCTGCTGCCATGTACCAGGCTGATCCTTCCCGCTATGATGCCATGCTTTACCGCCGCTGCGGCCGCAGCGGACTGAAGCTTCCTGCCGTTTCCCTCGGCCTCTGGCACAACTTCGGGGATTCCGCTTCCACTGAAAATATGAAAGCCATCTGCTTCACCGCCTTTGACGCGGGCATCACCCACTTCGACCTCGCCAACAATTACGGGCCGGAGCCCGGCAGCGCGGAAGCCAATTTCGGCCGGATTGTCCGGGAAAACTTCCTCCCGTACCGGGATGAGATGATCATTGCCACCAAGGCGGGGTATGAGATGTGGCCCGGCCCCTACGGCGACTGGGGCAGCCGAAAATACCTGCTGGCCAGCCTGGATCAGTCCCTGCGCCGCCTGGGGCTGCCTTATGTGGATATTTATTACCATCACCGGATGGATCCCGATACGCCCCTGGAGGAGACCATGGGCGCCCTTTCCCAGGCCGTCCGCAGCGGCAAGGCCCTGTACGCCGGCCTTTCCAACTATACCGGCCCCGTCCTGGAGGAGGCTGCCGCCATCCTCGCCGACCTGAAGGTTCCCTTTGTCATCAGCCAGAACCGTTATAACATTTTCGACCGTACCATTGAAAACAACGGCCTGAAGGAGGCCGCCGCGAAGCTCGGCAAGGGCGTCATCTGCTTTTCTCCCCTGGCGCAGGGGCTCCTGACCGGGCGTTACCTCGACGGCATCCCGGCCGACAGCCGCATCCGCACCGACGGGCGTTTCCTGAAGGATTCCGCGCTGACGGAAAGCCGCATGGCGCAGATCCGCGCGCTGAATGAAATCGCCCTCCGCCGCGGGCAGACCCTGGCGGAAATGGCCCTGGCCTGGCTGCTCCGGGACGATTTGATCACCAGCGTGCTCATCGGCGTTTCCCGTCCCTCCCAGGTGCTGGACAACGTGAAAGCCCTGCGGAACACCGCCTTTACGCAGGAGGAGCTGGATGCAATCGACCGGATTGCCCTCGGATAAGCGTCAACCTTGAAATGCTGCCGGATTTCCCCGGCAGCATTTTCTTTTTCCGTCACTCAGCCTTTGCTGAAAACCCTGGAGACCGCGTACACCGCGATGCCGCCCAGGATCAGGGTTCCGCAGGTCCGCGCAAGGCTCCAGGACAGCACCCGCACCGTCCTGCCCGCCGCCAGGAAAACCAGCAGCGCCAGCACGATTCCGAGTCCGGAATTCAGGATCTTTTCCAGCTTCATTTTTCCGTACCTTCCTTTCGTCCGTCCCGGTGATTCCCTCACCGTGGGATCAATATACCACAGCCCGGCGGAAGGTACCACGGCCGGTTTGGCAAATAAAGCCGTGCTATTTTTCTTTTTGGCCCTTCGGGGCCCGTTTCGCGCCGTCACACCAGATGTCCCAGCCCGACAGGCACCGAAAGGAGCCCATTGCCGTCCCTCTCCGCCCGAAGCACGAAGTGGAACCGGTCCCGGGCGATGCACATCCAGAAATCCTGCTGCGGATAGACTTCCCGGAGCGCCGGGTCGAAGAAATGGCTCCCGCCTCCGCTGCGCAGTCCCCACAGCCTGCGGTCGATATCGGGCATTTCCGCGCCTGTCAGCAGGCTTTTCAGGTAGGCGGCGCACAGCTCGTCCTCCTCCGTTTCCTCCAGCCCTTCCCGGCCCATGGCCACCAGCGATACCCTGCGCGGCTGTTTCGCCAGGATGTATTCCGCCGTCGCCTTTGCGTTGACAAAGCTGCCGGTCAGGATCTCCTCCGCGCCCCCGGCGTTCACAATGCCCTGCGTTCCGGCGCTCGTCGTATGGATCACGCGCTTTCCGCGCACTGCGGCCGGGGTCACGGCCGAGGGGGAATTGCCCAGGTCGCATCCTTCGATCCGCCTGCCGTGGCGCTCGCCGGCCAGGATGCATTCGGGATCCTTCTCCCGCCAGGCGAACGTCTCCCCGATGCTTCCCACCGGGCGGACCTCCCGGGCCCCGAAGGCATACAGGTAGCACTCCATGGAAAAAGCCCGGAATACGTCAATCACGACGGCGATCCCCTCGGCTTTTTTCGCGCCCTCAATCAGGTGCAGAATCTCAATTTCCAATTTCCGTTCCTCCTGTCCCGCCTGCCGGCCGTTTCCGCCGGATTTCATTCCGGCCTTCCTGTGTATTCATTCCCGGCCCAGCACTCGTTCCGTACGCTGCCGTCCCGGTAAACCGGCTCATACGCGTCGTCTTCCCGCTCTTCCTCATCCTCCGGGATTTCATCCGCGTATTCCTTTTCCTTTTTCGGGTCCATGCCTGTTCCCTCCTTTGCCAGGGCCTCCTTCCGGGCCCGCGTCATCCGTTTGATATGCCATTCCCGGCTCAGTGCCTCATGCCGGTCCGCATACGTTTCCCACCAGACCAGCTCCGCCGGCAGCCTGGAGCGGGTGTATTTGGCGCCCCTGCCGCTATTGTGGGCTTTCACCCTGGCGTCCAGGTCCGTTGTCCATCCGCAGTAGAGGCTTCCGTCCGCGCACCGGAGCAGGTACACATAATTCATCCGCTTCCCCTCCTGACGGAAAAGGCCGTCCCCGGGACGGCCTTTTTGGCTTTGTGCATCCCGTCAGGCCGCGGGCTCCGCGGTTGCTTCCGGTGCTGCGTTTTCTTCAGTTTTGCCCTCTTCCGCCGGTTCAGCGGCGGCTTCCGTTTCGTTTGCCTCTTCCGGTTCAGCGGCGCCTTCCGTTTCGCTTCCGTCCTCCGCCTCGGCGCCCTGCTCCACCGTCATCCATGCCATGCCGGCGTCTGTCCAGGCCACCGTGGATTCTTCCGTCCAGGTGCTGAGCAGCTTTGTCACCGCGCTGCTCCGCTTCGCGGCCGCGGCGCCTTCCGCCATTTTCTGCCGGATCGCTTCCGTCATGGCGACCGCGCCGCCGGGAATATCCCGCATATATTTCAGGATATGCACGCCGAAGGAACTGACGACCGGGTCGCTCACGTCCCCGACCTTTTCCAGCGCCATGGCCGCCCGGTGGAAGTTTTCGTCGTAGCTCGTGTTCACTTCGTGGACTTCGTAACCGGATTTCCGGGCTTCCTCGTCCGCCATGCCCGGGTCAATGCCGTATTCGGCAATCAGGTCCTCGAAGGCGGCGCCCTCCGCGATCTTTTGATTGATCTCGTCAATCTTGTCCTGCACGCTGTCCAGGATCGCCTGCCGCGCGTTGTCCACCATTTCCTGGGTCACCGGTTCCGCCGTGGGCTCCGCGGCCGCTTCGGCCTCCGGTGCTGCTTCGGCATCCGGTGCTGCTTCGGCATCCGCAGCCGCTTCGGCCTCCGGTGCTGCTTCGGCATCCGCAGCCGCTTCGGCCTCCGGTGCTGCTTCGGCATCCGCAGCCGCTTCGGCCTCCGGTGTCGCCTCGGCGTCCTCCCCCTGCCCGTCGGCGGCCGCCTGGGCTTCCAGCCTGGCCACCAGGTCGTTGTAGGCGTTCATCAGTTCCTCATCCACCTCCAGCAGGATGTGGCTGATGCCCCGGAAGCCTTCCGGGATATAGTAGGACGCCCGGCCCGCCACGTAGCTGTAGAAATTGTACATTTCAACCGGGTCCATGCCGTACATGGCGGCATACTTTTCAATCTGTTCCCTGTCCTGCTCGGCCATCGCCTGGTGATACGCTTCCACATCCTCGTCCGTCACCGCCAGGTCCTCCGCGCTGAGGTACTTGTCCAGCGCGGCGGTCATCAGGTTGATCCGCGTGGCGTAAAGCATGTCCGCGTCCTCCAGCAGGCTTTCCGCCGTGTAGCCTGTGTTGGCTTCCACGGTTTCCTGCGCCGCTTTCCGGGCCGCTTCCTTTTCCTCCTCCGTGGAGGTTTCCGTCAGGCCGGTCACCGCGGATTCCACCGTGGTGTTCCAGAGGTTCTGCAGCTCTGCCCGGACCGCTTCGTCCGTCACGCCGTCCCCTTTTTGCGCCAGCACGGTATCCGCCACGGCGTACTGCAGCACCTGCTCGATGGCAATCCGCTGCAGCAGGTCTTTATATTCCTCCGCGGCTGCTTCGTCCAGTCCGTAATAGTTCCGGATGTCCTCCATCCAGAAATGGACCTCCGGGCTGTTCTCCCGGATTTCTTTTCCGTTCACGGTCACCAGCAGGGCGTCTCCCGCCGCGTTTTCTTCCTCCGCCGGCGCGGCCGCGGCGGCCAGCACCATCGCCAGTGCCGCCAGTAAAGCGATTATTTTTTTCATGTGTACAGGCCTCCTGATATCTTTTTCCGGGCGTTCCGCCCGGGGTTCCCTGCCGGTTATTTTACCAGAAACGGCTCCTCTCCGCAACGCTTTTCCTCCGCCGCAATCCTCTCCACGGCCTGCTCCGCCTCCTGCCAGTTCCGTACGCGGATCATGCCGTTTCCTTCCGCGTCAAAGAAGCGGTTGTGGGGTGCGTCAAAGAGGATCTTCCGGTAGGCCCCGCCCAGCAGGTTGTGCGGGCCGTCGTCAATCAGGATGTCCCCCCGGATCATCTGCTTCCGGCGGGTTACGATCACCTGTTCCCATTTCAGGAACGGAAAATAGCGGAACAGCACTTCGTCCATCTTTTCCGCCAGGTGCTTGTATTCCGTCGCGGTCACGATGTAGATTTCATGGCCCTTCTCTGCCAGGCTCCGCAGCGCCTCCGCGGCGCCGGGCTTTGGCAGCACGCCCTTCCAGAACCCCGGTTCCTCAATCACCCCGTAAACCTGTTCCCGCGTCAGCCCCGGAAAAGCCGCCGCCACGTTCCAGTCCGTCACGTCCAGGACGCTGGCATGCCGGCCGTAAAGGCTGTTGCAGCGCTCCACCCAGGCCTCCAGCAGCTGCTCGATGGTGTCGTCCATATCCACCAGGATCGTCATCTTTCCTTCCTGCCTTCCTTGCTCCGGATCCCCTGTCCCGGATCCCTTTCCTGCCGTATCCCCGCCCCGGCGGGCGCCGTGCCCCAAAAGGGCCGTATCGGCCTTCGGTTTGACATGTGCCCGGATTGCGGATATAATCATATCAAAAGATGGCAGTTCCCGGGAAAAAATTTTATAGGAAAATAAAATAAAATTTTTCTTCCCCCCGCTGCCACCGCCGGGATTCCCCGCGTATATACAGGTGCGGGCGGAAACACCGCCCCGCCGGAGAATGAATGGACCGCACTGCGGAAGGAGGAAATGGATGATGGATAACAATGAACTGAACCTGAATGAGATGGAAGAGGTCGTCGGCGGCAAGATTCACTTTCAGCCCGAGAAGGATAAGCGGGGCTGGCTGCAGCATAAGGTTGTCCCCGGGGATACGCTGATCCGGCTGGCGAAAAAATACAACGTGCCGGACTGGCGGCTGATCCGTGACTGGAATCCCCATATCAGCCATGAAACCAACATGATCATCGACGGCGAATACCTCTGGATCAAAAAGTATTGATCCGGCTGGCGCCTGAAAACCGGGGCGGGATTAGGCGGATGCTCATAAGAAAGTTTTGATAAAAATGATTTGGGCATCTGTCTAATAGGGTTGGAAAACAGAGAACCGAACTACTGCTGCATGCAATAGTTCGGTTCTTTTTTGTTTATCACCAAGCAATCATTCTCCCAGCATGTCTAAAGCTTCTTCGAATGTTACAGCATCGACAAGTTCTTCCCAGACATCCTCATTATAGTATCGGACGGTGATTTCGCCGGTCATGTAATCATTGTCGAAAGTGGAGTTGGTTCCATCGGGAATTATGACCTCATAGCCCCTCTCAAAAGCAGACTTAACAGTAGCGTCTATGCAATAATTGGTCTGAAGACCTACAATCATCAACCGTTTGTCTTTCTGCTTCTTCATGTATTCCTTAAAGCCTTTGTTGCCAAAACAGCTATTAATCGTCTTAATGAAAACTTTCTCGTCTTCTTTTGGTTTTAGCTGATCAATGATTTCAAAGGCATCATCACCTGAAGTAAGACCGCTGTCCGGGCCTGCATCATGCTGCATGAAAAAAACCTCTACACCGTTTTTTCTGGCGGTATCAATCAGCTTGGCAACTCTCTCCATAAAAGTATCGAAGGCATATAACTCCTCATCTACAATACCTTTCTGCATATCAATGACTAATAAAATCATAGGGATTCCTCCTTTTATTTCCTGTTAAGCTACTATACAGATAGAGATTTATTCACATGCTATCTGTTTTTTTGCAGATGTACAGAAGATGATTTGTGCAGCCAAGCAGTTCTCGTTTTTCTGCGAATGCCAGATACCATGCCGCAAACGCATCAAAATCATTATCCGGAATACTAAAATCAGAACGACCTTCAATTGCTTCCACAATACCATCCGTACCCGCAGTTGTGATCCATTCGACCGGCTTGTCTCTAAACAAGTCTTCAAACTCCGTAATATCATATCCGGTAAATATCTGTTCCTTAAAATGCTTTATCTTATAATCATCTGTAAAATTCTCTTCCTGTCCTACTGCCCAATTCCCGTTGAAGTAATTTGCATACATAATACCGAATACAGAGAGAAAAGCAAACATGATTACTCCACCCGGTTTCGTGACACGTATGGCTTCATTTATTGCTTTGTCCACCTCATCTGGCTCATAAAGGTGATACATAGGACCCAAAGAAAGAGTCAGATCAAAAGTATCATCAGCAAAACAATGAAGCACTGTTGCATCACCTTGGTATGAATGAAGATTTCCCAAGTCTTTGCTGTTTTCCTTAAGAACGGCAAGATTATTTTCAAGCAGTTCTACAGCGGCAACTGTCATTCCTTCTTTTGCAAGTGCAATAGAGTACCTTCCAGTTCCGGCACCGATCTCCAGTATTTTTGAATTTGTCTCCGAGTAACGGTGGATATAAGCCATGGTCGTCTTGTATTCCAGCTGACCATGAATAGTCCGCTGAAGGCGACTGTTCTCATCTGCCTTCTCATAAAAGCTACTTACGATTTCTTTCCGAGTACTCATCATAATCCTCATTACGTGCAGGTGTTTTATAATACCTTCCAGTATCCTGTCTTTTTTGATCCGATTCGTTGTATTAGCTTCCTGTTTTTCAGCGCCGCGAGAAGTCGGGATATCGTTCTCTCTGACTTTCCGGACGATTCCGCCAATTCGACGTTTGTCATGGACGGTGATTGTTTTAGTAAAGAGAGCAGCATAAGTTCCGCTTCCGTTATCCCGCCATTTATCTCGCCATAATTTGGCGGGTTATTCCGGTCGTCTCTTGAAAATTCAAGCGTAAACGCCGTTTCCTCATTTATGTATGAAACAGTGACATTTGCTTCATTGCAAAGAGTATAGATCTTTCTGATACCGGATCCAAATGTCTCAACATCTTTGCAGAGGTAAAGCGTTTTAGCAATCACTTCATTTCTCAAGTACGAGCGGATATCCCTGTTATAAAAATCTATCGGTTCAAATTCATTGGCAAAGGATCCCGGATTGCAGATGGAAATACGGTTCGAAAAAACATCAATCTCATGCTGGACAGAGAGATCATATCTTGCATGTGCAAAGCTGTTGATCACAGCTTCTCTTATGGCGTCGATCGGAATCTCCGGGATCTCTTTCCGGTGAATCCCGTCGCCACTCATTTCGACCCGCCAGCGGATGTTCTTTACAATGTAGGTCACTGCTGCATCGATCAGGTCAAATATATTTCCCTCTGTCCTGTCCATATCCAGAAATGTCTCTTTGTGATCTGTGGCGAATACTGCCATTTTCAAAGCTATGGGCTTTCTGGAAGAGAACAGACAGACACCGGCGTTTGTCAGATGATCGCCATTAAGAACACCGAGCTGATCAAGGATTTTCCGCTTATCGTATTCGATCTCCGGCAGCCTTTTGCATGAAATGGCAGAATCATAAAAAGCCTTTACGGTCTTCTCGTCCGCATCATCTGCGGTCTGATCCGTGGTTTTGTTCTCCCAGTTCTCCTCATACTCCCGACGGATCATGATCCTGCGGAGTTCGGAAGGTGACAGCTCTCTGTCTTCATCAGCAATGCGGATATAGTATTTTCCGAAAGCAGAGTAC
>CAMOSC010000132.1 GCA_946624325.1 uncultured Clostridia bacterium
TTTGTCAATGCGGGCGAGTATACCTCCGCACACAATGTACCGTCCAAGAAATACCGGGAGTGGATGTATTTCATCAACCGTTTCGTGGTGGAATTCGGCAGGAAACTGATTGATATCGTGCACAGCTACGGGAAAAAGGCCTATGTGTTTTACGATGACAGCTGGATCGGCGTTGAACCGTATGGAAAGCGCTTCCCGGAGTTCGGCTTTGACGGCCTGATCAAGTGCGTATTCAACGGTTTTGAGGCGAGACTCTGTGCCGGGGCGCAGGGTGTGGAGACCCATGAGCTCCGCTTCCATCCGTATCTGTTCCCCACGGGCCTTACCGGCGAGCCCACCTTTGCCCCCGGCGGAAATCCAAGACTGGATGCCAGCCGCTATTGGGTGAATGTCCGCAGGGCGCTGCTGCGCAAGCCCGTTGACCGGATCGGACTGGGCGGATATCTGCACCTGGTGGAGCCCTTCCCGGATTTCTGTGACTATATTGAAAAGGTCGCTGACGAATTCAGACTGCTCAAGAGCTTCAATCATTCCTGCGAGCCCTGGACGCTTCCGGGCAAGGTCGTAATCCTGACCGCCTGGGGAAGCCTCCGTTCGTGGATCTGCAGCGGCCATCTGCACGAGCATCCGGAGGTGGACCTGACAAACATCCTGGAGTCCCTCTCGGGTCTGCCGCTTGACGTATGCTTTATGAGCTTTGATGATGTCCTGGAAGGCGGTTTCCCGGAGGACGCACGCGTTGTTATCAACGCGGGAGCGGCGGGCAGCGCATGGAGCGGCGGCGATGCCTGGAAATGCGCACTGCTGAAGGCGGCTCTGACAAAGTTTGTCGGGGAGGGCGGCGGCCTGATCGGCGTCAACGAGCCCACAGCCGTAAACGCGAACGGCCTGTTCTTCCAGCTGGCGGAGGTTTTTGGCGTCGACCGTGACCTGGGAACGAAGAAGTGCCTGCGGAAGTATCATTTCGAGGCAGAGACGGATTCCTTTGTGCTGAAGGATACACCGGAGCTTGGGGCTTCCATGCAGGCTTTAGGCGGCGTGTATCTGAAAAAGCCGGATGTCTCGGTTCTTGCCGAACAGAATGGAACGCCGGTGATTACGGTACGTGACTTCATGAAAGGCCGCGCGATGTATCTGTCTTCCTTCCGCGTATCCCCGGAGGCTACGCGCATGCTTCTGAGGGCCATCCTCTATGTAAGCCGCTGCGAGGAAGGATGCGGTCTTTACTTCTGCGATAACCTGCATACGGAATGTGCCTATTACGGGGCAATCGATAAGCTGGTGGTCATCAACAATTCGGGAGAGGAGCAGACTACGCGGATTCATACGGAAAAGGGAGATGTTACGGTGACGCTTGCTCCCTTTGAGACGGTAATCAGGTAGTCCCCATGCAGCGCGGTCCGGGCAGTGCCGGAAGACATGCCCGGGCGCGGATACCCGCCGGCCGCGAAAAGTGCGGACGGTATTCGGGGGAAATGGCGGCTTTACGGCATTTCCGGAGTCAGGCTCTGAACGGTAACAATTGTGTGAACGAAAGATAGAGGGCACGCAGCTTTGCGGTGTTTTTAACGCCGCTTTGTGTACTGAGGTACGGGGGAGATGTAGTATGAAGCTGGAATACAACAGAGATGAACTGCTCACGGTCATCGACCGGATTGTAAAAAAGACCATGACGATGGACCTCACCTGGGACTGGCCCTGCGGCGTGGCCTATTATGGCATCGGAGAAGCGTATCTGGCCACAGGTAAGCAGGAGTATATCGATTTTCTGCGGAACTGGGTCGACGAGTATATCGAGATGGGTCTGCCGTCCTGGAATGTAAACGCATGCGCCATGGGGCACTGCCTCCTGACGCTGTTCGATGCCACGGGCGAAAAGAAATATTTTGACCTCCTGATGTCGAAAATTCATTACCTGCGCAATGATGCGCTGCGCTTCGGAGATCATGTCCTTCAGCATACCGTTTCCAGCAAGAATGATTTCCCGGAGCAGTGCTGGGCGGATACCCTGTTTATGGCGGCCTTTCTGATGCTTCGGACGGGCTGCAGGCTCCGCGCCTTGGATCCGGAGAACGAGAAGGATAAGCAGCTGGCGGAGTATGCGGACCAGGCCCAGGACATTATCGATGACGCGCTGAACCAGTATTACTGGCATATCATGTATCTGCAGGATCCGGCTACCGGTCTCTGGTACCACGGATACAACAATATTCATAAAGACCATATGTCCGGCTTCTACTGGGGCAGGGCGAATGCCTGGGCAGCCTATACCATGTCACAGGTAAAGAAAAATCTGCACGACTGGTATCTCTTCCCGAAATGCATGGATGTGGAGTGCTCTCTCCGCGACCAGCTGGCTGCGGCGAAGCTTCTCCAGACAGAAAACGGGCTCTGGCGCACCATTCTGGATGATGCCGACTCCTATGAGGAGGTTTCCGCTTCGGCGGGAATCGCGGCGGCCATGACCGAGATGGGCAATCCGCTGCACGCGAAATATGTCCAGAAGGCACTTGCGGGCGTTCTCTCAAATGTGAGCGAAGACGGAAGAGTGCTGAATGTTTCCGGCGGGACCGCGGTTATGAAAGACCGCGAGGGCTACAGGAATGTTCCGAAAGCGTGGATCCAGGGCTGGGGCCAGGGCCTGGCGCTGGCCTTCCTGACGGCTGTCTTAAAGCAGTGATGAGCGGTTTTTCAGGACGTTCACCGAAATGACCGGTGCAGATTGCCAGGGTCATGCTACGGTTCCCGGGCCGCGGGGACGGGGCTTTCGGATCATGCAGTATATAACGGGTAACGGCTGGGGGAGGTGTCAACCTCCCCCATATCTGCTTTCAGGAGACATGTTTTGCCCACGGCTGCGTCCTTTGCAGGCGCGGCTGCAAAATAGTCATCCGCGGCCATTCGGTCAAGGAACAAAACTGCGTTTCGGGAGGAGAGGATCATGTTTCAGACTGTTTTATTTATCGGACTCGGGCTGATCGGCGGATCTATTGCAAGAAAATGGAAGCAGGTGCATCCGGAAAGCCGGATCATGGCTTTTTCCGATTCCGCCGCACCTTTGGAGGAGGCAAAGGCAGACGGGGTTGTGGACCTGATCCTGGAGCGCCTGGATGAAAGGGTATCGGCTGCGGACTTCATACTGCTCTGCGCTCCGGTTTCCGTGAACGCGGGATATCTTGAAAGACTGCGGGGCCTTCTCAAGCCCGGGGCTCTGATCAGCGACGTGGGCAGCACCAAGACCGCCATTCACGAGGAAGCCTCACGGCTGCAGCTGGAAGAGCACTTTATCGGAGGCCATCCCATGGCCGGTTCGGAACGCACGGGGTATGCCTGCTCAAGGGCAAATCTTCTTGAAAATGCCTATTATATGATTACGCCCTCCGCGAAAAGCAGTGCGGAACAGATCCGGCTGATGGAGCGATTTGCTTCCGACCTGGACGCGGTCCCCATGGTCCTCAATTACCGGGATCACGATTATGCCGTTGCGGCAGTAAGCCACGTCCCTCACCTGATCGCGGCGGGCCTGGTGAATCTTGTGAAGGATTCCGATACGGCGGACCAGATCATGCGGCGCATCGCCGCGGGCGGTTTTAAGGACATTACGCGCATCGCCTCTTCTTCCCCCGAAATGTGGGAACAGATCAGCATGACAAACCGGGAACAGATCATTCCGCTGATGGAACGCTATGTCAGCTCCCTCCAGGATATGATAGCCGCCATGAAGAACGGAAACCGGGAGGAGATCGGCCGGACATTTATCCGTTCCGGGGCCTATCGGAATGCAATTCCGGAAACGGGGCGCGGTACACTGCAGCCGGAATATTCCCTTTTCTGCGATATCCCGGACCGCCCCGGCGCCATCTCGGTGGTTGCGGCGCTGCTTTCCTATGAGGAGATCAGTATCAAGAACATCGGAATAAACCACAACCGGGAGCGCCAGGACGGCACGCTGAAAATCGAATTTCACGATGAGAAAGCCTGTGCCAGGGCTACAGAGTGTCTGACCAGACACCATTTTCCCGTTTATCCCAGAAAGTAAAGGCCGGCACTGCGGCGCTCCGAACAACCGTCTGCGGGGACTTACAAAAAAATATTGCAAAATGACCTGATATTTAGTATAATATCGCCATGGGCAATTTTGATGGGGCCTGTAATAGTTGTCAATTTGTAACTGTTCAGAGCCAGGCGCAAATCTGTGAGAAATCATGGATTCAGCTGGCTGAAATCCATGATTTCTTACAGATTTGCATCTGGCGAGCACGCCACAACTCCGGAAATGGCTGTTTTTCGCCATTTCTGGAGTTTGGCTCTGAACAGTTACATTAATTCAACATATTTTTGCGCTTCCGTAAGCTTACAAAGTTGTTTTCGCTCTTTGTACCGGGGGTTCGGAAAAAGTCTGTTTTCCGCCCGGGGAGAAGCTTGCGGCGCATGGCCTGAACACGAAATGCCGGCGGGCGCGTCCGCGGGACAGCCTGCATTGTGATTTATCATTTTTTAGGAGGAACTTGCAGTATGAAAGTGTATGAAACGGAACAGGTCAGGAATGTGGTGCTGTTAGGTCACGGCGGATGCGGGAAAACCACACTTGTCGAGGCTGCTGCCTATGTTACCGGAATTACAAAGCGTCTGGGCAAGGTAGTTGACGGCACCACCATCAGCGATTTCGATAAAGAGGAGCAGAAGCGTCAGTT
The DNA here is from genome assembly GCA_946624325.1 of uncultured Clostridia bacterium. Taxonomy (GTDB): domain Bacteria; phylum Bacillota; class Clostridia; order Lachnospirales; family Lachnospiraceae; genus Anthropogastromicrobium. The sequence continues at coordinate 4,695 of CAMOSC010000132.1, forward strand.
CTCCATTTCCACCACCGTTGTCCCGATCGAGTATGAAGGCATTAAGGTCAACTTCCTTGACACGCCCGGATACTTCGACTTTGTGGGCGAGGCCGAGGAAGCCTGCAGCGCAGCAGGTGCAGCCATTATCGTCGTCAACGGAAAGTCCGGCGTCGAGGTCGGAACCAGGAAGGCATGGGAGCTGTGCGAAAAGAACAATCTGCCGCGCATGTTCTTCGTGACCGATATGGATGATCCGCAGGCAAATTTCGCTGAGATCACCGAAAACCTCAAGGAGCTTTTCGGAACAAGCGTTGCTCCGTTCCATGTACCGATCCACGAAAACGAAAAGTTCGTGGGCTTTGTCAATGTCGTAAAGATGGAAGGCCGCCGCTTTAAGCCCGGCTCCTATGAATATACCTCCTGTGAGATCCCTGCCAGCGCGGAGGATGAAACAGCCTCCAGCCGCGACGCGCTTCTCGAAGCCGTGGCGGAAACCTCCGAGGAGCTTATGGAGAAGTATTTCTCCGGTGAGGAATTCACCACCGAGGAAATCTCAGAGGCTCTCAGAGAGCACGTTATGGACGGCCAGATCGTTCCGGTGCTCATGGGCTCCGGAACGGATGCTCAGGGCATCAACATGCTGCTTGCCACCATCAAGAACTATTTCCCGGCCCCGAATTTCCTGAAGGCTTCCGCAACCGGTGCGGACGGAGAGGAAATTGAGGTGGAGTATGACTCCTCAAAGCCCTTCTCCGGCAAGGTCTGGAAGACCATGGTGGATCCGTTTATCGGTAAATACAGCCTGATTAAGGTTATTACCGGAAGCCTGAAGGCCGGCGATTCCATCTACAACGTCAGCAAGGAAGAGGAGGCCAGAGTCTCCAAGATCTACATCATGCGCGGCAAGGAGACGATTGAGGTTCCCGAGCTGAAGGCCGGCGATATCGGTGCGCTCGGAAAGATGGATAACCTTTCCACCGGCGACTCCATTGGCTTAAAGGGAAGCTCCGTCACGTATAAGCGCCCGGAGATCTCCGTACCCTATACCTATAAGGCATATTCCGCAAAGAATAAAGCTGATGATGATAAGATTGCCAGCGCTCTTGCAAGGATGACCGATGAGGACCTGACCCTGAAGGTTGTGAACGATTCCGAGAACCATCAGTCTCTCCTGTACGGAATCGGCGATCAGCAGCTTGAGGTTGTCGTCTCCAAGATTCTCACCCGCTATAAGGTTGAAATTGAACTGACACAGCCGAAGATTGCCTACCGCGAGACCATCCGCAAGAAGGTCCGCGAGCAGGGTAAATATAAGAAGCAGACCGGCGGCAGCGGCCAGTACGGCGATGTCCACATTGAGTGGGAGCCCTCCGGCGATATGGAAAAGCCCTATGTGTTCGAGGAGAAGGTTGTCGGCGGTTCCGTGCCGAAGAACTACTTCCCGGCTGTTGAAAAGGGTGTCCAGGAATCGGTTCTTCACGGACTTCTTGCCGGATATCCGGTAGTAGGCCTGAAGGCTACCCTGATGGACGGTTCCTACCATCCGGTAGACTCCTCCGAGCTTGCATTCAAGATGGCGGCTATTCTCTCCTATAAGAAGGCTTTCCCGGAGGCATCCCCGGTAATCCTCGAGCCGATTATGACCGTTTCCGTCAATGTGCCGGACAGCATGGTCGGTGATGTTATGGGCGATATGAACAAGCGCCGCGGCCGCGTTCTCGGAATGGACCATGTTTCCGGCGGAAAGCAGATCGTTACGGCAGAGGTGCCTATGGCTGAGCTTTACGGATATGGAACAACCCTGCGCGCAATGACCGGCGGTATGGGCGAGTTCAGCTACGTCTTCACCCGCTATGAGCAGACGCCTTCAGAGGTTCAGAGCAAGATTGTCGCCGCGTCCGACTACAAGGATGCCGATTGACGAAGCGTTCTCTCTTTAAAAAATGTTTGCTGCTCAGAGCCAGATTCCTGAAATGGCTCTCCCGTATGGTAGAAAACGCCAGCACTGTCCCGGGCAAGCTAAAGAACAGCTTCCCCGTGCCAGTGCTGTCATTTTCTACCGCATGGCTCATTGCTTCGCGCAAAAAATTACAGGCCGGGGTACGGATCATACCCCGGCCCTTTCTCTGAGCCGATTTTCATTGACAAGAGGCACCGCCGCGTGTTATGATACTTTCAAATGCGACGATGAAGAGTAGTAGGCAGTATACGGACTTTCAGAGAGCCGCCGGGTGGTGCGAGGCGGATAGACGTGGCTGCCGAACTGGCTTTTGAGCTCCGGGGGTGAAGCAGCAGTAATCCCCGGCGGGACGTCCCGTTACAGATCAAATGAGTGCACGGAGCAATCCGTGAAATAGAGTGGTACCGCGGGTCTTTCGTCTCTATGTAATACTACAGGGAGGCGAAAGGCTTTTCCTGTTTGGCAGACTATGCGGGCATACGCCCGCCGGAAGAAGACTCTTTTTGCCCACGGCTGCGCCCTTTGCAGGCGTGGCTGCAAAATAATCATCCGTGGCCATTTGGTCACGGTACAAAACTGCGTTTGGGGAGGAGAAAATCTGATTATGAACCGTTTTTACGAACCGAAGGAAGTGGAAGCCAAGTGGCAGAAAATCTGGGATGATGAGCATGCGTTTCACGTAGGGGAGGACAGGACAAAGCCCAAGTATTACGCACTGGTTGAATTCCCGTATCCCTCAGGCCAGGGACTCCACGTGGGTCATCCGCGGCCTTATACCGCCATGGACATTGTCTCCAGAAAGAAGAGAATGCAGGGCTACAATGTGCTCTTCCCCATGGGCTGGGATGCGTTCGGTCTTCCCACGGAAAACTATGCCATTAAGAATCATATCCATCCCAGGATTGTCACGAAGAATAATGTTGCCCGCTTCAAAGGTCAGCTTCATGCGCTGGGCTATTCTTTTGACTGGGACAGAGAGATCAACACCACGGATCCGGGTTATTATCACTGGACCCAGTGGATTTTCCTCCAGCTCTTCAAGAAAGGCCTCGCCTATAAAACCGAGATGCCGGTCAACTGGTGTACTTCCTGCAAGGTCGGCCTTGCCAATGAGGAAGTGGTCAACGGCGTATGCGAGCGCTGCGGTTCACCCGTGGTGCGCAAGATGAAGAGCCAGTGGATGCTGAAGATTACGGCATATGCAGACAAGCTGATCGACGGTCTGGATACCGTGGATTATATTGAGCCGGTTAAGGTTCAGCAGCGCAACTGGATCGGCCGTTCCTACGGCGCCGAGGTGGATTTTGCCCTCGCCGGCACAGACGACAGGCTGACCGTATTTACCACCAGGCCGGATACCCTTTTCGGAGCCACCTATATGGTTGTGTCCCCGGAGCATCCCATGCTGGACAAGTACAGCGACCGTATTGCGAACTGGGAAGAGGTGCTTGCTTACCGTGAGGAAGCGGCAAGAAAATCCGATTTTGAGCGTTCCGAGCTGGCAAAGGAAAAAACCGGTGTTGAGATTCAGGGGCTTCGTGCCGTGAATCCGGTCAACGGGAAGGAAATCCCGGTATGGGTTTCCGATTACGTGCTCATGAGCTACGGAACCGGTGCAATCATGGCAGTTCCGGCCCATGACAGCCGCGACTGGGAATTCGCAAAGAAATTCGGCCTTCCCATAATCGAGGTTGTGGCCGGCAGTAAGGTCGGCGTGGAAAATGAAGCCTTTACCGATACCGCCACCGGAATTCTGGTCAATTCCGAGTTTCTCAACGGCCTCGAGGTAGCCGAAGCGAAAAAAGCCATTACCGCCTGGCTGGAGGAAAAGGGAATCGGAAAAGCCAAAAAGAATTACAAGCTCAGGGACTGGGTATTCTCCAGACAGCGCTACTGGGGCGAGCCGATCCCGATCGTGCACTGCGAATCCTGCGGATATGTGCCGATCCCCGAGAGTGAGCTTCCGCTGGAACTTCCGGAGGTTGAGAGCTACATGCCCACCGATAACGGAGAGTCCCCGATTGCGGCCATGACGGAATGGGTAAACACCACATGCCCCTGCTGCGGAAAGCCGGCGAAGCGCGAGACGGATACCATGCCGCAGTGGGCCGGTTCCTCCTGGTACTTCCTGCGCTATACGGATCCGAAGAATACCGAAGCGCTGGCTTCCAAAGAGGCGCTTGAATACTGGATGCCGGTAGACTGGTACAACGGCGGCATGGAGCATACGACGCTGCATCTGCTGTATTCAAGATTCTGGCATCGCTTCCTCTACGATGAAGGTGCGGTTCCCTGCCCGGAACCCTATAAAAAACGCACGTCCCACGGCAT
>CAMOSC010000133.1 GCA_946624325.1 uncultured Clostridia bacterium
GCTGCTTGCACAGGTATGGCCCTCGGAGGAGTATGTGATTCCTTCGGGGGCTTTTCGCGCTGCGATCTGTCGGCATGGCTCAAAGAAGAAAATGCCGGAACCGGAATGGGAAAGCCGGGTTTTGGCTCTCCCGGGACAGTGCCGGCATGGCTCAATGTGAACAGGTCAGCCGGCGGGAGGGTCTTGCGTAAAGAACTGCGGGGATTTAAGAACAATGCAACTTTTTCGTTACAGAAACCGGAGGGCGATGTGCTATAATAAAAATGCGGATGATAATCCGAAATACAGATGGGAGACCACGCTGTGGGTGTCAGGCCCCGCAGCGTGGTCTTTCGTTTCCGTATCGGCGGGAATCAGGCAGCAGAAAAAAAAGAGCAGGTGTACAATGCGGACATACCGCGAAAGGAGACATATTCTGCCCACGGCTGAACTTTTATCAGGCGTGGCTGCAAAATGGTCATCCGCGGCCATTGGGTCAAAGTACAGGATTTCGCAGGAAGGAGAAGAAAAGCATGAACAAAAAAAGAAAATGGATCGGTTCCCTTCTGTCGGCACTGTTGTGTCTTGCACTGATTTTACCGGTGCATATCGTTTCTGCCGGGACATTCCCAGCCGGTATGGATACTGACGGAACGGCATGGACCGGAAAAGAACGGGTAAGCGGTTTGAACGCTGTATCCTCTGTCAATGGAACGGTGCTTTCCTGGCAGGCTGTATCCGGAGCGGACGGGTATCTTGTCTGCGGCATTCAGAACGGTAAGCCGTACCGTCAGCTGGGGTTTACCGCAAAAACCTCCTATACAGACAAAGATGCGTCCCTCACATTGTACAGCTATTACTGGGTTTTTCCGTTTAAGAAGGTGGACGGAAAGACGATCCGCGGGGATATTTCGGAAAAGTATGTTTACGGGATTCGTCAGCTGCCCCAGCCGGCCAATGTCCGGGCGGCAGGCCGATCTTCTTCGGTGCAGCTCACCTGGAATGCGGTTTCCGGCGCGGATGGATACGTCGTCAAAGCGCGCAGGGGCAGCGGGGGAGCCATAACGGAATTGGCGGATGTTTCTTCCGCTTCGTATACGGACACGGCCTCCTCTTACGAGCAAATGTCTTTCTACTGGGTTTACGCCTACAAGCGCTATGGAACCATCCGCAGGCCCGGCGTTATCAGCAGCTATGTCTTCGGGAAAAATACGGAACCGGCTCCGCATTCGGAGCACAGCTGGAGTATCAGTTCAGAAACGTATTCGGATTGTGTGAACCATGGAGTCACGACGTGGACCTGCAGCGTCTGCGGTCAGACAAAGACAGAGGAAAAGCCGCTTGCGGATCATACAAGAGTGCTACTCTCCCGCACGGATCCGGACTGCTATGCGGAAGGAACCGAGGTTTACGGCTGCAGCGTCTGCGGCACCGTGCTGGAGACAAAAACGCTTCCGAAGCTGGAGCATGATTTTGAGGTCACGGAAGTTCCGGATTCCGCTGAAACAGCGGGCTATAAGCGATATGTCTGCAGACGCTGCGGATATGAGGAGCGCAGGGATCTCGTCGATTATGAGAGTCTATACAGCTATAATGCGCGTATCCTGAATAAATGGACGGTTGTGGAAACGGCAACCTACGGCGCTCCGCCCGTAATCATTTTCGTGGAAACGCAGGATCCGACCGGCGCGATTCTCTCCGTACAGCTGGATGAGTATATCACCATGCTCGGTGAGCAGGCTTTCGGCGATATCCATTACATCGCGGATGAGGAAGGCTATGTCATAACCACGGCAAACGGATTCCGGAAGGTGAACGGCGGCTATATCTACTGTGCCTGGTTCTCGGCGGGACATCACACCATAGCGGTCAACCGCACGGTAAACGGTCAGGTAAAGAATTTTGCAAACTTCGAGGTTGACGTAGTCCCCGAGGATGCCATGACGGACGCATGGCTGGATCAGAAATTCTCGGAGCTGACGGATTCCTCCATGTCGGACCAGAAGAAGCTGGACGTCATTTTCAACTATATGAATACACATTTTCGCTACTATGCGAATAACGGCTACTATCTGCTGAACCTCTTTCAGGAGACCGGCGCGCTTGTGGAAACACAGGTGGGCGATTGCATTGAATTCTCCAACCTGATGATCCGCGCAGCGAAAAAGCTCGGTCTTTCTGCGGAGCTGACCTTTGCGGGCTACGCAAACCATCATTACGCCACCGTAACGTTCCGGGACGGCAGCAAAAAGATCTATGATGCGCCGATTGACGCCGGAACCAATGTGATGCAGACGTGGACCATGGTTATTCCGTAAAGTATTCAGCCTGATGATGAGAGAAGTGAAATGCGCATGGAAGAGCATTTCCGCAATGTGGAGGAAGGGGTTTTTCGGATCGGAAATGACAGGAACGGTATAGATTACCCAATGGTACTTGTCTTGTAGAACAGTGGCTTTTGTGATATAATGCTTTTGTATTATATATAGCAAACGACAAAGTTCTCTTTACTTTGTCGTTTGCCGCGCCGGATTTGCGCCGCCCTAAGGCGGCATACTTCCTTGGCAAATCCGTGCGCATCCGCCGGAGGCTATAAGTGCCCGTCAAGTTTTTTCTGACGTTCACTATAATTTAAAAGATGCGCAACTGTCCGGAGCCATTGGTGGCAACTTAAGCTGCGGCGACTGACGGCAATGCAGTCCGGGTTGAAGTCAGACAAGCAAGATATGTAAGCTGTTTACAAACACTTCCAGGGGAAACGCTGATTCATGCAGCGTTTCCCCTGGCAAGTCAAAGGAGTCCGAGAGACACCGTTTCCATGATCATTTCACGAGAGTAAGAAGCTTAAGCAAATGACACTGGTTCAGAGTCAGACGCCGGAAATTATGAGGTGACTTATGCAGGCATCCTGGTTCGGGGAGAATGTGTTTGACCGCACTCTTCAGGAGTATGAATTTACGCCGGCTGCAAAACGGCAGATTTCCAGACTGGCATGCTCAGAGCATTTCTCCGGGCAGGAGGCAAAAAAAATCTATGCGTTCCTGAAGGGCGGCATCCGTCTGCGCTCCTTCCAGGATTATCTGAAAAGATATATCTACCTGAAGGCCGAAATGGACAGACCTTTTCTGAGCATTCCCGAAGAGGAATATCAGGAGATGATTATTGAGGCTTTCCGGGAGAATTCCACGCCCTTTTCCTGGGAGCCTTCCACGAAGCGCGCTTCGCAGACCGTTAAGGGGTGGCTGAATGCGGACGGCGTGCGGCGGTCAACGGTATTCCTGCTGGGCTTCGGCCTGCGGATGAGCGAAAAGGATGTCCACGAATTTCTCCAGAAGGTGCTCCGTGAGGCTACCTTTGATTTTTACCGTCCCGATGAGGTGATCTTCTGGTACTGCTTCCGGTACCGGAAAAGCTATGCCCGGGCCAGGCAGCTGCTGCGGTGGTATGAGGATCCGGAGCATACTGTCCTAAAGCCGGATCCAGCGGATGGCGCAGCCGTCTCTGCGGAAGCCGGAGTACCTTTGGCTGCGGTTTCCGGTCAGGAAGAGGTCGTTGATGCTTCGGAAAACGGAAAGTCTTCAGCGGCTGCTCCGGTTTCTGATATTTCCGGTCCAGAGAGTACTGCTGCTACCTCGAACTGCCGGGCAGTTTTACATGCCGCTCCTGCTCAGGAGCGCGGTTCAAGACCCTCCTACCGGAATGCGCCGCGCATCCGCACGGAGAAGGAGCTGCTTCGGTATCTGGAAAATCTTAAGAAAACAGGCCGCCCGGATATCCGCAGAATGACTGTTTACAGGACCTTCAGAGCGCTGGTTCAGGAGGCCCGCGAGAAAATTGCAAAGCTCTACGAATCGGATATCGACAAGAGCAGGCGCCGGGAGGTCTGGCGACCGGAACAGATTACCTTTGCGGATATTGAGCGCGTGCTTTGCAGCGGCATCCCCGTGAATGCGCAGAAAAACCTGCAGCGGATGACGGCATCCACACTGAACCGGCAGTTTGAGAGCAAGCGGGTGAGCAGGCAGCGGCTGGATGTGGTCTGGAACGGGAGGGATGAAGCAAACCGCTTTGACCTTCTGTCGCTGCTCTTTTTTATCACAGGCCAGCAGGATTTCCCCAACCCCGAATCCCGGATGGAAGCCTTCCTGGAACGTGCAAACCCCATGCTGAAGTCCTGCGGGATGCTGTCGGTATACCCGGCAAATCCTTACGAGGCGTTTCTGCTGCTGTGTCTGCTTTCCTTTGATCCTATGGATACCTATGCGGAAATCTGGGAACGCAGCTTTACGGAACATCCTGACGAAGAAAGGGACGGGTATACCGAATGAGGGAGCGGGGCGTATGTGCGCCGCTTCTTGCCGCATCTGTCTCTGAACAGTTACATATGGAGATGAAAATGAATAGAAATAATGGTTTCCAAAGGTTTTTCCGGCTGCTGCTGTCCGCCGTTTTCGTTCTGCTTCCGGCTTATTCCTGCACGGCTCAGGAGGATGGCTTCCTGGACCGCAGCGGAAGGGAGGCACAGGGGGAGTACCTGGATTATGTTTACGGTTATGATAACCGGGATATACTGTATCTGGACAACATGACGTCCACGATCGTGGAGCAGATAATCATTCCGGGCCAGGTTAAGCAGTACAATTTCTATGAAAGCGGAATTGTACGTATTGTGCCGGAAAGTGAGGACCTGATACTGAAGGCAAGCCTTTACCTGAAGTACGGGGAACAGCTGTTGCCAAGGGGGAGCATCCGCACGGATGAGGCGGATGTCATCGCATTTGACAGCACGGAGGACGTGGTATATCAGCTCCATATTACGAGCCTTCAGGGCAGCGGAAGCTTCCGGATCGAGAAGCCCAAAAGCCCTGAGACCGCGGATATCAGCGGCATTGCAACTGTCTGGGATGTGTTCCTCAACCCGTATGAGATCCTGCGCTACAGCTTTGTGGCCGAGCAGGACGGCAGCTGCAGCTTTGAAGCCGGCGGGCCCGGGAGCACGGCGCTTTACCTTTGGGAGGAAGGCTCCGGGGAGCTGGTGAATGAGGACTTATCGCCCGCATCCGCCCTGACTGCCGCGCTTGAGGCCGGAAAAGCCTACCGGCTGGCGGTGGTTTCGCTGGGGGGATACGGGGGCATAGAACTGACGCGGCGGTGGAATGAGACGGATATTCCCGCGCCTGAAAATACAGAGCAGGAAGAGGGAAATTCAGAAGCGGGAAATCCGGATGCGGGCCGGGGAGACGCGGCCGGCGGAGCTAAAGCCGAATCTCCGGCGGCTGCCTCGGCTGAGGAAGCCGGAAGAGAGACTGTTGTATATCTGCCGGGGGAAGGCGGCCTGCTGCAGGCAGGGAAGGATATGCCGGCAGGCACTTATCTGGCCGTGGGCGGAAACCTTGCGGCGGATCAGGTCCAGACAGGCCCGGAGGGGCCGGAAGAGCTGGAGAAGCTGTCAGACTACAGGAAATACCGCAGCTTTTCCCGGTTTGACGTTTCGTTCCTGTCCTGCCCTGAGGGCACCCGGGTGAGCCGTACAAATGCGGGGCTTGTGCTGCTGAAGCCTTACCGGGCAGCAGGGGGAGAAACTGCGGCTGCGGATGAAGCGGAGGGCACCGGGGCGGAGATTGCCGAAAAAGCCCTGCCGTCAGATATTCTGTCGGGGAACCTGCTTGCATGCAGCGCGAACCTTACGGAGGAGCAGCTGAAACTCAGGGAGCAGATCCTTTTTGATACTGCCGGCGCGGAGACTGTGCGGGATAAGCTCCTTTTGCCGTATGAGGTTATGCACTATCTGTTTGTACCCTCCGAAACGCAGGTATATGATTTGAGCATTTCCGGTCCGGAAGCCTGCCGCTTTTCTGTGATGAGTGAGTATTACTGCAGGGCTGTCGGACATTCGGATGAAAACGGCCGTTTCGCGGTGCGTCTGCGGGAAGGGATTCCCTATCATCTGTGTGTCAGCGCGGGCGGACAGACCGGTGAATTTGAGCTGCGGCTTAAAGCGGCTCCGGAGCTGACCGAATATGCCGAGGAGCCTGAATTCTCCGGAGATACGGAGGAGATCAGGACGCTGCTTGGCGGAACGGATATTCCGGCGGGGATGTATCTGATCACGCAGGATGGAAGGTTTACATCAATCGAGTGGCCCGACCTGTCCCCGGACAGCCTCGGATATCCGAACGTGCTGTTTAATTTTGAACAGATTTATTTTTCTGTTGAGGAAGGCCTGGAATATGAACTGCAGAATGCGGTGGTTGAAAGCCTGGAATGATGTAGGGGCAGGGGCGATTAGGGTTTTGCCCATCCTCGCGGCGTGCAGCCTCCTCGCTTATACAGCCCAGGCGTCTGAGGAGGAAATCCTGGATCTGACCGGAAGCAGGGAAAGGACGGTGCCGGCACAGCAGACGAAGCGCCGTCTGACGGCCGATCCCGAAGCGTTTTACGGCACGGACGGGATTGCGGGAGATTTCCTGACGCCGGGAGAGATACGGCAGTTTCTGCTTGTCCCGGATAAAAACTGCAATGCCCTGCGCGTTTCGGCCCGGGAGGACGGGCTGGTGATGGAGCTATGCCTGTACAGCCTGGAGAAGGGCAGGCGAAGCTTCATGCAGCGGATCCGTACGGATGAAACGGATGTGCTGTTTGGCGAGCTCTGGCCGGGATATGAATATGTAATCACTGTTTCCGCACTCTCCGGAACGGGCGGCTTTGAACTGCTGCCCGAGGCGGATATTCCCGCGGCCGATATCGGAAACGCCGGCCAGGTATGGGATTTTTTCGCCGACAGGTATGATATTCTGCGGTATGATTACCGGGCTGATGCCAAAGGGTGGTATTGCCTGAAGGCTTCTCCGGAGGATGCGGCGGCTCTGTTTGCCTGGGATGCCGACAGCGGGGAACTGATCGGTTCCGGCCTGGAGCGTGAATCGGTTTATCTGCGGGATTCGGCATATCTGGCAGATGAAGGAGAGCTGTACCTGAAGCTTGCGGACAACCAGGACATCCGCATTGCGCTGGTTTCGGTATCCGGGGGGACTGGCGGTGTCCGGCTTGCGATAGAGAGGACGGAAGGCCTGACGGAACCGGAGACCGGGAGGCTGTCCTGGGGCGAAAGGCCAGAGAACCTCCGGAAGGGGTATCCCCCTGCGGAATATGAGGTCGGAGAGGTTTTGCCGGAGGGAAGCTACGCCATTGTCCCGCTTGCGGGAAACGGCGGCTATACGGTCGGAAACTACAGGGACGGATTCTGGGTTGACGGCTACCGTTGGCTGGAGAATCGGTACCGCCTGGAAAAGCTGGAAAGCGGAATGACCCTGCGGCTGGAAGGCTGTATGGCGGTGCCGTTTTCGGACGAGCTTCCGCTGAACGAGCTGGGCGGATTTGCTCCGGGCAGCGTGGAGGATGCCGCCGTATACCTGATTGCGAATGAGCGGATTGGCGCGGGCAGCAGCCTGATTATTTCCGAAAGCGGAGATATGCCGGGCAGCGGACTGTCCGGAAGCGCTTCCGGTTTTGATTTGAAGTATATTGAAGTTCCGGCCGGGGCGGGCCTTGAACTGACGGAATGTCATATTGTACTGGAAGAAAGCCGGAATACGGAACTTTCTTCTTCCGAAGGGATGACGCAGGCGGAGCGATCCGGCGTATCCAGACAGGATGTGCTGCTGGATGCCGGGGAGTGGAAGCGCATTGAAGACAGCTTTGCGCCGTCGGAGAATATGCTCCGCTATTTCTGGATAGAGGAGGAAGGCGGTGTCTTTGCGCTGGAGGCGGAAGGCACCGGCGCCTTGAACCTGAGCCTGCTGGGGGAAGGCGAAGGAGAAATTGCCGGCGGAAACGGCAGGACCTTGAAAGCCCAGCTGAAAAAGGGCTGCGCTTATATCCTGGAAGTTTCCGCGGAGCGTGAAAAAGGTGATTTTATAATCACAAAAAAGAAGACGCTGCCGGACTGGTATGAGGCAGAGGGCGGATGACTTTCCCGCCCATCCGATCTGTATGCAGTAAATGAGTCACTATACGGATTTGAATAGGTAACAGGGATGTTTGAACAGGAATTAAAGCTTCCATCCGGCTGGGAGGCCTGGACCGTTGCGGAGGAAATCGGGTATGGCATCTCGGGCGTGGTCTACCGGATCCTGAACCGCGAAAACGGACAGGAGCGGGCCATGAAGGTGGTATCCGTGGAAGCGGACAACAGACACGCCATAGAGGACTGCAGGAATGAAATCCGCAGTATGATGCGTCTGAGGGGGCTTTCCGAAATTGTCTCCGTAGAGGATTTTGCCTGGGAGACGGCAGAGGGGCAATGCAGGTTTTTCCTGCGCATGGAGCTTCTGACCAGCCTTCCGGAATATATTCGCGAGAACGGTATAGATCTGGAGGGAATCTGCGCTCTCGGCCTGGACATCTCCAGGGCGCTGACCTACTGTGAAGCACAGGGAATGGTGCACAGGGACATTAAGCCGGAAAATCTTTTTGTTTCGCCGAGGGGTCATTTCAAGCTGGGTGATTTCGGGCTGTCCGTTGTACGGGACGGGAAGGCGGGGCCGCCGCTGGGTACACTTTCCTATATTGCGCCGGAGGTCTATAGGGGGGAGGCTCCGGACTGCCGTTCTGACATCTGCTCCTTGGGCCTTGTGCTGTACAGGCTGCTGAACCGCAACAGGGATCCTTTTGTGAGCCTGGACCGGCAGATTATCAGCCGCAGGGAGCGGGAGAACGCGTTTGCGCAAAGAATGGCAGGAAAGGCTCTGCCTCCGCCCGCGGATGCGAAAGAGCCTCTTGCCTCGATCGTGCTGAAAGCCTGCGCCTGTGATCCTGCGGATCGCTACCGGACTGCGGAGGAGCTTCACAGCGCACTGTTATGCCTTGTAGGCCGAAAGGAGCCGGAAGAAAACGATCGGTCTGCCGGAGCGCTGCCGGGGCCGGACAGTACGCCGCACGTC
>CAMOSC010000134.1 GCA_946624325.1 uncultured Clostridia bacterium
GAAGCTCCTCACGGTACTCGGTACGGGTGACGGTCTGCATTTCCGTCTCCTTCACAACGCGCGTTTCATTATGCCGGGATTCCTCCGCACCTTCCTCCAGGCCGCACACCAGTACGCGCTCGGTCCCGGTTGCCACGTCGCCCCAGCATTCCTCCGTATGGGTATGCTCCGGAAGCTCGCACTTCAGGTCACCCAACACCGTTTCGCAACACTGTTCCGTGTGCTGATGCCCCGGATTTTCCGCTTCTTTGCAGGTGAGGACACGCACGGTCTCAAAGCAGGCCGCGCTGTGCACGTGCTCCTTCCGCTGCGGGATGGTGCAGGCCAGCTCGCGCGTGGTCAGCTCATTCCCGTTTTCATCCTTCGCAGGCTTTCCGTCCGCGCCCGGTACCGGAACGGTTTTATAGCAGTCGTCGTTATGGACATGCACAACATAATCCGCCTGACCGCAGACAAGCACCTGCTCTGTTCCGGTCTGATTTCCGGCAGCATCATAGACCGGACGGGTTTCATAGCAGTCCGGCATATGTTCATGCACTGCATATTCGCACGCCAAAACCCTCTCGGTCTTCGTCATGGCGGTGGCCGGGAGAATCAGGTTTACGATTGTTATGGAACTGACAAGCAGGGAAACGCTCAGGATCCCTGCCCATGCCGCTTTATGCTTTCTGGATTGGCGTACAAGACGATCAAGAAGACTTTCGCCCTTGCTGTTCCGGTTCCTCATGGTGGTACTCCTTCCTTGCTGATGCCTCTGCCGGTCTATACCGGATCTGGCTTTAAACGGCAGGAATCATTCTATAAATCTAAATTAAATGTAAACGCTGCTGCGTTCAGGTTATACTATGATTATACAACCCGGCAGTTACGTACTTTGTTACATTCCTGTTATATTGGAATTTTGTATGTTCCCGTTATAAATGTGCAGCGCCTGTATATTTAGCAAACGGCAAAACTCTTTTTATTTTGGCGCTTCCCGCACCGGATTTCCACCGCTGTAAGCGGCATATTTCCCTGGCAAATCTGCTTGTGCCCGAGGGGGTATGCCCGCAGGGGTATGCGCATCCGTCGAAGGCTTATAATAAACGTCATGTTTTTGCATCTGGCTCCGAACAGTCACATGTTTTTATAACATCCAATGTATTTTCTGAAAATTCATAATCAAACGTATCATCATCGCAAACATGGTGTCTATTTTATGATGCATCAATTAATCCGGCAATCCGTAAATTGTTTTGAATCAGCTGTAATCCAGCTCGAGAAGGCGTCAAATTGTTAAAAAGACAAAGAATTCCAGTTTGAGTTTAACCATTTAAATTATATTACATGTCATGATTTCCTGCAAGCTTTTTCCCTCAAGATAAAACGATAAACCCCTTAAGTAATTCTTTCAATTACCTTAAACATTTTTTCGGCACAGATTCAAAGCCGGAATACTGTAACTCAGTAAAGTATATAGTAAACGACAAATTTCTCTTTACTTCGTCGTTTGCCGCGCCGGATTTGCGCCGCCCTAAGGCGTCATATTTAGCTTGTCACCCGGACGATTCCGCGCTCCGAGAAGAGCCTGAACCCCATCTCCATAATCCTCAGCTGTTTTTCAATCTTCCGGCTCTTCCCGGCCGTATAGGCATTCACCTGTTTTCCCTCCGTTTATTTTTGATACTGTATAACTCAATTTTAATCGATTCTGTGGGAAATTGCAACCCTAAGTCTCATTTCTTTACTATGAAAGTCCGGACTTTCATCTATGGTGGGGTCCCGCCAGGTGAGGCATGAGGGTTTTGTAACTGTTCAGAGCCAGGCGCAGGCGGATTTCCCAGGGAAATTGGCGCTACGCATCGAAAATCCTGCGGTGAAACACTTAAATCCCCAAACTTTAACAGTTATATAACCTCGCATGTCATCCAATCCGTGGAATATATGGGGTTGAGTTGATATAGGTACTGTTCTGCGAGGTTATAAAATCACCTCATGCTGCTGATTCGAAAATCGAATTAACCTGTTTCAGCAATTGGTTTAATCACCTTACCAGGTTATATTTTCAAAGAAGTTCGGGTAAATCAGCATTTCCCTAATATAGGATGGGCGGAGAAAACATCCGCCCACCCGTCCCTTCCGCCTTGAGCCATGCCGACAGATCGCAGCGCCAAAAGCATGCGCTTCGATTGGAACGGCTTTCGCCGTATGGTAGAAAACGCCATCACTGTCCCGGGTAAGCTAAAGAACAGCTTCCCCTGCCAGTGCTGTCATTTTCTACCGCATGGCTCATTGCTTCGCGCAAAAAAGCATCAGACCAGATACATTATCTGACCCGATGCTTTTTTTCGGGAACCGGTCCCGCCTTATTGTGAAAGTGCCGGTTCCCCGCCGGCTTTCAGTTCACTGCCCCCGTCATCTCCTCCAGCGTGACGAACATGGCTCTCGTACGCTCCTCGCTGACCGGGTAGTTCAAATAGATGCGTTTCCCGTCCCGTGAGAAGGTAGGATTCGGGTGGATCTGCAGCTTCCAGGTGCAATGCCGAAAATTCTGTCCGCCGAAAACAGCCGCCGGCTCCGTCTCACCGCGCCGGTACAGGAAGATATCCGCGGGATACCCGGGATAAGCCCGGTCTCCCGCATACCACTGCCAGTCCGGGAAACCATGGAAAACCTCACGAATCCTCATGGAAATAATCCGTTTCCTCGGTAAGCTCATGCATCAGCTCCCAGAAATCCTCAAAATCCGCCAGGGAATAGATATGGTCATTTCCGTACACGAAGTATTCCAGGCTGGTAAGATTGAGGCTCACCCAGTAGGAACTCCCGTCCGCAAAGGTCATAGAAAATCCGTTGTAATTGTCCGTGACAAATATCCCGGTTTCTTCAAAAATCCTGACCCTCATGAGGGCTTCCACCAGCCGGTCTATCGTTTCGGGATCCGTAACGGAAGTTTCCCAGCGCGCGCCGCCCCGGTCTATCCAGAGGTCAAACTGTACCGGCGGATCATTGGCAATGTTTTTCAGGTGTTCGCTGTTCAGGGCCTGGTAAACATATTCTCCGGGCTGCGGAACATGAATCGGCGGCATATCTTCCTCGGTCAGGGCCGAATTCACCATTATCAGAATCTGTTTCACTTCTTTGTCAATCTGAATCTGCCCGTGTGACAGGTTTTCCAGGGAATTACCCGGTGTCAGGGGAAATTCCTCCCCGGTCCAGCTCCAGTAAATCCGATCCAGCTCCTCCCCGTCCTCATCAAGCAGCTTCAGCTCATAGCCGATCTTCATCAGGCCGGCATCCGTTTGATTTTCCAGACGGCTGTTAATTTTGAAGACAGACCAGCCGGTCTTTTCATTTTTCGTGAAGGAGTACTCCAACACCTCGGCCGAAATCCCCGAGAGCAGGTGATTCACTTCAGCAGTCTCCGCCTCGGTTTCCTGCGGTTCTGCGGTCTGAACCGCCTCCCTGGTTTCAGGTTCCCGCGGCGCGGAGCTCTGACCCACTTCAACGGTTTCAGGTTCCCGCGGTGTAGAAGGTTTGCGGTTTGAAACATAATTACCCGCCAGCACACCTGTCATGAACATGCAGGCTGCCAGCGCCAGTGACAGCATGAGTTTCAGAATTCCGGACATATGCGTACCTCCATTTCATCATAAATATCCTAACCCTGATTCGGTTCGGCATTCATATACAGGGAACATTTGGATCTTATTTTGGGAATATTGGAATCTTATTCTGGGAACAATTGAATCTTATTTGGAGAATATTGGGATCTTATTCGGGGAATACCTGAATCTTATTCGGGGAATGTTTGGATCTTACTTGGACATTATTTCCATTTACGGTTGACATTCGGTTATTTTTGTGATATGATCAGTATATCAAGGCAGAAAGGGATCCATTTTTATGACATTAGAGGATATTAAACGGTTAAAAAAGGAAATCGGTTTTACCAATGAAGACATTGCAAGACGCTCCGGAATCCCGCTCGGAACCGTACAGAAAATCTTCAGCGGGGCAACGTCCTCTCCCCGCTACCAGACGCTTCGCGCCCTTGAAAAGGTTTTTGCCGATGCGGCAGGCCCTTTTGTCCACCGCCCGCACCAGGCCTATACGCTTCCGGTGCAGAACCAGCTTGTGCATGAGCCCTCCCCCGCCTATGGGGCCCGGAACACCCGGCCCAACGAAAAGAAACAGGGAACTTACACGGTAGAGGATTATATGAACTACCCGGAGGATCAGCGGATAGAACTGATCGACGGCGCCATTTACGACATGGCAGCCCCCATAGCCGGCCATCAGGTTCTGGCTGCAGAAATACACCATCAGCTGAGCCGGTTTGTACGGTCAGACAAAGGCAGCTGTATACCGCTCATGTCGCCCATAGACGTGCAGCTGGATTGCGACGATAAAACCATGGTCCGGCCGGATGTCATGGTTCTCTGTAAGAAAGACAGGCTGAAAAAGGGGCGGGTATTCGGAGCGCCGGATTTCGTGGTGGAAGTTCTCTCCCCGTCCACCCGCAGCAGAGACATGATCCTCAAGCTCGGGAAATATCAGAACGCGGGTGTCCGCGAATACTGGCTGGTGGACCCCGGGAAAAAACAGGTCATCACGTATCAGTTTAATGGAGACGACATGGATATCGCAATCCACGGATTTACCGAAAAGGTTCCGGTTGGAATCTACGAAGGAAAATGCTGCATCGATTTCCCGGAAATCCAGGCCATGATTGACAGCTGGGGGGAAGACCTGTTCTGGTGAGATGCAGTGCCTGTTCCAGCGCACATTCTTATGCCTGGAGCAATTTCAAACCGCATCCATCAGTGCACATCTTCATGAACCTGAGTCCAAACCAGATGGCCGCAATTACTGCAGCTATCATAACAACGAGCCCCAGCAGCTCGGAATAAAAAGCCCACAATGCCGCCCAAAACAGGGGCCAGACCCGTCAGGGCAACAACCTTTGAAAGAGCAAAGATGTATGCCTTCGGATCCTTTGGCTCTACCGAAATCATGCTGCGCCTGGGAAGGATGTTGTAGTCCTTTGTGATGGCCATCAGCGCTGCATTAGAGAAGGATCAATCCCCCGAAAATAAACATTAAAATCGAAAATCCGGTTTCCATACCTGTGTCTCTCCCTCCTGTTCTCATTGGTCCTGGCAGCAAAGTGCTGATTCCTGCCTGATTATTTTTCCTGTTCAGGTCTGAGGAAACACTGATTCATGCAGCGTTCCCTTAGCAGCCTCCGGCAAAGGCATACTCCTCGGGTATACCCCCTTCGGGCACAGGCAGATTTCCTGAGGAAATTGACGCTGTGCGTCGAAAATCCGGCGGGGAAACGCTTAAATCAGCTCTGAAACAGTTGCCCTTTTCCCAAAACTGCTGTATCTGCCGGAATACGCCCCAGAATCCAGTCCTCAACAAATTTGCGATCCTCTTCCGGTACATAAACCCGGGCGGTGCGTACAGTCCCTTTCAGTTCGATATACCGCTCTGCCATGCGCACCTGCTTTATGCTCTTATAGGAGAAGAAAACAGCCGCGCTTCTCTCGCCGATTTTTATGTCATGGTCGGACATGCGGTATCTCTCATTTACTTCCCCGTCGTGACTGTCGAAAATGCGGTATACAACCAGGGCAATTACGAGAAATACCGCCAGGCATCCTGCCGTTATGCCAAAAAACTGCCAGTCCCGTACCATCATGCTGAAGGCACCGCCCAGGACAAACAGGCACAGGGCGATAATACCGCATGCTTTTATGGCCGTTTTATAGCCTTGCCGTTCATAAGCCCGGTCCGTGGGGCACGTCCAGACATAGCCGTTCCTGTACGGTGTAACTCTTTCCGGATATGGAATGCGAACCATGCAGACACCTCCCTGCCGCTGTCCTTCTGTATCGATACACAGAAAAACAATACCTGACGTCACTTTTTTCCGATTTTCTTTCAGATCAGGCCAGTATATCCGTCCTTTTGTTTGTATCTGTTTACATACTACCATATACCTGCAGTTGTGACAATGCCCTCAAAAGGTATTATGCGAACAAATATTCTTCTGTACAAACCTGTGAAAGCGGCAGACTTATTTCGTTCTTGGAGCCCTATAAAATAGAGTATATACTAAATCCAGGGAATGCCAAAGGAGTGTCTTTTATATGACCCGAACATTTATTGAAGTTCCATTGTTTACAAAACGCTGGGCCGAAATTGGACTGACTGATGCAGACTTGCTCAAACTTCAGATAATGCTGCTGAAGGATCCCGAATCCGGTCCCATTATTGAAGGTACCGGCGGAATAAGAAAAGTTCGTTTTCCGCTGGAAAACCGTGAAAAAGCGGCAGTGTTCGCGTTTGCTATACTGATTTTTCAGAATTTGAAAAAAAGCAGTCCCGCAGGCGTTTTCAATGCCTGCGGGACTGCTGCATAAACGATCTGTCAGCGCTTACAGCAGCTTTCTGACGCATTCCTTTACGTCATCCATGCTGTCGGTAGGCTCGAAGCGGGCAACAACATTGCCCTCACGGTCGATCAGGAACTTGGTGAAATTCCACTTGATGTCGCTCTTGGACTCGTAATCCGGATCCATCTTGGCAAGCATATCCGCCATGAAAGCGCCGGTGGGATTGCTCTTGTCAAAGCCCTTGAAGCCCTGCTGGCTCTTGAGCCAGGTGAAGAGCGGAAGCTCGTTCTCGCCGTTTACCTCGATCTTGGAGAACAGTGGGAACGTGCAGCCGAAACGGGAAGAGCAGAAGGTCGCGATTTCCTGGTCGGTGCCGGGCGCCTGATGGCCAAACTGATCGCAGGGGAAATCGAGGATGGTGAAGCGCTCCTTCTCGAACTCGTTGTAGAGAGCCTGAAGCTGTTCGTACTGCGGAGTAAATCCGCACTCGGTTGCGGAATTGATAACCAGCACTACCATATCCTTGCAGCACTCCAGGGATACGTCATTGCCCTTGTTGTCCTTTACTGTAAAATCATAAAGTCCCATGTTATTTTCCTTTCATATTAAGGGAACACGGATGAAAGCCTCTCCCCCCGCCGGATTTCCGATGGGAAGCACCAATTTCCTCAGGAAATCCGCATGCCTGCGTCCGCAGAGGCATACCCTTAGAGATATACCCGCAGGGGGCTGTGATCCTTGCAAATATTTTTAGAGTCTTCCCCAGGGGCTGTGATCCTTGCAAATATTTTTAGAGTCTTCCCCAGGGGCTGTGATCCTTGCAAATATTCTTAGAGTCTTCCGCAGGCAGCCAGAGCCGCAATGGCGCCGTCGGCAGCGGCGGTAGTCAGCTGGCGCACGGTTTTTGTGCGGCAATCTCCGGCGGTATAGATACCGGGCGTGCCCGTCAGGCAGCTCTCGTCCGCCTTGATGTAGCCTCCGTTATCGAGCGTAACCAGGTTTGCAAACGGGGCGTTGTCGGGCATCTGACCAATGGCCACAAAGAGTCCCTCCACGGGAAGCACACGCTTCTCTCCGGAAAACTTGTCCGTCACCTCCACGCCGTTCAGACGCTCTTCCCCGAGCAGCTTCGTAACGTTGGCATTGAGCACAAACTCCACATTTTCCTTTCCGCGCAGCACCGCTACATCCTTTTCATCGCCGCGGAACTGATCCCTGCGGTGAACCAGGTAGACCTTGCTGCAGTAGTTGGAGAGGAAGGCCGCATCTTCCAGAGCGGTATTTCCGCCGCCGGATACAGCTACGGCTTTTCCGCGGTAGAACATTCCGTCGCAGGTAGCACAGTAAGAAATGCCCTTTCCGATCAGCTCCTGCTCGCGGTCAAGGCCGAGCGGACGGTTTTTCGCACCGGTGGCCAGAATAACTGCCTTGCAGGGATAGGTATTGGAATCGGTGTGAACCACTTTCGTCTCGCCCTGATCCTCAATGGAGAGCGCTTTCTCAAAGGCAAATTCCGCACCGAGGTCCGTAGCCTGCTCGAAGAGGCCCGTAGCGAAATCAAACCCGGAGATGTGCTTGATGCCCGGATAATTCTCAATATCCGGCGCATTGATGATCTGGCCGCCGTAGGCGGAGGCCTCCAGCACGAGACAGCTCTTGCCGGAACGGCGCGTATAGATAGCGGCGGAAAGCCCTGCGGTTCCCGCTCCGATAATTACGATGTCATACATGAAGATACCTCGTTTTCATTTATTCCGGACAGGCCTAAACGCACTATCCTGTACTGCCCGAATACCGATATTTGCGTCAGCCTGTACTCTCCGAATGCGGGTATTTGCGCCGCCTTTCCGGTTGCAAGCGGCCTTCAGAATCGAATCATTCGGGAAGGTTTTTAGGGAGACACTGATTTAAGCGTTTCCCTCGCCGAATTTCCGACGCGAAGCGTCAATTTCCTTAGGAAATCTGCCTGTGCCCGAAGGGGTATCCCCAAGGGGATATGCCCGAAGGGATATGTGATCCGCCGGAGACTGCCCAGGAAACGCTGTATGAATCAGCGTTTCCTTAGCTCTTACTTATGCAAGCAGCGCCAGTACTTTGTCCTTCGGGATAAACCCTACGGAACGGTTGGCAACCTCACCGTTCTTGAAAACGATCAGGCAGGGAATGGACTGAATACCGTAACGGATTGCAAGCTCCTGCTCATCATCCACGTTTACGCTTCCAACCTTGAAGCCTTCAGCGGTTTCGGCGATCTGATGAACGATCGGGGTCAGCATTTTGCAGGGGCCGCACCAGGATGCCCAGAAATCAACGAGCACCGGGACGTCAGACTTCAGAACTTCAGATTCAAAATTCGCGGATGTCAGTTCGATAGTAGCCATAATTTTCTCCTCCATTTTTTTTAATAAATAATTATAGTAAACGACATAAATAACTTTACTTAAAGCTGCATAGAGACCTTAGCTGAGGATTCGGGTGAAACCATGCAGAAAAAGCCTTATC
>CAMOSC010000135.1 GCA_946624325.1 uncultured Clostridia bacterium
GAGGAAAAAGTGCGATTTTTTTCTCATTTGGGGCTTGACATTTCACCGCTGGGCTTTTCTTTTCTTTGGAACCGGTTCGAAAACAGCCTGATCATCCGGTTTGTTTCTGAACAGTTCCTCAATGCCTGCAAAGCAGGCATTTTTATCCGGGTCCGGTCTTCCGGAACCGGGAAAACCTCTGAAAACCCTCTGCAGATACAGGGCTTTTTTCTTTTCCCGGGACTTCATTCACGAAGCGGGATGCAGGTCTTTTTTTTACAAAAATACAACCATTAAAGCGTTGAAATTTCCGCATTTTGCCTGTATTATTGTCCCGGACATGGAAAGAGCCATGATACCTACTTTAAAGCAGAATATCATGGTCTGTCCAACAAAAATCCAACAATCCGTATGATTTTTTACGTTTTTTACGTTTTTTACCTTTTTTACAGTTCAGATACTATTTTTTTCCGCTCAGAGCAGCGCGGTATCCCCTTTCAGTTCCCGGACTTCGAATCCTGCCGTTTTTCCGCCCGTCAGTACCGCGGCCTGAGGGCGATCTGCCGCTTTCAGCATTTCCGAGCCGCAGCCTGAGGGCAATCTGCCGCTTTCAGCATTCCGGGCCGCGGCCTGAGGGAGCTTCAATTCCCGTCCGAATCGCTCTCCGCCGCAGTTCCCAGCAGCTCCACCCTGACATAGTTTTTATGATGAACAACCGGATCGCCTTCCTCCTGCGGCTCTTCGAGCGTCATGCTGCCGACATCCAGCACTCTGTAGCAGGCGTCTGCCGTCATCAGGATTTCCTTTTCATTTGTGTGGATAAAGCTGTCAATGCTGATGGCGCCAAGCTCTTCCATGGCCTCCCGGGAAGCGTAGATCACAAACAGGGTATCGGAGAAATTGCAGGCCACAAACGGATCGGTCGTGGTGCTGATCATGACGGAATCCGTAAAGGTGTTTCCGATGGCATTAACCAGCTCTTCCTGCGTCGGAACCGTTTCAGTGCCTGCGGCAGCCATCAGCTGGCTGTCGTAAACGCCGCTGTAGAGAATCAGGTCTCCCGTCATCCTTCCGCGGCGCAGCTCCGTAAACAGGCCGTGATTCATCATCAGGAACATCTGCTCAAAATCATCCCCGAAATTGTTCACGGCCATCGCCCACATTTCCGGATCATGGTTCTGGACGGCCGTCATGCCCATGAAATACGGAATCACCTCGCCCTTATACATCATCACATAAGGACTGTAGTCAATGGAGTCTCCGATCGCATCGACATTGGCCGCCAGATATTCCTCCGACCAGGCGTCAAACCGGTCATTGGGAATTTCCTCGTAGTCAGCAAACTGCTCCGCATCGAAAATGCTTCTGCTTCCTGCCGCCGAAACATAGGGATCCTCCGCGTTGTCCGTGCCGCCTTCCCCTTCGGCAGACGCCGTTTCAGCTGTCCCGGAGGCGTCTTCCGATCCGGCTCCGTCACTTTCACGTTCTTCGGCGTCTCCCTCCTGTAAGCCCGCGGAGGCTGCATCCGCATCCTGCTCCTCTGCGGATTCCGTTTCATCCGATATGCCGAAAGCATCCGCCGACACCTGCACTCCCTCCGGGATCTCCGGCCGCAGGCTGCTGTCCACAAATGCAAAGGCTCCGATCTCCTTCAGGGATCCGGGGAATTTCACTTCTTCCAGTGAGCTTCCCGCGAAGGCATAAGGCGCAATGGTTTCAACCCCTTCCGGCACCGTAAAGGAGGTCTGTGGCTCCTCCGCATAGGGATCCTCCGGGAACCAGGCAAAGAGCGTTTTGCCGCCGTCGGCGTATAAGCATCCGTCAACGACACTGTACGGACAGGCTTCATCCGCATATACGGATTTAACCTGCGACTGGTAAAAGGCTCCCTCCGCAATCTCCTCCACGCCGTCTCCGAGGAACAGATTCTCAAGGCCGCAAAGGGCAAAGGCCGCAAAGCCGATAGACCGCGTTTCCGGGTCCATGCTGAAGCTGTTTAAACTGCTGCAGCCTCCTAAAACCTTTTCCGGCAGCGTTTCCACAGGCAGGTTGATATTTTTCAGTCCGCTGCAGTTTTCAAACGCAAATCCGGAAACCTGGTCAAGTTTTCCCGGAAAATACAGCGATTCCAGCTTCTCGCAGCCGGAGAAAGCCCGTTTTCCAACGGAGGTGACGCCTTTCGGCAGTAAAACGCCGGCGAGACTGCCGCAGCCGTAAAACAGCCGGTCCGGAAGAACCTGCACGCCGCTGTCGGAAAGATCGGCCTTTGAAAGGCCGCTGCAGCCCGCAAAGGCAAACTCGCCGAGCTCTTTAAGGTCTTCGGAAAGGTCCAGATTTACCAGGGAGGTACAATACAGAAACGCGCCCCGGCCGATGGATTCAATCCCGTCCTGCATATCCGCCAGCATCAAAGATGCGCAGCCGGAAAAAGCGCCGTCCCCGATGGACACCAGCGAATCCGGAAAATAAACCTTCTCCATGGCCGTACAGCTCTCGAAGGCATAATCACCGATCTGTGTAATCCCTTCCGGAATATGCACCCGCTGCAGGTCAATGCAGCCGGCAAAGCAGCTGTCCCCGATCGCCCCGACAGCTTTTTCCCCAAGCTCGGCGGGGATGAAAAGATCCGCCTCGCCGCCGCTGTACCCGGTCAGTATCAGCGTACCGTCCGCCTGCTCCTCATAAGAAAACAGCGCTTCATTGCCGGGAATTTCCCCGGCTCCGGCCGCTCCGGAAAGAAAGGCTGAGCACACAAGCAAAGCAGCCGGAATGAAGCATTTTCTTTTTTCAGACATGTCAAGATCCTCCTTTTACCATCTGCCGGGGTTCTTCGCAAAGCCTCCGCTCCTGTCGGATATCAATGCCAGGGCTGGGGCTTATAAAGCGCCGGCTCCCCTGTTTTCAGGGCTTTATTCAGCTGAGTGGTGAGATAGGCATCCTCAAAGGCAAAAACATTGGGATAGACCTCCCGGTCCTGCTCAAGATACTCCTCCATACCGGACATCAGCGTGGCAATTGCAGCCTCATCCTCCGTCAGAAGCCCATCCGGGAAGGGATTTCGGTAAAGCACCTTTCCGGCCAGAAGCACCCGGTCAATCCCTTTTCCGTCCTCCCGGCGTTCGCAGAGCAGGCGCTCGCTGTGCGGATGCCCGCCCTCCTCCACCCAGGAGACAGTCTGGTCGTCAATCTCTCCGCGGGTTCCCTGCACATTCAGATGTCTGGCCCGGATCCAGGAGTGGTACTGAACACCGGAAAAGTCGTAGAATGCAAGCTTTCCGTCGGCAAATTCCAAGGAAGCAATCACACGATCCTGGTCTTTTACGCCGCCGTTTTCAATCATACCGTACCGGCTGTCTGTCTCGGTTACCGGATAGGTATACCGCTTTGCCCGGATGGTCACCGGGCAGAGGCCGTTTCCGAGCAGCTGGCGGATGATGCTGAACGCGTGATATTCATGCAGGGCGGAGATGGTAACGGCGTGGATCTCTCCCAGAAGACCGCTGGCCGCCACACTGATTTTCGCGGCATACGAGGGATAGCGGAAATACTGCTCGGCAATCTGGAGCTTCCCGTTCTTCTCCTGCAGAAGCGCCCAGAAGCTCTTAAGCTCCCCGGCATCATCGGAGGGCGGTGTCTCCGCAAGCACGGCAAAGCCGCGCGCGATGAGGCTGCTGCAAACCCCGTAATTGCTCTTCCGGTCCACTGCAACCACCACAAAATCGGGAGTCTCGGCCAGCAGCTCCTCTCCGTCCCGCACGGTCCGGATGCCGAAGCGTTTCTCAATCTGCGCCGCTTTCTCCTCCCTGCGCACCGCCATTCCAAGGAGTTCAAAACGCTCCGGAAGGGCAAGGGCAATCCTGACGTAATACAGGCTCCGGTACCCGGACCCGATAATGGCAAATCTCAGTTTCTCCATGGTCAGGTTCCTCCTGTTATCTGTCAGGCGCAAAGCCTTCCGGGGCAGGGCGGCCGCTTCCGCCCTCCCCGGTGCTTCAAATATCCTTCCCTGTCCAGCGCTTTCCGTTCTATTACTGATACACCGGCTCCAAGGCCCTGCGCTGGTGGAAATCACTTTCCAAATCATTCCCGGTTCACCGGATCCATAGCCCCTGCGCTGGTGAAAATCACTTTCCGAATCATTCCTGATTCACAGGCTCCGTGGCCGCGCGCAGGCAGAAATCAACCTTTTCCGTATACACGATATCACCCACGCCCTGCTTCTCACGCTCAGACGGGGCAAAGCTTCCGTCCTTCAGGATAAAGGAGCTGTTTTCATCGACGATGGCGTTGAACATCGGGCGGCCCATCTGAAGAAGATTTTCATCCGTACCGATGGAAGGATGCTCTGCGGTCAGTTTCAGGATGATGGCACCCTTTCCTTCCGGAATGGCCTCTTCGGATGCGGTTTTCTCGGTATAGTAGCCGGCATACTGCTTTTCGCCCTCCGCCAGAAGCCTCCAGCCGGAGGCATCGGCCGAAGGCACACCATCCTCCACAGGCGCATAATAGATCTCATACTGCGCGTTCTGTGCCATGGTGGCAAAGCTCACCTCGGTCAGACGTTCGTCCGCACCGAATTCATATACCGCGGCGTAGGTATTGCTCCCGGCGTTTTCCGGCTCCCAGAAGGTGACCGGTCCGAACTGGTCATGGATATAGCGCTTATATCCGGCAGCCTCCCTCGCGCCGGCAACCGCATAGATATAATTGTATTCCTCGGGCTTCATCATATATCCGTCCCCGTAGGAGAGGTGGATGAAGCCGCCCTCCGGACCATACTCCGTGCCATAGCTGTTCTTGACAAGCCAGGCGCCGTTCTGCTCCGGAAGCTTTCCATCAATCTCCACGAAATTCTCCTTCGGAAAATTGTCGTCCCAGCCGACAAGGCTGACTGTATGGTTCGCCGGTTTCTCCGCGTCGTAAGGCGCCCAGGCCGCCCCGGTATCCTCACGGAACACGTCCTTGCCGTCGCGGTAGCTGACCGTCACCGCACCGTATTTTGTAATCAGGTCCTTCAGCGCTTCTATGCTTCCTTCCTCCAGGAAGACAATATCCGTCACATCATAGAGGACCGGTGCCGTATCATAGTTCTCCGGCCTGGTGTTCTCACCCTCTCCGTAAAAATTGGAAACATCATCCTCGGGATCCGACGGTTCTCCGAAATACGGGATATCTGCGCCGCTCCTGGCACCTACCGTCTCCATGTAGCCGGCAGTCATGGCCGCATAGCCGCCGTCATCGCGTCTCTGGTTGGTCCAGCCGCCCTCCGTATTCTGGTTTGACCACCAGAGCACATCCTCCGCCGAAAGCTCAATGGAGCTGTCCGCAAGTCCCGCCTTGATGAGGCTCGTCTCAAGCGTCGCGATGCCGCCCAGATCCCAGCAGGTTCCCCAGTACTGCTCCCGGATGGCTGAAACACCGTCCGGCCTGGGATCAAAGCTCTCCGGGTATGTCTGCTCCGCCGCGGCACCCATGCCGAAAGCTGCCGTCATCAGCCCAGCCAGCAGAAGCGCTGTCTTTTTGTGCAGAGAATGTTTTCTGTTTCTTTCCATACGTGACCTCCCGTTTTTTGCTGCTGTTCAGTAACCCTTTTTAATAAACTGCAGTAACTGCGTTGTAAAAGCGATGACGCATCAGTAAAATAATACCATATTATTGATAAAAAAGATATAAAAACAGCAAAATTTCTTTTTATCAGCATATTTTCCCGGATTTATCCGAAGCGTCGGACCCGTGGATCCCGGACTGCCGCATGGATCTGCATGGCAGCTGTTCCGGACTGCGGATTTTTGCCGGCAGAACCTGCGGTTCTTCAGAGATTTTCGTTCGTCTGTGAACAATTCCGTAAATTTTAATATTTGATACCATCGCGTACAGCATTTTTCTTTAAAAACTGATTCATGGTTTTTTTCAGCATTTATTTCATGTTCGAAGCAATCTATTTTTATTATACAGCGTTCTGTTCGGTTCTCCGGCAGAAAAACTGCAGCTATCTCGGACTTCAGCCCCGGCAATTTCTCAATACATCGTTTCAGATCCGTCCTTTCCCCTTCTATCTGCGTATCTTATGACATGTTTTCTTTTTCGCAACGACAAAATTCAGGTTTGCTCTTCCCTTTTTTGCGGAAAGGCGGTATACTGAACCTGTCAGAAATATATTGCTGTTCAGATCCGGCAATGGCGCTTTTTGGTATTTCCGCTGTCCGGCTCTGAGCAGCAGCAGGAAAAAATTGGAGCAGTTCGCCTCGGACGGGATCCTCCCGTCTGATCTGTTTTTAGAGGAATCCTTTTCATCCGTTCATTCCGGCCGGTACAGGTCTCTGCAGTACCCCTGCCTTACGGGATCTGACGCCGTCCTTTCTTTTTCCGTTATATCCCACAGGTTATAAACTGCACAGCTTTGTTTATCGGTCCGGGTTTACGATTGCGTTTAAACCCGTTTTACAGGAGATTTTTTATGGAACAACTGGAAAACTTATCAATTGCCGACCTCAGAATTCTTGCCCGTGAAAAAGGGCTGAAAAATGTTACTTCCTACCGCAAGGCGGAGCTTGTCAGCCTGCTTGCGGAAACAATCGCCTGGGAGAATCCGCAGCCTGCCGAAAACCGGGAGGCCAGAAAGGATCGTCCCGCGCATGGCCGGGCTGCTTCCGCCCGGCAGGGAAATACCCGCGCGGAACAGCCCGCCGCCGATAAGCAGCGGCAGACGGCCCGCGTTTCAAAGCCGGAGCCGGTCCAGGTTCAGCGGGAGAATTCCCGTCCGCCGCAGGAACGGACTCCCCGGCAGGAGGAGCCTGTCCCTTCGCAGACGCTCCGGGAGACCGAACAGCCCGAAGCACCCCAGCGGGAGCGCGTTCGGGATGTCCGGCGTCCGGCGCCCGCCGCACCGTTTGCTTCACAGGCCCAGCCTGCCCCCGCGGAACAGCAGCAGCGGCGTCAGCAGGCCCAGCCCTATGATCCCACCATTGCCAGCAAAACACCGGCCCACGGAATCCTTGAGATCATGCAGGACGGTTATGGGTTCCTGCGCTCGGAGAATTACCTGACCGGTGAGAACGACGTCTATGTGGCCCAGACCCAGATCCGCCGCTTCAACATGAAAACCGGTGATATCGTGGAGGGCGTGCTGCGCAGCCGCGAGGCTTCCGAAAAGAACGCCGCCCTGCTCTATGTCTCAAAAATCAACGGCTTTGATCCGGAGCTTGCCAAAACCAGGCCTTCCTTTGAGTCCCTGACGCCCATCTACCCGAACTCCAGGCTGCGCCTGGAAACACCGGGCTGTCCGGTATCCCTGCGCATCCTGGACCTGTTGGCCCCTCTCGGCAAGGGGCAGCGCGGCATGATCGTTTCACCGCCGAAAGCCGGCAAAACCACCCTGCTTAAATCGATTGCCCTTGCCCTCAGGGAGAACTATCCCGGCCTCCACCTCATCGTGCTGCTGATCGATGAGCGTCCCGAGGAAGTCACGGATCTGAAGGAAAGCATCTCCGGTCCAAACGCCGAGGTAATCTACTCCACATTTGACGAGGAGCCGGAGCATCATATCCGCGTGGCCGGCATGGTGCTGGAGCGGGCAAAGCGCCTGGTGGAGCACCATGAGGATGTGGTAATCCTCTTAGACAGCATCACAAGGCTTTCCAGGGCCTGCAACCTGACCGTCACGCCGTCCGGAAGAACGCTCTCCGGCGGTCTCGACCCGGCTTCCCTGTACTTCCCGAAGAAGCTTTTCGGCGCGGCTCGGAACATGCGCGAGGGCGGCAGCCTCACCATTCTGGCGACGGCCCTGGTGGAAACCGGCTCCCGCATGGACGATGTCATCTTCGAGGAATTCAAGGGCACCGGTAACATGGAGGTCGTTCTGGACCGGAAGCTCTCCGAGCGCCGCATCTTCCCCGCAATCGATATCGCAAAATCCGGGACAAGGCGGGACGATCTCCTGCTGGAGGAGAAGGAACGCGAGGCCATGGCCAAGGTGCACCGCAGGCTTACCGGCGGCCGCCCCGAGGATGTGGTGGAATCCCTGCTGGAGCAGTTCTCCATGACAAAAACCAACCGCGATTTCATCGAGCGGGTATCCAGGATCGTTCTCTGATTTTCCGTCTCGGACGGCACACCCGCCGGAGACTGTAAGTGCCCGTCAGGTTTTTCCTGACGGGCACTATATTCTGTAACAGTTCCTAAGGATGCTGTTCTTCCTGAGGCTTTCTCAGAAGGTAACCGTCTCCGGCGCACTGGTGAAGGAGGAGAAGGTAGCCACGGCATCCTGGAAATACACCACCTCGGTGTTGCCGTCGTCCTCGCTGTACATATTGCGCAGGCCCGGGTTCTTATCCAGCATATCCTTTCTTGCCTCTCTCCTGGTATCCTCGATCAGCTTCGCGGAAACCCTCAGCCACATGCCGTCCTTAAAGGCACAGATCTCGGCCTTCGGGTTGGCCGCGAGCTGCTTTGACACCGGCTTGATGTGCCCGGTCTGGGTATAAAGTTTCCCCTCAAAAATGTTCAGGGCGCCGAAGGGCCGAACGCGGGGCTGATCGCCCTCCACCGTTGCGAGGTAAAACACGCCTGCTTCTTTCAGAAAATTATACACTCTTTCCAATGCTTCCATGATCAATTCTCCTTTCAAAACGAAATTTTGTATAGGTAATTGTGAAACTCCAGAAGCCGCATAATTACGGCATTCTTTTCTTCAAAAAAAGGTTACTGTTCAGAGCCAGACTCCAGAAATGGCAAAAAGCAGCCATTTCTGGAGTTGTGGCGTGCTCGCCAGATGCAAATCTGTGTGGAATCATGGATTTCAGCCAGCTGAATCCATGATTTCACACAGATTTGCGCCTGGCTCTGAACAGTAACAAAAAAAGAAACAACTCCTC
>CAMOSC010000136.1 GCA_946624325.1 uncultured Clostridia bacterium
AGGTCTTTTTTGAACGATCCGATTCGTCCTCTGCGATAATCACAAAAAATGCTTTTCCTTCTTTCACCGCTTTTTCGACCAGAAAACTCCCGGCGGCTATCCTTCCGGCATTTTCCGCGAGACCAAGCAGTGACAATACACGATCATTCAATCCTGTTTCCGTCTCCTTTTTCAGCCTGCCGTGCCATGGCGGCTTCGGCTTCTCTCATCTGCTCTGCAAGCAGATCGTAAATATCGTTTGAGATTTCCGCTTTCAGGGAACGTTCCAGCGCTTTCTTTTTTTTCGCTTTCGCAAGGCATTCAGAAGAAATACACAGATATGCGCCTCTTCCGTTTTTGCGTCCCGTAGCATCCAGCAGGATCTCATCCTCCGGTGTTCTCAAAACTCTGAGCAGATTGTTTTTGCTCTTCATTTGTCCGCATCCGACGCATTGTCTCTGCGGTATCTTTCTGACGCCTGCCATTTTTTATTCTCCGTCGGTTTCAGTGGATTCCTCCTGGCCGTCGTATGCTTCATCGCCATATTCGTCCGGAAGTTCGATGTCGTCGAACAGGCCTTCCGCTATCGCCTGCGACTCGCTCTTTATATCAATCTTGTACCCTGTCAGCTTGGCTGCCAGTCTTGCGTTCTGTCCCTGCTTGCCGATAGCCAGTGAAAGCTGGGAATCGGGAACAACGACAAGGGCGCTCCCCTCGTCCTCATCGGCGGCTACCGCGATAACCTTGGAGGGGCTGAGGGCATTTTCAATCAGCTGGGCGGCATTTTCATCCCAGTTGATGATGTCGATCTTTTCATCGTTGAGTTCATTTACGATCGCATTAACCCGCGTACTGTTCTGTCCTACGCAGGCACCGACCGCATCCACATCCGGGTCGTTGGACCAGACGGCCATCTTGGTTCTGGATCCGGCCTCCCGGGCGATCGCCTTGATTTCCACGGTTCCGTTCCGCAGCTCTGTGACTTCTTCCTCAAACAGACGCTTCACGAGGTCGGGGTGTGATCTGGAAACCAGGATTTTGCATCCCTTCGTGGATTCCTTGACGCTCTGGATATAAACCTTCATTTTTTTGCCGATGGGATAACGCTCTCCGGGGACGCGCTCACCGCTTGTCAGCATGGCTTCCGCACGATCAAGGTTCATACATACGTTGATGTACTGCCCCGGAGCCCGGTCCGCGGGAGCATTTTTCGGTTCCACATAACGTGCGACCGTACCGGTTACCACATCCTTCTCCAGGCGGAGATAATAATCGTAGATAACCTTGCTCTCCTCCTCGCGGATCTTCTGAAGGATAACGCTCTTGGCATTCTGCGTCGCAATTCGTCCGAATTCCTTTGAACGGATTTCCACGTTTACCGTATCTCCGACAGAAGCATTCGGATCGATCATACGTGCATTGGCGACGTCGATCTGAACGGCGGGATCCTCCACCTCGTCGACCACGTCCTTCACGGCATAGAGCGTATAATCCCCGGTCTCCTCGTTCATGTTGACAACAACATTCTCATTGTGCCCGAAGTTCTTCTTGCAGGCCTGCATCAGGGATTCCTTGATGGCCTCAATCATAACCTTCTTGCTGATATTCTTTTCACGCGCGAGCAGATCAAGCGCTTCCATTAACTCAGTATTCATGATACCTGTTTCCTCCTGGCTGCTTTCAGCTTTCAGCAGCGTATTTCAACAACCGAATGGTATTTATTCCGCCCGGCGAGGGCCTCTGCGGTACTCCCGGCAACACGCATCCGGATGCTTTTCCTAAAAGTCAAATGCCTCGCGGATGAGGGCCAGCTCCCTGCGGCCGAAGGTTAATTCCTTCCCGCTTTCTGCCCGAAGTGTAAGGTCATCGGCACTGTACCGGACAAGTGTTCCACGGAATTCTTTCTCTCCGTCTCTTGGGGCAAACAGCTTCAGCTCCACTTCCCTGTCCAGATTGCGCTCAAAATCCCTGTCTTTTTTCAGAGGCCTGCCGAGTCCCGGAGAACTCACTTCAAGCACATAGGAATCCGTGATAAAATCCTCCCGGTCCAGAACGGCGTCAAAGGAACGGCTTACAAGCTCGCAGTCATCAATCGTGATGCCGCCTTCTTTGTCGATATAAGCCCGCAGATACCAGGTACCGGCTTCCTTAACATACTCCACATCTACGAGAGAAAAGCTGTTTTCCTCCAGGATGGGAAGCAGCAGGGCTTCCGCCCGGCTTTCATATTCTTCTTTTCTGGTCATATTTACCTCTTACGATTTTCCGGGAAAGCCCGCACGGCAGCTTCATGCCTCCCCGGAGGAATGCCTGACGCACGAGGGCCGTAAAACCGTACGAACCATAAGAAAAAGCGGACCTTTCGGCCCACCTTTTCATTTACGCTATTTATCATGCATACTATAGCATGGTTTACGGAAGAATGCA
This sequence comes from uncultured Clostridia bacterium, assembly GCA_946624325.1. Lineage (GTDB taxonomy): Bacteria > Bacillota > Clostridia > Lachnospirales > Lachnospiraceae > Anthropogastromicrobium. Next base: position 2,407 of record CAMOSC010000136.1, read on the forward strand.
AGCATTTTTTTGCAATTGTTCAGAGCCGGGCGTTCATTTGCGGAGAATCATGGATCCCGCCTGCAAAAACCCATGTTTCTTTACGGATTTGCATCCGGTGAGCACGCCGCAGCTTAGGAAGCGGCATCTTTTCTCCATCTTCGGAGTCCGGCTCCGTACGGCTGCGGATATCGGGATTCAGTCGCCGATCACGTCGCGCACATCGGTGGGATTGGTGGCATAATTATAGCTGCTGACAATGATTCTGCCGAAAGACTGGGCAGCATGCAGGATCTTGCCGTCCCCCATATATATGGCAACATGATTTACCGTCCCGTTCGCATCCCGGTAAAACAGAAGATCTCCGGCTTTTGCCTCGTTCATGGTGATCGCTCTGCCGTGATTGATCTGCTCCCTGGTTGTGCGCGGAAGCTGTATGCCGAAAACATTCCGGAAGCACTGCTGTACATAGCTGGAGCAGTCGATACCGCCTGTCAGGCTCGTTCCGCCATATACATACGGCGTTCCGATAAACTGCTCGGCATAGGCAAAAAGACGCTGTCTTGCTTCGGAATATTTGGAAATGGAACTCCACGGCATGGCTTCCATGACATAAAAGCTCTTTTTGGTAAACTCTTTGTTGATGTATCCGGAAGTGCTGTTAAAAGAAATCTTATACCAGTCTCCGATCTCCTCCTCCACCACCTGACGTTCCTGGGAGGACAGCTGAGTCCAGACTTCGTATTCCAGTCCGGGGCCGGAACGGACATTCAGCCGTTCTGCCGTGATCTCAACCATGTCAAAGCAGTGCCAGAGTGCAAGTTCCTTTGCCTCTTCGCCGGTGCAGCAGTATTCCGCAGCGCAGAACCCTTCAATTCCGCCGGAGCGGATGTGAAACCACCCCGTCCCGAGATCTTCCAGAAGCTCTCCGCCGGCATATTTGACCAGCTTGCCGATAATGTTGCCGCCCTGGCTTGGCTGATCCCTTATATTCAGATAGGTATCCGTCCCGTTTACCATAAACAGGTTTGCATAATGTGTCCACACGTCCTCACGCGGATCCGGCGGCACGGTCGGCTCCTCCGTGGTTTCGGGAAGTGCTTCGGTGACGGTTTCCGTCTGCGGCTGTTCGGAACTTTCTTCTGCGGGCTGCGTTTCGGTCTCGTCCGCCTCGGAGCTGTCCGTATCATCGATAAACACGGCATCCTTCTCATCCCAGACAAAACGCTTTGAAAACAGGGAAAACCCGCCGGACGCCGCCGCCCGGACGCCGCCGTAAAGAAGAGCCGCGATGAACAGCGTCAGGAAAAGGCCGGCGGCAAAATGCAGGATTGCCGCATTCCGTCTTCTGCGTTCCTGTTCTTTTTTCTTCCTGGCGCGGAATGCTTTTAAGCGTTCCGTTTCCTCAAGCTCTTCTGGCACGGGGGATTCGGACTCCGAAGCCGTTTTTTCGTCCGCGCCGGTACCGTCACCATTGACGGATGTCCCGGAAGCGGAAGCCGTTTCCGCAGCCTTCCTCTTCTCCGAAGTGAAAAGATCTGCATTCAGTTCATCGGTCGAATCCGGCGAAACTGCTGCTTCCAGTACCTCTGCTTTGTTGTTCTCTTCCATAACCGCCTCCGAATTGCGAGTCTGTAATGATCCTTCGCAAGCTGTTTAACTGTATGGCCCTGTTTACACTGTGAAAACGGCCCGCCTTTGGCGCGGCCCCTGTGGTATCCGTGTTCCGGTGTTTTTCCCGGAAGTGTACCCTTCGCATCTGGGCATGCGGGTTACCCTGAAAACGGCCCGCTTTTTGCGTGTCCTCTGTGGAATCCGCGCCACGGTGTTATTGCGGAAGTGTTATCCTTCGCAACGGGGCATGCGGGTTACTTGAATTGCTGAGGCTTAGCTCCCCGTTTTTTCAGTGTCAGGGAGCCGAGATCCACCTGCCTGCTTCCGATCCCGAAAAGGTATTTTTCCTTTGCATCAAGAAGGATGGCGGTGATGATCCTTTCATCCGGGTTCATGTTAAAGCAGCGGACCCCTACCGCGGTTTTCCGAAGGGCAGGGATATCCGAAACCGGGAAACGCATGGCGCGCTTTTCATCTGTTACCACCGCGAGGTACGGGCGGTCTGCCGTTTCCACCGCAAACAGCATATCGCCGGGGCTGAGCTTCGTAGCCTGGACGGTTCGCTTAATGGAATCGAACTCGGCTCCGGCTGTCAGCTTTACCATGCCTTTTTCCGTGAGCAGCAGGAGGGTTTTGGTCTGAATATCTTCAAATCTGCAGATTTTCAGGATGGATTCCTTGGCACTGTCGTAATTACAGAGATTGTCGGCGGGAACCCCCTTATCCTTCAGCTTTCCGAGCGGGATATCGGACACCTTCAGCTGGTGCAGCTGCCCCGCGCTTGTGAACATCAGAAGTTTTTCATCCGTTTTTGTGCGGATACAAACCGTATTATCCTGACGGAACTGCTCTTCGTTCTTCTCAAAGAGCGCCGGATCGGCGAGCTTTACATATCCGAAACGGTTCATGAGGAAAACGGCTTCCGAAACCTGCGGGGCCGCTTCCACAAAGACGGCTTCCTGCCGGTTTTCAAGGATCGTCCTTCTGGGCAGCGCATACTCCTTCCGGATTGCCTCTAAATCAGCCCGTATCGCTTCGAGCATGGCTTTCCTGCTGCCAAGCAGCTTTTCGTAGCGTTTGATGGCGGCAAGGGTCTTTTTGTGCTCATCCTGAAGCGCCAGTATCTCCAGCCCGATCAGCTTGGACAGGCGCAGTTCCAGGATCGCCTGAGCCTGGTTTTCCGTGAAGCGCAGCGCAGCCGCCTGCTTTTCGGAAGCTTTTGTTTTGAAATGTATGCCCTCGGTGATTCCCTGAACCAGGCAGTCTTTTGCCATCTTCAGGGTTTTGCTGCCGCGGATGATCTCGATAATCAGGTCTATGACATCTACGGCACGGATCAGTCCTTCCTGGATTTCCCTGCGCTTCTGCTCCCGTTCCAGGAGCGTGGTATATTTTCTGGTATTGACATCCAGCTGGAATTTCAGGTGATGCTCCAGAATCTGCTTCAGGGAGAGCACTTCGGGCCTTCCGTCCGCGATGGCCAGCATATTCACGCTGAAAATGTCCTCCAGCTTTGTTTTCTTATAAAGCCCCTGGAGCGTGGTCTCCGCATCCGCGCCCTTGCGCAGTTCAATAACGATGCGGATTCCCTCTTTGGAGGACTGATTGGAGATATCCGTGATGTCAGGAAGTACTCTGCTTTCCGCCAGCTCTGCCACATCCGAGAGGAATTTCCCGATATTTGCGCCGATCATCGTATAGGGGATCTCCGAGATAACGATGCAGTCTTTCTCATTTTTTTTGCGTGCGGGCACAATTTCGGCTTTTCCGCGTACACGTATTCTTCCGCGGCCTGTCTCATAGACCTCTTCGAGCTCGTCGAGATTGGTAACGATTCCACCGGTAGGGAAATCGGGCCCGGGCATCACGGACAGAAGCTCCTTCGTGCTTGCCTGGGGATTCTTCATATACAGCTCCAGCGCGTCGATTACTTCCGCCAGATTATGCGGGGGCGTGCTGGTAACCATTCCAACCGCGATGCCGTCCGATCCGTTCAGAAGAAAATTGGGCACACGCACCGGGAGCACATCGGGTTCTTTCTCGGTCTCATCAAAATTCGGGTGAAAATCCACCACATTTTTATCCAGATCCGCGAGGTAAACCTCCTGGGTGAATTTCTTGAGCCTCGCTTCGGTATAACGCATGGCGGCCGCCCCGTCTCCTTCTATGGAGCCGAAGTTTCCGTGGCCGTCGACAAGCGCCATCCCTTTTTTGAAATCCTGTGAGAGCACCACCAGGGCTTCATAAATTGAAGAATCGCCGTGGGGATGATATTTCCCCATGGCATCTCCCACGATTCTGGCGGATTTCCTGTGTGGCTTGTCGGAATTCAGGCCCAGCTCATCCATGGCGTAGAGAACGCGGCGCTGTACGGGCTTTAACCCGTCCCGGATATCGGGGACGGCTCTGGCTGTTATGACAGACATGGAATAGTCGATAAACGACTTTTGCATCTCTGTGGAATATTCGGTTGACAGTATCGTTTCCGGCATCAGTATCTCCTCTCTGAACGAAATTCTGTACTTTGACCTAATGGCCTCGGATGACTATTTTGCAGCCACGCCTGGCAAAAGTACAGCCGTGGGCAAAATATGTCTCCTTCATCAGGTATCATTCAGATATCAAGCTCCGCTTCGCGCGCATGCCTGTAGATGAACTGCCGGCGCGGTTCCACTTCGCTGCCCATCAGGATTTCCGTCATCTCGCTGGCCATCCTGGCATCTTCGACATCGACGCGCTTTAACAGCCTGCATTCCGGGTTCAGGGTTGTTTCCCAGAGCTGCTGGGCATCCATTTCCCCGAGACCTTTATAGCGCTGAAGCGTAAAATCCTTATGGCTTTTCCGGTATTTTTCAAGTGCGTTGTCATCGTAGAGGTATTCCTCTTTGCCGCGTTTCGGGATAGCCTTATAGAGGGGCGGCATGGCGATATAGACATGTCCGTCCTGGATCAGTTCCGGCATAAAACGGTAGAAAAACGTCATCAGGAGCGTGGTAATGTGTTCGCCGTCCACATCGGCATCGGCCATGATGATGATCTTGTCATAGCGCAGCTTGCTGATATCAAAATCGTTTCCGTATCCCTCCGAGAAGCCGCAGTTAAAAGCCTGAACCATGGACTTGATTTCCGCATTGGCGAGCACCTTGTTGATGGACGCCTTCTCCACATTCAGGATTTTACCCCGGATCGGCAGAATCGCCTGATAGCGTCTGTCTCTTGCCATCTTTGCTGAGCCGCCGGCCGAGTCTCCTTCGACGATGAAGATTTCGCACTTGGAAGCGTCGCGGCTTTCACAATTTGCGAGCTTTCCGTTTCCGTCAAAGGAAAACTTCTGCTTTGTCAGGAGATTGGATTTGGCCTTCTCCTCGGCTTTCCGGATTTTGGCGGATTTCTCCGCACAGCTGATGACTTCCTTCAGCGTATCCAGGTTTTTATCGAAATACAGTTCAAGCTGCTCTCCGGTAACAGCTGCCACGGCTCTTGCCGCGTCCTGGCTTCCGAGCTTGGTTTTTGTCTGCCCCTCAAACAGCGGGTCCGGATGCTTGATGGCAATAATGGCGGTCATGCCGCAGCGGGTATCGGGGCCCGTAAATTTGTTGGGATCCTTCAGAATGCCCAGATCCCTGGCATAGGTATTGATGATCTGGGTAAACCGCGCCTTGAAGCCGGTCAGATGCGTTCCGCCGTCGGAATTGTAAATATTGTTGCAGTATCCCAGAAGCTTTTCCTCAAAGGTATTGACGAACTGGAATGCGATATCAACCTCTATGCCCTCGCTTTTCCCGACCACATGGATGACATCGTGTACGGGAGTCTGTCCCTTGTTCAGTTCACGGATGTAAGCGGTAATCCCCTCGTTCTCCAGATAGGTTACCGATTCCTCCTCGCCCTTCCGCAGATTATGGAAAACAATCTCAAGCCCCGGGTTTAAATAGGCGGTTTCATGAAGACGGCTCATAATCGCCTGTGCCGAAAACCTGGTTTTCTCGAATATTTCGGAATCCGGCATAAAATTAATGCTGGTGCCGGTCTCGCGCGATTTTCCGATTTTCGGGAGCAGCCCATCCTCCAGCTCTACCGTGGGCTTGCCGCGCTCATAACTGTCGTAATAGACCTTTCCGTCCTTGCAGATTTTGATTTCAAGAAATTCGGAAAGGGCATTGACAACCGAGGAGCCTACTCCGTGCAGACCACCGCTTGTTTTATATGCGTTGTGGTCGAATTTGCCGCCGGCATGGAGTGTGGTAAAGATGATCCGCTCGGCGGAAACGCCAAGCTTATGGCGGTCAACGGGGATTCCCCGGCCGTTATCCGTCACGGTAACGGATCCGTCCGCCTCAAGCGTGACTTCTACATGGCTGCAGTAACCGGCAAGATGCTCGTCTACCGCATTATCTACAATTTCATATACCAGATGGTTCAGGCCGGATGTGGATACACTTCCGATATACATGCCCGGTCTGCGGCGAACCGCTTCCAGGCCTTCCAGAACCGTAATACTGTCAGCATTATAGGACTCAGCCTGTTTTGCCATAGAACCTTCCTTTGAAATATGGTCACTGTTCAAAGCCCGGCGCAGCACCATTAGGAAAAGCACTGATTTAAGCGTTTCCCCTGTCGGATTCCCGACGCGCAGTATCCGGCGGCAGGAAGTGGCGTAAAAGAGCATCTTTTCGCCATTTCCGGGGTCTGTCCGTGAACAGTTATCATGATTTGCGATTTGTCCGAAGCGGAGTTTTGACTGCTTCGACAGAAAAAAGCTGCCATGTGCATTACATGACAGCCTGGTAAGCAGCTTGTAGGAGAATCGAACTCCTGTTTTCGCCGTGAGAGGGCGACGTCTTAA
>CAMOSC010000137.1 GCA_946624325.1 uncultured Clostridia bacterium
TGCGACGGGAAAGGTGATCATGGACATGTCCGGGCCGCTCTGGCGGGAGGCGATCCTCAAGGGCGGCAGGGGCGGCATCGGGAACATGCACTTTGCCACCTCCACCATGCAGGTACCGAAATACGCAAAGCCCGGGGGCCCCGGAGATGAGCGCATGGTGCGGCTGGAGCTGAAGGTGATAGCGGATGTCGGCCTCGTGGGCTTTCCCAATGTCGGAAAATCCACGCTTCTTTCCGTGATTTCCAATGCAAAGCCCAAAATTGCCGATTATCATTTCACCACCCTGGATCCGAATGTGGGTATCGTGGATCTGCCGGGAATCAGCGGATTTGCCGTGGCGGATATTCCCGGAATCATAGAGGGGGCTTCCGAGGGCGTCGGCCTGGGACTTCAGTTCCTGAAGCACTTAGAGCGCACAAAAGTCCTGATCCATGTGGTGGATGCCGCATCGGTGGAGGGGCGTGACCCCCTGCAGGATATCGAAACCATTCACGAGGAGATCCGCCGCTTTAATCCGGAAATTCTGGAGCGCCCCTGGGTGATAGCCGCCAACAAGATGGATGCTTTCCTGCCGGAGGAAGGCGAAGAAAGCCCCCTTGAGAGGCTGAAAAAGGCTTTCGAACCGCAGGGGGTGGCGGTTTACCCCATTTCCGCGGCAACCGGAGAGGGTGTGCGTGAGCTGCTGTATGCCGTTAATGACCTGCTCTCACATCTGGATCCGGAACCGGTCGTGTTTGCCTCCGAGTTTGTCCCCGCGATCGATGCGGGAGCCGACCTTCCGTATACGGTTGAGCGGGAGGCGGAACACGAATTCCGGGTGGAGGGGCCGAGAATTGAAAAAATGCTGGGCTATACCAATCTGGATTCCGAAAAGGGTTTTGTGTTCTTCCAGAAATTCCTGAAGGAAAGCGGTATTCTGAAGGATCTTGAGGAAGCCGGCGTGGCTGAAGGCGATACCGTGCATATGTACGGGCACTCTTTCGAGTATCTGAAGGAGTCGTAAGCCCGGAGCGAAGCCGGGGAAGCGGTGAGAAAATGCCATTTCCGGAGCGGCGGGCAGCGGGGAATCGCTTTTGGCTGGAGGAATATGTCTGACCGGAGGAATATCCATGGGTGCGAAGCAGATTGAGAAGGGCTCGGCGGAATGGGAGGCATTCCGGGACTATTACCGTTTCCGCCAGGATTTCTATGAGGTGGATGAGGATCATCCCGAGCTTTTCTGGGAAAAATGCCTTCAGCGTGCCTATGAGATCCATGCCAGATACCGGAGCTTTTATGTAACAGATCTGCTGATGGCCCATATCAACGATCTGCTGCGCAGAGAGAAAAAGATGCGGTCATAGGAACTGTATGCAAATAATTTAGCCATCCTGCCTGTCTGATCACATACCGGACTGCGTTGTCGTCAGTCGCTGCAGCTTAACCAAATTTTCAGAAGGTTTTAATCTCCGCATCGTTGACGAAACCCGCTGTCAATGCTATACTGTGCTAAACAATGAAAGCGCTGCTTTTACGGCAGTCCGCATGCCCAGGCGCCGTTAACGGAAGCGATTCCGGGGCGCGGAGGGCATTGATGGCCACGCCGAAGGCGGGCCGCATTCAGAGGTAAGCCCGGGCACCGGGAAATCCGGGTGCTTGCGGGAAGGCATGGCTGCGGGAGTACTTTTCGGCAGCCGGAAACCGAATTTGACAGGGAGGTAGGAATATGGCATTCTTTGATCAGCTGGCAGACGGATTAAAAAAGGTAACCAGAGATATCACCGGAAAAGCGCAGGATTTTTCCGAGCAGGTAAAGCTGAAGAGCAAAATTAACGAAACCGAGGCACTGGTGGAGAAAACCTATGCCGAGATCGGAAGGCTTTATGCACAGGCTCATGAGAATGATGAGGAGAGCGAATTTGCAGGACAGTTTCAGGCAATCCGGGAGGCAAAGTCTTCTCTGGAGCAGCTGAAGGAAGATCTGAGGAAGCTGCGCGGCGTGACAGCCTGCACGGTCTGCGGACATGAAGTCGGGAAGGACGTTCAGTTCTGTCCGAAGTGCGGCGCGCGCATCGAGCATCCGGTTGAGCCCGAAGAGCCCGCGGAGGAAGAGCCGGCAGAGGCGGAGGCGGCTGCAAAGAAAATCTGCCCGGTCTGCGGTGCCGAGCTTGAGGCGGACGCACAGTTCTGCACCGTCTGCGGCGCTGAACTTCCGGAAGCGAATGAGGCAGAAGTCCCGGAGCAGCCCGCTGAGGTCAGCGATGAGGATTTCGCCGACGAAGACTGACGTTCTTTGAAACACCGGCCTGCGGCCGGGATAAAAACCGCACGGGCTGTAGGCCTAGGTGCGGTCGGGTTCGAGTCACTGTTCATAACGCCCCGGGTTACGGAATGCACCCCGGGGCGTTAGACCTTTGCGCGCCGGGATCCGACGGAATCTCCCGGAAATCCATGAGCCGGGGCGAGAAAAATGTCGGAGCATTTTTGCAACGACAGGGGAGGTAGATTATGGAAAGAAAACTGAGAGCCGGCGTTCTGGGGGGAACGGGCATGGTGGGACAGCGCTTTATCACGCTGCTGGAGAACCATCCCTGGTTTGAGCTGGCAGCTGTCGCCGCAAGTCCGCGTTCAGCCGGAAAGACGTACAGGGAAGCGGTGGGCGACCGCTGGAAGATGAGCACGCCCATGCCGGAAAAAGCCGCTGACTTAACCGTACTGGACGTCTCTGATGTCGCGGGAGTGGCGGAAGGACTGGATCTGGTATTTTCCGCGGTGGATATGTCCAAGGAAGAAATACGGGCCATCGAGGAGGCATATGCGAGAGCGGAGGTTCCGGTTATTTCGAACAACAGCGCACATCGCTGGACCCCGGACGTTCCGATGATTATTCCGGAACTGAATCCGGAGCATGCCGAAATCATCCATGCCCAGAGGAAACGCCTGGGTACTTCAAACGGTTTTATAGCGGTTAAGCCGAACTGCTCCATTCAGAGCTATACGCCCGCCCTGCATGCGCTTATGGAATTCGGGCCGAAGGTGGTCGTCGCCACGACTTACCAGGCGATCTCCGGTGCGGGAAAAACCTTTAAGGACTGGCCTGAAATACTGGATAACATCATTCCGTTCATTTCCGGTGAGGAGGAGAAGAGCGAACAGGAGCCGCTGAAAATCTGGGGCCGTATCGAGAACGGACAGATTGTCAAGGCTCAGGGTCCGCTCATTACGACACAGTGCATCCGCGTGCCGGTGAGCGACGGACACACGGCCGCCGTGTTTGTAAGCTTTGAGAAAAAGCCCTCAAAAGAGGAGATCATAGAGCGCTGGAACGGATACCGGGCGCTTCCGCAGGAGCTTGGTCTTCCGAGCGCGCCGAAGCAGTTCATCCGCTATATGGAGGAACCGGACAGGCCGCAGGCAAGGCTCGACCGCGACTTTGAGAACGGAATGGGCATCTCCCTCGGACGTCTCCGGGAGGATTCGGTCTACGATTACAAGTTTGTGGGCCTTTCCCACAACACGCTGCGCGGAGCGGCGGGCGGCGGCATGGAGACAGCAGAGCTCCTGACCGCAAAAGGGTTTATCAAGGCGCGGTAAGAACCGATGGGAATACGCGGAGGGAAAGCCCTCCTTCGCGAACATGAGCCATAAGGAGCTGAAGACGGAGCTTAGGAACTGGTACAGAATAATTTGAACATATGACTTGTCTGTTTGTTCGATTGCAGCGACGAAAAGACTCGCCGTAGCCCGCTGCGGCTTTGTTTCTCCTTGCAATCGGACAAACATCCTGTGCCAGCTGCTCCAGTTATTTCTGAACAGTCCCTTACGGAAAATGCGGGCAGGCAAAAAAGCCGCTGCGCACAGGGAGGATAAAAATGTCTATAGAGATATCTGAGTACGGCCGCCTTTCGGACGGATCCGTGATGCACTGCTATACATTGACGAACGAGGCTGGAATGAAGGCACTGATCAGCGATTACGGTGCGGATCTCCTGGAGCTGTGGGTTCCCGACAGGGAAGGAAAGCTTCGGAATGTTGTGCTGACCCATGCGGATGCCGCAGCCTATGAGGAGAACGGCCCGGCTTTCGGAGCCATTGTGGGACGCCATGCAAACCGCATCGCAAAAGCCGAGTTTGAGCTGAACGGGGTCACCTATCATCTGGCAAAGAACGACGGCCCGAACAATCTGCACAGCAAGCCGGGAAGCTACTATCAGCGCTTCTGGAATGCGGAGGCGGGCGAGGATGAGAACGGCGTGTCTCTGGTACTTTCCCTCATGAGTCCCGACGGCGATCAGAATTATCCCGGAAACCTGGAGGTCACGGTCACCTATACGCTGACGCCGGAAAACAGCCTGATGATCACCTATCATCTGGTAAGCGATCAGGATACCATCGCCAACATGACCAACCACAGCTATTTCAACCTGAACGGATATGACAGCGGAAGCATCCTAAACCAGTACGTCAGCATCTGTGCGGACGCCTATACGCCGTCCACGCCGGAGCTGATCCCCACGGGCGAGATTGCCCCGGTTGAGGGAACGCCCTTCGATTTCCGCACCGAGAAAAAGCTCGGGCAGGATATGGCGGCAGATCATGAGCAGATCAAAAACGGCGGCGGCTTTGACCATAACTTTGTGCTGACGGAGCGTACGGACGTGCAGCTTGCTGCCAGGATGCGCGCGGAGGAATCCGGCATTGTCATGGAGGTTTATACCGACCTGCCGGGCATGCAGCTCTATACCGCAAACACCACGGCCCTTACGGGGAAAAACGGCGTGCACTATGAGCCCTTCTGCGGCGCCTGCTTCGAGACCCAGTTTTTCCCGGACAGCATTCATCATCCGAACTTCCCCAGCTGCGTGCTGAAGGCTGAGGAGGAATTTGAGAGCAGCACCGTGTTCCGCTTCTCGGTGGAAGCATAAATGGGTAAAAAACTATTCATAGCAGAAAAACCAAGCGTCGCCCAGGAGTTTGCAAAAGCTCTGGGCGTTAACGCGGGCAGGCGTGACGGCTATCTGGAATCGGAAGACTGCGTGGTGACCTGGTGCGTGGGGCATCTGGTCACCATGTCTTATCCCGAGGCCTATGACCCTGCGCTGAAGCGCTGGAGCATGGATACCCTGCCGTTTATTCCGAAACAGTGGAAATATGAGGTAATTCCCTCTGTCAAAAAGCAGTTTTCGGTGGTAAAAAGCCTCTTAAACCGTCCGGATGTGGAGACAATCTATATCTGCACCGACTCCGGGCGCGAGGGCGAATACATCTACCGCCTGGTGGACCAGATGGCGGGGGTTCGCGGGAAGGAACGCCGCCGGGTGTGGATTGATTCCCAGACAGAGGAGGAGATCCGCCGGGGCATCGCACAGGCAAAGGACTGGTCCGCCTACGATAATCTCAGCAGCTCGGCCTATCTGCGCGCAAAAGAAGATTACCTCATGGGGATCAATTTCTCCAGGGCTCTGACGCTCAGGTACGGACCCGGGGTAGCATCTTTTATGAAAACAAAATACTCCGTCATTTCCGTTGGACGCGTAATGACCTGCGTCCTCGGGATGGTTGTGCGCAGGGAGCGGGAAATCCGCAATTTTGTCAAAACCCCGTTTTACCGGGTGATTGCCGGAATTCCCATCGGGGGCAGGAATACGGACGCGGAATGGCGGGTGACGCCGGACTCGGCTTTCTATCAGTCTCCGAAACTGTACAAAGAGAACGGATTCCTGAAGCGGGAGGATGCCCAGGCCTTGATCGACGGCCTGAAGAGCAGACCGCCGATGGAAGTGACCGTCGTGAAGAAGGAGAAGAAGAAGGAGACGAAGAACCCGCCGCTTCTTTTTAATCTCGCGGAGCTTCAGAACGCCTGCTCAAAACGTTTCCGCATCAGTCCGGACGAGACCCTGAAGATCGTGCAGGAACTGTATGAGAAAAAGCTGGTCACCTATCCCAGGACGGACGCGCGGGTTCTTTCCAGTGCAATAGCAAAGGAAATCGGGAAAAATATCAAAGGGCTTACATCCCTGGAATCGGTAGGCGCATTTGCGAAAGAGGTGCTTGAGGGAGATGCATACCGGTCTGTCGGGAAAACCCGGTACACGGACGACAAACAGATTACGGACCATTATGCTATAATCCCGACAGGCCAGGGCCTTGGGGCCCTGAAGGGCCTCTCCAAAACGGCTGCCGGCATCTATGAGCTGATCTGCAGGCGTTTTCTGAGCATCTTTTATCCGCCTGCCATTTACCGGAAATACAGTCTGGAATATCAGAAAGATACCGAGCATTTTTTCTCCAGTTTCCGCATGCTGGAACAGGAAGGGTATCTGAAGGTAGCCGGAAAGCCGGCATCCTCCCAGGGGAAGGAGCCTTCTCAGCGCTCTGCGGATGCTTACGATAAGTCCGATGCCGCAGAGGAGCGGGGCAAACAGCCCGAGGAAGGGCAGGAGGCCGAGGCCGATGAGGCGCTGGCAGAAGCCCTGGAGAAACTCAGGAAAGGCAGCAGGCTGCCGTTGTCTTCGCTCGGGATACGGGAAGGGGAAACCAGCCCGCCGAAGCGCTACAACTCGGGTTCACTGATTCTTGCCATGGAAAATGCAGGCCAGCTGATTGAGGATGAGGATCTCCGCGCCCAGATCAGGGGCAGCGGGATCGGAACCAGCGCCACCAGGGCGGAGATTCTGAAGAAGCTCGTCACAATCGGTTACCTGAAGCTGAACCGCAAAACGCAGACGATCACCCCGGAAAAGCTTGGGGAAGCGGTCTACGAGGTTGTGGATTTTTCCATGAAGCAGCTTTTGAATCCGGAACTGACCGCCAGCTGGGAGAAGGGATTGACCTACGTGGCCGAGGGCAGCATCAGCTCCGAAGAATATATGCAGAAGCTGAGCGCTTTTGTGACCAGACGGACGGAAAGCGTCAGGCAGGCTGCCCGTCCGGACCTGCTGCGCGGCAGGTTTGAGGCGTTTGCGCCGTTTTATAAATGAAGCGCCGGATTTGCATCTTGCTCTGAACAGTAACAAGTAAATGAAATTACATAGATACCTATAAAGAAACGGCTTCGTTCAAAACGAAGCCGTTTCTTTTCGGAATTGCCCGGGGAATACGGGAAGCAGATTGTCAGGCGCTTGCATTTGTCCGCAGTAGTTCAGCTTGTTTTGGGTGCCGGACGGAAAACTCAGCGAAGCGGAAGATAACTTTTCAACAGCTCCGGGTGATCATTGGCGATCAGATCAGCGGGAAAATGCAGCTCCTGCAGCAACGGCCGGACGTTTTCGTCCTCCCCGATATGCTGTGCGCCGTGGCTGTCGCTGCCGATCAGGATGGGAACGTTAAAACGCGCGCAGAGCGGCAGCAGGATACGGTCGACGGATTCGGAATTCCCCCTGTAGCCGTGGGGACCGAGGGAGGCGTTGTTTAGTTCGATCAGAACATGATGTTCTGAGGCTGCGCGCACGAGCTCTTCGTAGACACTGGGAAATGCGGTATTGTCCGGGTGTCCGATCACGCACACAGCTGGATGCTTCATGGCGGCTATATAGGCTCTGGTATAGATTTCGGGCGCCTGATCCGGCTTCATGCCGCAGCGGTGCAGGCTGGCTATCGCGTAATCAAGCCCGGAAAGGATATCATCAGGCAGATCCAGGCGTCCGTCTTCGGAGAGAATGGACAGCTCCGCGCCGTAGAGAAAATGCACGCCGTTCCGGTTTCGCTCGGCAAAGCGCAGATTCCGGAAATAGGAGCTTCTTGCGGCTCCGAGCATGGCCGGACCATGGTCGCTGATGCCCAGAACGGATATGCCCTTTGCAAGGGCGGCCTTGGCCATATCGGCAAGCGTATCGCGGGTGCCGTGGCCGCTGGCAATCGTGTGGGTGTGGAGATCGATTCTCATCATAACAATGTTACCTCATAGCAATAATTATATGTACAGAGCGTGAAATAATGTCCCATCGGGCAAGAAACTTTATCTGATGTTCCAGTATCCGGAAGCCGGATAAACACTGAAATACGGCGGCATCAGGGCCGATCCATCTCGGGAAGCTGCAGAGACAAGTCCTGCATGTCTGCGTGATCCGGTATCCTTTGCCGACAGCGCACCGGGAACGATTTGCGTATCCTGCATGTCTGCGTGATCCGGCATCCTTTGACGATTTCGCATCGAGAACAATTACGTACCCCGCATATCTGCGTGATCCGGCGACCTTTGACGGCTTCGCATCGGGAAAAATGTGCGTACGCCGCAAGGCCGCGCGATTCTGTCTCCGGCCGTATTTAGAGCATAAGCCCCGGAATGTTTATGACTAACAACACAAAACAACACAAAATAATGTTGGATTCAAACAAAAACCTCTGAAAAAGCCGGAAAAACCCGCACAGAAGAGGCGTTTGGGGGCCTTTTGGGCATGATCCGGGCCTGCAGGTGTTAAAAAAACCTGCAGGATTCTATCAAAAAAAGCCCTTGCAGACAAAAAATCAGGCTTCAGGCATACTGTCCCAGCACAGTATGCTTTATTTTTTTGCGATTGTCAAGTGAAAATAAGCAGAAAAACAACATGCGGGAAGGATAAACCAACATAATCCAACATGTCAAACTCAAAAACATGAAAAAACCATGTTGATTCTTGTTGACAGCCAAATCAAAGTATAGTACAATGTGTCCAATCTGGGCTGCCTGGCATGTTTTTTCAGCGGCATCCCATATCAGAGCGTTCTATGGAGCGCCGGTTTTACCGTCCGTCCGATCATGGAAATGATCCCTCCGGTCCGGCCCTTCAGCAGCTTCTTTTCTGCCTCAGAGCGGGCAGACGGAGAAATCCACGCTCGGAAAGGAGTAATCTTGAAAAAGTACGACAGCAGCAAGACGGCCAAA
>CAMOSC010000138.1 GCA_946624325.1 uncultured Clostridia bacterium
GATGCGCAATCCACGGTCGTTGCCCCGCATGTAGCAATGGTGCACCCGCACGTTTTTAACGCCGCCCGCCATTTAGCTGCCCACCGTCACACCGCCGTGGCCGTCCCGCATTAACGACTGCCGGATCACGAGATTTTCGCAGGGCTGCTTTTCCTTGCGTCCCATATAGATCTTTCCGGATTTGACGGCGATACAGTCGTCTCCCACCGAGAAGAGAATCCCGGCAATTTCCACATTGGTACAGGACTCAGGGTCGCAACCGTCCGTGTTATGGGAGTTTGCGGGTCCGAGCACCTTCATATCGAGGAAGCGGATATTTGAGGAGAAATACGGGTGAAGATTCCATGCAGGGGAATTCTGAACCGTAAGGCCCTGGACGGTTATGTCCGAGCAGCGGTTCAGAAAGATCATGCGCGGACGCCATGCGCGGTCCTTATGCTTGGTATCCTTCCACCAGGTATCAAAGTCCGCTCTCCCGTCGATGACGCCCTCTCCGCAGATGGTGACATTGCTGACATGAATTCCGGTGATCAGGGAAGCAAACATATCGAGAGGATTGCCCTCCCAGGTCCCGAAATTCAGATAATCGGATTCGTCCTCGAGCATGACCTGCCCGGGAAGAATCGGTATAAGCGACCTGTCATAGATACCGAGCAGTTGTGCATCCCTGCCGATCTCGAGGATGATATCGCTCTTGAGGAAAAGGGCGGTCACGGGATAATGCCCTGCCGGTATGAATACCCTTCCGCCCGGAGGACAGCTCAGAATTGCTGCCTGGATGGCTCCGGTGTCATTGTGCTCCCCGTCTCCGTAAGCGCCGAATTCCCGCACGTTGAGCGTGGCGGTTTCGGGCAGAGTCCTGGCGCGGATCTCCGAGGTAAAAATGCCTCCGCGCTCCAGAACAATGCTGTACTCCGTATCCGGCTGCAGATCTGTTACCGTCTGGATCATGCGGGTTGCTTCTCCGTAGAGGTTCCTGTTTACATAGATGCGGTAAGGAGCCGTCTCGTAAACGGCATCGTCATCCAGCTCCAGCGTAATACGGCGGGAGGAGGTCCACAGGATTTTAGCGCCGCGGATCCCGCTGTCCGGGAGAAGGCTGCCGGAGGAATGCACGGCCTCTTTGGCTGGCTTTTCATCCTTCAGAGAAGAGATGATCTGCTCATACCGGCCTGCCGGAAGGGTTCTGTTGCGGCTGGCGAGAAGGGCGGATTCCAGGAAGGCTTCCCGCTCTTCATCCGCCATGTCCCGGCAGCTCTGAAGCAGGATCTGAAAACGTTCCCGGTACAATACCCGCAAGTCTTCCTGATACTCAAACATTGTTTCGGCCATCTCATCCCGGGCACGCATCAGCGCGAGCATATACAGGCCGTTGCGCATTTTAGCAGGAACGCCCCTGAAGCGGTCCAGGATATCACGGTAGCGCTGCTTGGTTCCGAATCTGTTTTCACAGGCTGCAAATGCGGGAAGTACTTTCAAGGCACTCTTCCCATCCTTTACGGGAGCATTTAACAGTTCCTGATACAGTTCCCGCGTCAGTTCCTTAGTGTTCTGCATTCTCTGCCTCCTTGGATAATAGGTGGACAGCATGTCCCTCCGCAGCGCAGCGTGCCGGCTGTGAATATGCGGCATGCTGGACAAGCTGCAGGCGATATGCTATAATATGGTAACTGTTCAGAGCCAGGCGCAAATCTGTGAGGAAACATGGATTCAGCTGGCTGAAATCCATGTTTCTTCACAGATTTGCATCTGGCGAGCACGCCACAACTCCGGAAATGGCATCTTTTCGCCATTTCTGGAGTCTGGCTCTGAGCAGTTATACAATATGAAACGTTTCTGTCGCATCTGCTTTATGAATAAGGAACGCCATTTTTCCGAATTATATAGAAAGGATCGTTTGCCATTCATGAAAAAAAAGAACAGCTTGCTTTTGTGGACTTGTGCTGCCATGATTCTGACCGTGTCGGCAGGAATGCCTTCCTCTGCTGACGAGGCCTCCCAGCCGCTGCAGCCGGGCTCTGTTACGGCACCGGAGACGGTCAGTCTGCGTTTCGCTGCGGATCTTGATTACGGAGCGAACCTTGCAGAGCTGCATTATCTGCTCGAAAACACCGGATCAACAGAGGCGGAATGCTTTCTGGATTTTGTACAGACTACGTCTCTGGACGAGGCAGGGAGCCTGAAAGCGCCCGAGATAACGGCTATTTCAGAGAATGATGAAGTCCTCGCGGAATATACGGAGGCGCTCAGCCCGCTTGTCTCCCAGACGGGCACGGCAATCGACACCGTTACGGCCGCCGACCTCCGTTCCCTGACGGTTTTTGAGCCTCAGGCAAATGACGAGGAGGGACTACTGTGCGAGCTCTCTTTTGAGGAGGGCGCCGAGGTTACGGACCTGCTCACGGTTACCGACCTGAGCGGCGGCGGCTGCAGGATTTATCCGCTGCACTGCTCCTACCAGCTTACCGGGGACGGTGCTTACGAGGTTCTTCCGGCTTCCGGTTTTGAGCACTGCTATGTTTTTATTGCCGGAGAAGAAGACAGCGATTTTGCCGTCTCGGAGGGTTCATCGGTGCCTTTGGATGCCTCCCCCTCCGATCTTCAGTCTTTCTACAGGCTCGGGTGTGAAACCTACCTGGAGGATTACCCGATGGAGAAACCGGTTGACGCCGCTCTTTTGGTCAAATACCTTACCAGCTATGTCAATGCCAGCGATGCGGGTATTTCCCTGGATATCATCCCCTCGATGCAGTGGATGGTGCGTCAGCCCATATACCGCATAGACAGCTGCAGGGTGGTACTGCAGCCCGGAGAATCCGTTGACCTCTCGGTTCATGTTGAAAAGCAGCTTTCCCCGGATAGCCTTACCTTCCGGACGGGGCTTATGGCTTCGGGAAAAGCGGCACAGGATTTCAGCATACGGGCTCCGCTCCCTGAAAGCTACACCCGCGGCCGGCTGAAAAATGCCAAAGGAACCGTGATTACGGAGAAACGCGAAGGGGAAGCCACCCTGCTGTCGGTTTCCTTTACCGATATTCCCGATGAGGACTTTGAACTCATCCTGTCCAAAACGCCCGTCTGGGAAAAAGCATATCAGTATATTGTACCGATGTCAATCATAATGGTCGTTTTTCTTGCACTCTGCGTGGTCTCCTATCTCGGACAGCGCAAAAAGGCGGGAAAGGAAGCCGGGAAAAAGAATAACTGAGAGGCTTCTGCAATCAGAGGGCATGCATCTTTGCTTTTCCAATGGACAGGCTCCCGGACTGCGGGAGCCGGCCGTGATACCTGCAGATAAAGCAGCCCCTGGCGGCGGTTGAATAACCGCCGCCAGGGGCTGCTTTACTTAAAGCCTGAGAAAAGCGATGCGCCGGCACAGCCTCTGTGGAGTGGCTGCAATCCGGCATTTTACATCCTTTCAGGCGGGGAAAAGCCCGGCATATTGATGCAGCTCTCCGGAAGTACCACCTTTTCAGGGGCGGATAAACCCGGCATATCGATGCAGCTCTCCGGAAATTACATCTTTTCAGGGGCGGAAAAGCCCAGCATGTCTATACAGCTCTCCAGAAGCTCACGCGTATAGGAGATCAGCCGGATGTATCCGGCCTGAAGCTGTTCATCCGTCTCGCCGAGAATCTTTGTCTCGTGATAAAAATGATTGAATTCGTTTGCCAGATCATATATGTAGGCGCAGAGCCTGTGCGGCGCATATTCCGCCTGTACGGAATCGTACAGCTCCGGGAAGCGGACAAGCTCCAGAAGCAGTTTCTTTGCGGAGGCGCTTTCAGGCACCGGGAAAGCTCCGGAAACTGCTTTCCCGCTCTCCTCATATTTCCTCAGGATCGATTTGATACGGACAATGGTGTACAGGATATAGGGCCCCGTATTTCCCTCAAAGGAGCTGAATCGCTCGACATCGAACACATAGTCCTTGGAAGCCTGGTTGGAGAGGTCGCCGTATTTGAGCGCGGCAAGGCCGATGATATCGGATATCTCCGCCGCCTCCGCCTGGTCAACGGAACGGTTTTCCATCATCCGGTCATAAACCGCCTTGTTGATTTCGGACAGCAGGTATTCGAGGCGCATTACGCCGCCCTCGCGGGTCTTGAAGGGTTTTCCGTCTTTCCCGTTCATGGTTCCGAAGCCGATAAAGGTCAGATCGGTGTCATCCGGTACCAGTCCGGCTTTCCGGGCTACCCGGAATACCTGGGTAAAGTGCATCTCCTGACGCTTGTCGGTGAGATAAATCATGCGGTCCGGGTGGTAAAGCTTTTCACGCTCGACGATTGTAGCGAGATCCGTGGTCTGGTAGAGACTTGCGCCGTCGGATTTCAGGATAATGCAGGGAGGAAGCTCTTTTGAATCGCCTTCCTCTGCCACGTCTATAACCAGCGCCCCGTCGGAAAGGTAGGCCAGGCCTTTGTCCTTGAAGTCCTGCACCATATCCGGAATATACGGCATGGCATCGCTCTCGCCCTTCCAGAGGTCGAAGTATACGTTGAGTTTCCGGTAATTTTTCTTCAGGTCCGGAACGGAAACAGCCATAATATGCTGCCACAGGGCCAGGTAAGCAGGTTCCCGACGCTGAATCTTCCCGGTCGCTTCGTGTGCGCGCGCCGCAAAAGCTTCATCGGTTTTTGAGCGTGCGCTTGCCGCCGGATATATTTCTTCCAGATCAGCCAGCGTAAACGGCGGTTCGGAAGGATAAGCGCCGGTATAGGATTCATCAAAATATACCAGTTCCGGTTTCCTGTCCCGCAGTTCCTCAATAATCAGTCCCATCTGGAGTCCCCAGTCCCCGAGATGGATATCCCCGATGACATGGTGCCCTTCAAACGCCAGGATACGCTTGATGCTTTCGCCGATAACGGCGGAGCGCAGATGTCCCACATGAAGAGGCTTTGCCACATTCGGGCCGCCGTAATCGATGATAATGGTTTCCGGTTTGGGAAGCCGGATGCCGTGATGCCCGTCAGAGGCCATGTTCTCCGCATAGGATGCAAGAAATGCTCCGGAAAGTGTCAGGTTCAGAAATCCGGGCGCGATGGCAGCTGCCTCTTCAAACATCGGGTTGTCCTTAAGCACAGCGGCAACAGCTTCCGCTATTTTGATCGGGGCGGTGTGATAGCGCTTGGCGCCGGCCATGGCGCCGTTGCACTGGTACTCGCAGAGATCCGGACGGTTTGAAACCGTGACTTTTCCGAGGGCGGGATCATATCCGGCCCGTTCAAACGCCTCCGAGACTTCTTTCGAAATGATATCGGTGATAAACTCCATATTCTTCTCCTGTCAGATAAATATGGCAGCAGGGCATGCGGGTTTTTCTGTAAAAACGCCCCCGCTCCCCGCGCAGGCCATCCGTTCTATGCAGGTCTGCCGCAATCTGCCGAGCCCGGCGGTGCAATCCATCACCGCCGGGCTCTGAACAGTAAGGAACAGTTACAATAACTTAAGCAATGTCGCAACAGTACCTTAGGGTTTATTTTACATCTTTCATGCTGAAGCTGAAGCGTCCCATTTTATCCTTGCCGAGGCAGACAACCTTGACACGGTCTCCAAGCGTGAGGACATCCTCAACATGCTCAACCCTGCGGTTGGAAATCTTGGAGATATGGACCATTCCCTCCTTGCCGGGAGCAAACTCCAGGAAAGCTCCGAATTCCTTGATGCTGACAACGGTACCCTCAAGAAGCTGACCTTCCTCGAAATCCGTAACGATGGTCTCAATGGTCTTCATGGCCTTGTGGATCATGTCGATATCGGTTCCGCATACGGATACCTTTCCGTCATCGTCAATATCAATCTTAACGCCGGTCTCGTCGATAATCCGGTTGATGACCTTGCCCTGCTTGCCGACCACATCGCCGATCTTCTCGGGATCGATCATCATCATCTCGATCTTCGGGGCATACTTGCTGACCTCGGCACGCGGCTTATCGATGGCTTTTGCCATAACCTCGTCCATGATATAGAAGCGGGCTTCGCGTGCGCGGGCGATGGCTTCCTCAATGATTCTTCTGGTCAGGCCGTGAATCTTGATATCCATCTGAATGGCGGTAATACCCTTGTGGGTGCCGGCCACTTTGAAGTCCATATCGCCGAAGAAATCTTCCAGACCCTGGATATCCGTCAGGATCAGGTAATCGTCATCGGTGTCTCCGGTTACAAGACCGCAGGAGATACCGGCGACCATGCTCTTCACCGGGATGCCGGCTGCCATCAGGGACATGCAGGATGCACAGACGGAAGCCTGGGAGGTGGATCCGTTGGATTCGAAGGTTTCGGATACGGAACGGATGGCATAGGGGAACTCCTCCGCGGAAGGCAGTACCGGGATAAGTGCGCGCTCGGCAAGTGCGCCATGTCCGATCTCACGGCGTCCGGGTCCTCTGGAGACCTTGGTTTCACCTACGGAATAAGCCGGGAAATTGTACTGATGCATATAGCGCTTGGAAGTCTCGGTGTAATCCAGACCGTCCAGCTTCTGTGCTTCCGAGAGCGGTGCGATGGTCGTAACGTTGCAGATCTGGGTCTGTCCCCTGGTAAACATGGCGGAACCGTGTGCACGGGGAATCAGGTCAACCTCGGCTGCAAGAGGACGGATCTGCTTGATGGCGCGGCCGTCCGGTCTCTTGTGATCCTTCAGGATCATCTTGCGGACCGTTTTCTTCTGATATTTGTAAAGCGCGTCATCCAGCGCACCGATCCATTCCGGATGGCTCTCCGCGTAGCGCTCCGTAAGTTTTGCCTTCAGGGCGTCGATATTGGCCTCGCGAACCTGCTTTACATCGGTAAAGACGGCGCTTTCCATCTCCTCACCGGGGATGAAGGCGGTCATGTCCGCCCAGAGCTCTTCGTCGATATCATACTGACGGTAGCTGTGCTTGGGCTTGCCGCAGTCTGCAACAATATGGTCTATAAAGGCAATGATCTTCTGATTGATTTCATGGGCGGCGAAAATAGCCTCGATCATGCGGTCTTCCGGCACTTCGTTGGCGCCCGCCTCGATCATGATGACCTTCTCGCGTGTGGAAGCAACGGTCAGATCCAGGTCGGAGACAACCTTCTGCTCAGTTGTCGGGTTAAATACGAACTCTCCGTTGATAAGGCCGACCTTGGTGCTGGCGGTCGGGCCGTCGAAGGGAATATCGGAAATGCTGACGGCAATGGCTGCGCCGAGCATGGCGGTGATTTCGGGACTGCAGTCCGGATCCACGCTCATAACCATGTTGTGAAGGGTTACGTCATTCCTGTAATCCTTCGGGAACAGGGGGCGCATGGGACGGTCAATCACGCGGGAGGTAAGAATGGCGTGCTCGCTGGCCTTACCCTCTCTCTTGTTGAATCCGCCCGGGATTTTTCCGACAGCGTACATTTTCTCCTCGTACTCGACGCTCAACGGGAAGAAATCGATTCCCTCCCTGGGCTCCTTGGAAGCCGTGGCCGTGGAAAGCACGACGGTGTCGCCGTAATGCATGAATGCAGCTCCGTTAGCCTGCGCTGCGACTCTGCCGATATCGACGGTCAGGGTTCTGCCGCAGAGCTCCATAGAATAACTCTTGTACATGTTTTCTCCTCCCAAAACGCAGTTTTGTACTTTGCCTGAATGGCTACGGATGACTATTTTGCAGCCACGCCTGCAAAAAACGCAGCCGTGGGCAAAATGTGTCTCCTTCTCCGGTTCTGCCGGAATTATTGAACCCGGACAGCAGTCATTTTCTGCCTCCGGTCTGAAAAGAAAACAGCTCAGAGAGGCACCCCGAAACTACGGAACAGGACATCAGGAGCGGATCATGATGTACTCTTCTGTAATCTCGGGCATATGCCGGCCTGACAGCTGTTTTTCTGAGATCCTCACAGCTGTTTGCAAACAGCTGCTAAAGCTGCCGGAAACATTGCCGCAGCCGTGTTTCCCCGGGGATGGTGCAGGATTCTCCACCCATCCGATCAACAATAGGGTGGATTGCTCCACCCTATTGAATACCTGATTACTTTCTGATTCCGAGTCTCTCGATCAGACGGCGATATCCCTCGATATCCTTGGCAGCAAGATAGTCCAGAAGACCTCTTCTCTGTCCAACCATCATCAGAAGACCTCTTCTGGAGTGATGATCCTTCGGATTCTGCTTCAGATGCTCGGTAAGCTCCTGAATGCGATACGTCAGAATGGCGATCTGAACCTCGGGTGAACCGGTGTCCTCGGGGGTTCTTCCGTACTGTGCAATGATCTCAGCCTTTTTTTCTTTTGTAATCATGTTCTTTTCCTCCTGAAATAATATGTACGGACGATTAACGTCCGCCGGGCGGTATATCCGCCCTGCTTCCTCACCGGCATCCAGGCGGAGGTCGGAGTTTCCGGCCGCCGGGGTGCGGCGTCTGATGCATACCTGATAGATTGTAGCACAGGTATAGAAGCTTGTCAAAGGTTTTTTTGAACTGTTCAGAGCCATGCCGACAGATCGCAATGCTTAAGAGCATGCGCTGCGATTGACGCGGTATGAATGCCCGCTGTTTCCGGAGAAGAAACTGCGGCACTTTTGCCGGTCGGCCTCAAGGGTGATCCGAAGCGCATCAAGGGATGCGAATGTGCGCTCGGGACGGGAAAAATGCATCAGCTTAACGGAAGCAGACTGACCGTAGACCGTCCTGTCAAAGTCCAGGATATGGATTTCCAGCCTTCGCCTGGTACCGGAAACGGTGGG
>CAMOSC010000139.1 GCA_946624325.1 uncultured Clostridia bacterium
AATTGTAGGGATTTCTGAACGCGATTCACCGCTCCGTACTCGAGTGTTCACTAAGCACAATCATGCAGTCTTTTACCGATATGTCAGTACCTGATTGAAATCAGGTACTGACATATCGGTAAAAGACTGCATGATTGTGTTTAAAAAACACAAAAGAACACACAAACCACAATATGCACACAATATGCATACAATACCAATAATATTTTGACAACAATACCCTTCGACTGTTATAATGGCTCATCAATCTCACAAAAGACCTGTCCATTATTTCATTCAGGAGGTGCCTTATGCGAACAAAACTTCAACTGCTTTTCCCCATGATCCGCTCGCGTCAGGAAATACTTGCAGAGATTAACAGTTCCCCGGATCTGAAAGCAAAATATGACAGCTGGTCTGTTCTGCAGCGGCAGGAATTTCTGAATTTCTGCACCGGTGTGCGAGGTATCAAACTTCTTTACAACGGCTTCGCCCGGGAAATCCTGAACCCGGAAGTGCATCCGGATCGTCTGGAGAGCATCCTGGAAGGACTTCTGGGGAAACAGGTAAAAATCCGCCATGTCATCCCGAATGATTCTGACCGCCTGGGTGATGAGAATGCCCTGGTTCTTCTGGACATTGTGGTACAGCTAAAGGACGGCAGCTACGCAAACGTGGAGATTCAGCGTATGGGGTATGATTTTCCGGGGAAGCGGACGGCCTGCTACGGAGCAGATCTGCTGCTGCGTCAGTATAAGAAGACGAAGGGTGTCAGAGGGAGGAATTTCAGCTATGTTGAGCTGAACCCGGTGTATACCATCATATTGATGGAGCGGAGTCCTGCCGTTTTTCATGAATTTTCGGATCAGTACATCCATAAGTTTCGGGCGGAATCGGATACAGGCATCCGGATAGAGCACCTTCAGAACTACATCTACATCCCGCTTGACATTTTCCTGGAAAAGGCTCAAAATGAGCCTGTAAGGACAAAGAAAGAACTGGATGAATGGCTCCTGCTGCTCTCATCAGATAGGCCGGAGGATGTGGAATACCTGGCAGGGAGAAGCAGCCGCTATAAGGCAGTATATCATGAGGCGTATGGCATCTGCCGGAACATGGAGGAAGTCATGGGCATTTTTTCAGAAGAGCTAAAGATCATGGACCGGAACATGGTTCAGTATATGATAAAGTCGAGGGATGAGAAGATCCGGGATCTGGAAGGAACAATCAATAGCCAGAGCGAAACAATCAACAGCCAAAGTGAAACAATCAACAGCCAAAGTGAAACAATCAGCAGCCTGCAGGAAGAGATTATGAGGTTGAAAAAGCAGCTTGGCAATGATCCGGAAAGGAAATAAAAGGTCTTACCTTTTCTTGGCAGGAAGGCAAGAAAAAGAGATGACTACCGGGCAGTCGGGATCGCTGCTGCCATGCTGCTTTTCGGGGCATATCTTTCGTACCGGTACGACCGTTGGAAGAGCATGCTGGTGGTGGCTGCCTGCGTCGGCGTTTTCCTTCTGGTCACACTGCTGGTTTTTGGACTGACGCTTCTTGCGACGGATCCGCAGGAGAGATATGAACTGACAGATACATATATTAAAATCGGGTCAGGAAGATCGTCGGCATTTTACCGCTTTCGGAAGATACGAACGGCAGCTGTCACAAAAAAGTATATAGAGCTTCAGGGCAAAATTACCCGGGCGCGCGTCTATGCCCCGGCGGAAGATTTTAATTTTGTGAGGCGTTATATCCTGAACCGCCTTCCGGGGGAGTGCGATGTCAGATATGCGTAAAGACCTGTTACAGAATGACTACCCATGCCGGGCGATTCCGGGCTCCACAATGACATGCTCATGTTGGGGAGGGTCGTAAAGCTTTACTCCACTGAAAGACGAGCTTGCCGTGGACTCGGGCTTTCAGCCCTGATATCATCATATTCATATTTTTTTGAAAACGAAGGAAACCGGGTGACTGAAATGAAAGAAATTAACGGAAAAAACGTGATCCTGGCAGATGGGGAGCTGAAGCGCAGGGAGAATGCCAACCGCGATTATCTCATGCGCCTAAAAAGCGATAATTTGCTGCTGAACTATCGGTTGGAGGCCGCGAGACCGACGGAAAACTTCGGTGCCCTCCCTCAGAACATTCACGGAGGCTGGGAATTTCCCACCTGCCAGCTTCGCGGACATTTCCTGGGGCACTGGCTCTCGGCTGCCGCCATGCATTATCATGAGACAGGCGACGCAGAGCTGAAGGCCAAGGCAGATGCCATCGTGGCGGAGCTGTATGCCTGCCAGCGGGATAACGGTGGTGAGTGGGCGGCTTCCATACCGGAGAAGTATTTCACCTGGATCGGACAGGGCAGACAGATCTGGGCGCCGCACTATACGGTTCACAAGACTTTCATGGGCCTTCTGGATATGTACCGTTATGCCGGAAACCGGCAGGCACTGGAGATTGCGGATCGCTTTGCGGACTGGTTCTTTGCCTACAGCGGAAGCTTTTCCCGGGAGGCTTTTGACGACGTGCTGGATTTTGAGACGGGAGGCATGCTGGAAATCTGGGCCATCCTGCTGGAAATATCCCTGAAGCAGTCCCGACAGAGCAGCGGGAACGGTATCCCGCATACCGAGGCTCTCGCAGGTTCCGCCCGCATCGGCGGTACCCCCGGCAGCGCTACGCCCGGAAGCAATATCCCCGGCAGCACCACACCCGGCAGCACCACACCCGGAAGCAGTATCACCGGCAGCACCACACCCGGAACCAGTATCCTCGGCACTGCCACGCCCAGAACCGGCACCTCCGGCAGTGCCACGCCCGGAACCGATACCCCCGGCAGCACCACACCCGGGAATGCTGATTCGTCGGAGGCTCCTTACGCTCTTAATCCGGACAAATACCGTACATTGCTGAACCGCTACTACCGTTCCCGCCTTTTTGACCGGCTGCTTGCCGGTGAGGATCCCCTGACCAATATGCACGCAAACACCACCATTCCGGAGGTGATCGGCTGCGCTAAGGCCTATGAGGTGACCGGCGACGAGAAGTGGCGGCGTATTGTCGAGGCATACTGGAAATGCGCCGTGAAGGACCGGGGAACCTACGCCACAGGCGGCCAGACACTTGGAGAAGTATGGACGCCGAAGATGAATCTCTCCGCACGTCTGGGCGACCGGAACCAGGAGCACTGCACGGTGTACAATATGATGCGCCTGGCGGAGTTCCTTCTTCGCTGGACAAAGGATGCTTCCTATGCGGACTACATGGAGCGGAATCTCTATAACGGTCTGATGGCGCAGACTTACTGGGAAGGCGGTTTAAGCCATGGACTGGATGATGGTTACCCCCACAGGGGACTTGTGACCTATTTCCTGCCGATGCGCGCCGGCGGCCGCAAGGGCTGGGCGAGTGAGACGGAGGACTTTTTCTGCTGCCACGGCACAGCCGTGCAGGCAAACGCTGCCCTGAACAGGGGTATTTATTATCAGGAAGACAGCGACATATATGTCTGCCAGTATTTTGATTCCTCCGCGGAGTTCACACTGGAGGGTGAAATCTGCAGGCTGGAACAGAAGGAGGACCGCCTGAGCGGCAGCTTCCACCTCTCCAGCACCTCTCCCGCACGGCAGGGCATCAGCGGCATAACCAGCGAGTACGCGGACCATCCGGATGCGAAGATGCTCTATTTTGCCTTCCATCGCCCGGAGAGAAATCCGGGGAAGGACAGCCTGGCCATGACGCTGCATCTGCGCGTTCCGGAGTGGAACTGCGGTGAACCGGTGCTCACCATCAACGGCGAGCCAGCTGGGAGTCACATAGTAAAGAAAGATGGGTTTATCTGCATAGACAGAATGTGGCGGGAGGGCGATACGGTCGGACTTCTGCTGAAAAAAAGCATCCGGCTGATCCCGCTTCCCGGGGATGAGGAGCTTACGGCGTTTTCTTACGGCCCGGAGGTGCTGGCGGGACTTTGCGATGAGGAGATCAGTATCTCTCTGGATCCGGAGCACCCGGAGAAAACGATTGTACATGACTGCGAACGGGAGTGGGGCGCGTGGCATGACCGCTTTAAGATAAAAGGGCAGGGACGATCCATCCGCCTTGTTCCCATCAGGGAAGTGGGTTATGAGAAATATACGGTGTATTTCAGCTGCAAATAGCTGTGCTTCCGGAGTCCGGCACTGGAAAGTTATCCTACAGGTAGGATGACAAAGGAATTGCCCGCATTTATAATGAAGGCAACCCAAAAAGGTGTGCATATACCGAGATCTCGTCGTCGGGATTATCGGAACAGCAGTCGCGGAGAATGTCAGAACAGTTGCGGCGTGGATATCAGAACAATTGCGACGGTGATATCAGAACAGCAGTCGCGGAGAATGTCTGACAGCGGCGGCAGGGATGTCAGAACAGCTACGACGGTGATATCAGAACAGCGGCGGCAGGAATGTCAGAACAACTGCAGCAGGAAGATCAAAACAGCAGTCGCGGAGAATGTCTGACAGCTGCAGCGGAGGATATCAGAACAGCTGCTACGGGAAACACCGGAAAAGAGGAAACGACATGATCGAAGTAAAAGGCGCTTACAATACGGCGCGAATCTTCACCGATACGGCGGATGAGGCCACCATCGCCCAGGTGAAAAGCCTTATGAACCAGCAATCCGTGTCGGGCTCAAAGGTGCGTATCATGCCGGACTGCCATGCCGGTGCCGGCTGCGTGATCGGCACGACCATGACCATTACGGATAAGGTTATCCCCAACCTGGTAGGTGTGGATATCGGCTGCGGGATGCTTGCGACGAAGCTGAAGGAACAGCGGATTGACCTTCCGAAGTTCGACAGCATTTCACAGGCGGAGGTTCCGGCGGGCATGAAAATGCGCAGGACTGCCCACAGCCGTGCGGATGAAATGGCGGCGGAGCAGCTTTCCTGTTATAAAAAGCCCGGCTGCAAGGTGTCAGAGGATGTGTTCCGGATGAGCCTTGGAACGCTTGGCGGCGGAAACCATTTCTGGGAGCTGGACCGGGATGAGGAGGGGAATATCTGGCTGGTGGTCCATACCGGATCCCGGCGCAGCGGCAAGGATGTGGCGGAGTACTATCAGCGGCAGGCCTATGAAGATCTGAACATGACCGGAGCAAAAAGGAAAGCCCTTCTGGCCGGGCGTCGTGAGGCGTATATTGAGGAACTGAGACGGGCGGGCCGCGAGAAGGAAATCAGCCGGCTGCTGCCGGAATGGGAAGCTGCGCAGCCCCGGGAAGAAATCACAGTTCCGTATGAGGTCGCCTGGTGCGAAGGCTCTCTTTTTGATGATTATATCCACGATATGAAGATCATGCAGGCGTATGCGAAGCTGAACCGCCGCATCATCACGGAACAGATCCTGAAAAGCTGCAAGCTGCATGCCGTGGAGCAGTTTGAAACCATTCACAATTATATCGACATGGAGCACATGATCCTCCGAAAGGGTTCCGTATCCGCCGGGGCAGGTGAACGTCTCCTGATTCCCATCAACATGCGGGACGGCGCGCTGATCTGCATCGGAAAAGGAAACGACGACTGGAACCAATCAGCACCGCACGGAGCTGGCCGGCTTATGTCCCGCGCCGAGGCGAAGAACAGTATTTCCATGAAGGATTACAAGGCTTCCATGGAGGGCATCTATACCACCAGCGTCAATAAAGGTACGCTGGATGAATCACCCATGGCCTATAAGCCGATGGATGAGATTGTGGCAAACATTGCGCCGACGGCGGAGATCATCTCCCGCATCAGGCCGATTTATAATTTTAAAGCAGGTGATGAGGAGTAGGGCTCTGCGGGAGGAGCCGGCAGGTCGGGCATCTGCGGACCATCTGCTGCAGGAAGGAGTCATATTTTGCCATCAGCGGCGCCTTTTGCAGCGCAGCCGGAAACAGTCCCGGGCGGCAATTGGGTCAGAGTACATAACTGTGTTTCGGGAGGAAACGCAATATGAAACCCTCCAGGGCATCAGTAAGTCAGACATCTGCAGCAAAACCCGCTGCAGGGGGGTGATATATTTTGCCCACGGCTGCGCCATTTGCAGGTGTGGCTGCAAAATAATCATCCGGGCATTAGGTCATATTACAAAACTTCGCAGGGAGGAGGATGAGCGGTGAATTATCGTGGAAATATTGACATTCTGAAGAAACAGACAGCGGAGCATGCATACATTATCCCGATCAGCCGGCACAGAAATGCCGATGGCAGCATGAACATCGACCAGTTCAAGACGAACTGGGAGAAGCACATGGCAGAGTTTGAACAGATAAAACTCTGGGAGAGCACGCCGGGTTTTGATGACAGGGATCCGCTCCAGCATGAGCCGTACCTGGTGTTTGTACCGGCGGAAAATCAGGAGGAAGCCCGGAAAAAGGGAACAATTATAGTTGCCCACGGAGGCGGCTTCTCAATACGTACCGGAGGAGAGGGACCGAATATCGCCCTGTATTTCCACAACCTCGGTTACAACACGGCTATCCTGACCTATAGACTGCTGCCCTACAGCCGCTTAGACTGCCTGGCCGACATGCAGAGAGCGATCCGGCTGCTCCGGGCCCGCAGGGAGGAGCTGGGCATTTCCGGGAGAATTATCGTTATGGGCTTTTCCGCCGGAGCCATGCTCTCTTCCAATGCAGCCACGCATTTCGACGAAGGCATGCCCGGGGCTGAGGATCCCGTGGAGAGGGAATCCTCGAGACCGGATGCGGCCGTCATCTGCTACGGTGCCTTTACGGGGGTCTCTTTCCCGCTTCCTTTCGGCATGACGCCGGCTGACGGTTTGTTTGGAAGAGACAGGAGAGAGCAGCTCTACCTGGCCCCGGAAAAAAACATCACTGCTGACACGCCGCCCTTCTTTATCTGGCAGACCCTGAGCGACGACGGGAGATACGGCCTGAACCTGGCAAAAGCATTGAATGACGCGCAGATTCCCTATGAGCTGCATATTTTTGAGGGCGGCGTCCATGGTATCGGCCTTGCGGACGGGGAAAACGACCTTGGAAGCAATGTGCCTCATATTACGCACTGGGCAAAGCTTGCAGATGAGTGGCTGGAGCTGCACAGAGCGGAAGGAGCGGTGTGAGATGAGAATAGCTGATGCGAAAATGGGAGCGTTTCTGACGCTTCACGGCAGGACCTTTGCCGATGAAAGCGGCGCGGTCTGGTTCAACTGGACCTGTTCCGGCTTTACGGTGCGTTTTCAGGGAAGCCAGCTGAGGGCAAGGATCAGGGCCATGTCAGAGACCGATCCGGGTATGCCTGGCATGCAGCCTGTAACCTATACCCCCTGGATCGGCGTGACAGAGGACGGCAGCGCGGAGCTTTCCCGCAGGTGTGAGTGCGGTGCGGATGAGGACTGGTATACGCTTTTTGAAGGGGAAAACGGAAGGCACAGCGTAAGAATCATCCGGCTTTCCGAGAATATCCGCGGAAAAACGGCACTTCTGGAGCTGGAGACCGATGGCGAACTGATTGCTGCGGATCCGTCTGAAAAGAAGCTGCGGATCGAGTTCATCGGGGATTCCATCACCTGCGGATTTGGAAATGAGGCTTCCGGCAGGGACGATCCCTTCCTCACGGCACAGGAGAACGGCTGGATGGCCTACGGTGCTGCCGCGGCCAGGGAGCTGGATGCGGAGTTTTCCTGCGTCTGCGTCTCGGGCATCAGCACGGGACGGGCCCTGCACCCCGTAATTCCCCATGAGCAGATGGATGAGATCTATGAATACACCGATCTGTTCGGGGATAGAATCCTCGGAAGAAACCCGGCCGCATGGGATTTTTTCGGCAATCCTCAGGATATCATTGTCGTAAACCTCGGGACGAATGACAGAGGTCCCATGTGCTTCCGGGCAGACATGGATCGGGCTGTTGCGGAGGAAGAGGAAGCGCATTTCCGCGTGAATTACCGCGGTTTCATTGAGAAGCTGAGAAAACTGAACGGTCCTGAGGCGTTCATCTGCTGTACGCTCGGACCGCTGGATCATTACCTGTATGATGATATCAAAGAGGTGGTGGAGGAATATAAAGAGGAAAGCGGGGATGAGCGGATTACGGCTTTTAAGCTGATGGGCGTAAACCTGCTCACGGAAGGCTTTGGGGCCATTGCGCATCCTTCGCTGAAAACCCAGCTGCGGATGGGGAGAGAGCTGGCGGGGATAATCCGCAGGGTGCGGTAATAGGGGTGTTTTCCCTGATAAGGGTCATGTTGATCGTCGGGCATGGCAGCCCGGCAGGTCAGTACATATGAGCAGGAGGACGCCTTTTTCTACATCAGACATGTTTTCGGCGCTTGCAAGAGGGAGTGCATTTTGCACATCAGACCCGATTTAACGTGGACCCGGTGGAGTATGTTTCTGACATCAGGCATGCTTTCATCGTTGGTAAGACGTAAAGTTTTTCTGGATTAATCGCGGCATCAGGCCCGGCGAAGTTAACGCTTCGCCGGGCTTTTTCTTCTGGTATTTTTACCTTGCGGTAAAAAATATTTGTTTCCTGTTCAGAGCCAGACGCAACCCGGTGAGAAAGCCACTCGTTTCGGCGTTTAGAGCCGCCGTCATGTTCAAATAGAGCCACCCTGTCAGAGAAACAGAGCCGCTGTCACGCATCCTCAGCGAGCACACCACAACTCCGGAAATGCCTGTTTTTCGCGATTTCCGGAGCATGGCTCTGAACAGTAAC
>CAMOSC010000140.1 GCA_946624325.1 uncultured Clostridia bacterium
CCGCCGGAGGCTTTATAGTGAACGTCAAGTTTTTTCTGACGTTCACTATAAAATAACGATTCAAGCGCGGTTCAGTCCTGTGGTTTATAATAAAAATGGCCGGAGAGCTGCGTCGTCCGAAGTACATTGAC
Organism: uncultured Clostridia bacterium; assembly: GCA_946624325.1. Taxonomy (GTDB): domain Bacteria; phylum Bacillota; class Clostridia; order Lachnospirales; family Lachnospiraceae; genus Anthropogastromicrobium. The sequence continues at coordinate 132 of CAMOSC010000140.1, forward strand.
AAAAGCCTTCTCATCAATTTCCCGGATCTTTTTGAGAATCGCGGGGCCGTCGGAGCTTGAAATAACCGAGTAGACGATTTTCCGCTCGCTGTGCTCAAAGGATCCCTCACCGCTCAGTATTGTGGCCCCGTGATGGCACAGGCCGTATATGGAGCTGCAGACCTCCATCGGTTTATCCGTGACAATCAGCAAAGTCTGCTGCTGGTAGCGCTTATACAGCACATGCAGCACCTGAGTGGAGACAAACTGGAAGATGATCGAGTACAGCGCCTTATCCCAGCCGAAAATCAGTCCGGCCATAAGCAGAATGACCGCGTTGATCCCCAGAATAATATTCCAGGTATCCATGCCCTTCTTCTGGGACAGGTAGATGGAGATGAAATCGGTGCCGCCGGTGGTTGCGTTCACCGAGAGGGCAAGGCTGATGACAAACCCGTTGATCAGGCCGCCGAAAATGCTGATCAGAAGCGTATCGTAGGTGATCGCATAGCCCGGCAGCACATCCGTCAGAATATTCGTCAGCATGATCATAAACAGGGAATAGAGCGTAAATTTTCTGCCGATGTAGCGGAAACCAAGGTAAACCGGGAATGCGTTCAGAAGGATGTTGACCACGGTATAGGGCAGCCTGATGCCGAAGCGCGTTTCGGCTATCCGCTGGAAGAGCACCGTAAGACCCGTCGCACCGCCCGGATAGAGACCGCCCGTGTGCACAAAGGTGTTGATGTTGACCGCCATCAGGGACGCGGCCAGGCAGATCACCAGAATGCGCAGTCCGGTCTCGAATACCGGATTCCTGCGAAGTTCCTCCAATTTTTCCCGTATCATCGTTTTCCCCCTTCCGCGAACCCCGGCGCGGTTCTTTTATAGCAAACGACAAAGTTCTCTTTACTTTGTCGTTTGCTGCGCCGGATTTGCGCCGCCCCAAGGCGGCATATTCCCTTGGCAAATCCGTGCGCATCCGCCGGAGGCTTTATAGTGAACGTCAAGTTTTTTCTGACGTTCACTATAAATCCGTACTTGACGAATCGTAAAAAAAAATCTATAAATGTAACTGTTCCCCGTAAATACATATTGTTACCGTTCAGGTATCACAGACTGTTTCCCCTGCAGCCTGGTGCAGTTACGGACTGAAGGCCGTTTCTGCCGCAGCCTGGCGCAGTTACAGGCGGAAAGTTGTTTCCTCTGCAGCCTGGTACAGTTACGGACTGAAGGCCGTTTTTTTCCGGAGCATAGCTATGAATCACGCTCACAAAATCGACATGACCAAAGGCAGGATCCTGCCTTTGGTGTTTCTGTTCGCGCTGCCCATCTGCGCCGGAAATGTGCTGCAGATCCTTTACGGCACCGTGGATACCCTGGTGATCGGCAATTTCTGCGGGCAGACCTCCCTGGCCGCGGTGGGAACCAGCGCGCAGCCGGTGGAAGTACTCCTCTGCATATTCCTGGGGATAGGGACCGGCATTTCCATTCTGGTCTCCCAGGCAGCGGGCAAATCCGATACGGGGCAGGTACGCGCGCTTACGGCAGCAGCCGTTTCCTTCCTGTATCTCAGCGCCATCCCCGTCACCATACTCGGCTGCCTGCTCGGGCCGCTCATGCTGAAAGCCATGCAGGCTCCGGAAAGCACGCTGGGCCCGGCATCCGCCTATCTGAGGATTGTCTTTCTCGGTACGCTCGGCAATATCGGATATAACCTGAACGCCGGAATCCTCCGTGGACTCGGAGACAGCCGCTCCCCGCTCCTGTTCCTCGTGATCTCCTGCCTCGTAAACATTGCCCTGGACCTGCTTTTTGTGGGCGGGTTCGGGATGGATGTGCAGGGTGCGGCGCTTGCCACATCCATTTCCATGTATGCTTCCTGGATTTTCAGCATGGTTTATATACGAAGAAAGTACCCGGAGCTGCAGCTGACATTTTTGCCCGGGCGGCCGGACAGGGACCTTCTTGTGCGGATTCTCAAAGTAGGCCTCCCTCTGGGCCTGAATAATTCCATCTACTCAATCGGCCATATCCTGCTCCAGTCCCTGGTGAATACCCAGGGCGCCGCATTCATGGCCGCCTGCTCCGTGGCCGGAAGGGTCAGCAGCATCGCAAACGTGACAATCAACTCTTTCTCCTCCTCCGCGACCACTTTTGCCGGCCAGAACTACGGGGCCGGGGAGTACAGACGCCTCGTCAGGGGAAGCAGAATTCCGTTTGCCTCCGGGCTCGTAACTTTTCTCGGCGGCATCACGGTCACCATCTTCTGCTACCCGCTTCTGAGGCTCTTTACAAAGGACGAGGAGGTTCTCGCGCTCGCCGCCCGGTATATCCGGATTGTCCTGCCCATGACCTGGCCCTTCTCCGTATTCAGCGGGATTGTATCCTACGCCAACGGCATGGGCGACGTCCGCATGCCCACCCTCGTGAACATCCTCATGCTCTGGGTCATCCGCATTCCCAGTGCATGGCTGATTGCCACGTTTATCGACGGCCAATACCTGATGGCCTGCTACCCGATCAGCTTTACCGCCGCGATGGTGATCATGCTGTTCTATTTCCGTACGCCCCGCTGGAGGCAGATCCGTGAACTGGCCGCTCAGGAATCAGCCCGCACCTCCAGTGGCTCCCCGGAATAACGGACAGTCCTGCTCATAAGGATTCCGCCCTCGGACAGCACGGCTATATGCCAGATTTCCGGTACCGGATAGCTGCCTTCACGCCGGGAAAAGGACAGGGTTTTTGTCGGATCGTTCCAGGAGAGCCGGACGGATGCGAATTCACCGTTTTCAAAGCCGTACCCGTTTCCGGCATCCAGATACCAGGTGAAACTGCCGTCCCTGCCGGCAAAGATCTCAAGCCCCTGGCTTTCCGGCTTCTGTTTCTCATACAGATTTCTGACAGCTTCGCTTCCCGGGGCCAGTTTCCCTGTCCCTTCCGGGACATGCAAGGCAGCGCCTTTGAAATCCGCACCGCAAACCGAAGCAGACCATTCAAAAGGCCTTCCGTCCACCGGCACAAGACTACCGGCACGTACGTAGAGCGGCATTCTCTCCACCGGAGCGGCCGCTGTTACCGTCTGCCCGCCCCGATGGAAAATCCCGGTATCATACTCATACCAGTCATCCCCGGCAGGCAGATAAACCGCGCGCTCCGCTTTTGCCTGCACAGGCGTATCCTCAGGCCCGAATTCCACCGGGAATGTGACCGGAGCCGCAAGGAAATCGCCGAAAAGATATTCACTGTCCGCATCCCATACCCGGGCATCCCCCGGATAATCAAAGTAAAGCGCCCGCATGAGCATTGCGTCCTCTTTGCTGACTTTCCCTGCAAGGCTGTATATACAGGGAATCAGGTGGTAGCGGAGACGGATATAGCGCACAATCGTATCATACCATACATCTCCCTCTTCTCCGAAATTCCAGGGCTCCCTGGGGGTATCCGTTCCGTGGGAACGCATGAGCGGAAGGAAGGTACCGTACTGCAGCCAGCGGGTATAGAGCTCCCGGTAACCGCGGTCTTCCACCCCGCGCGGATAGTTTCCGTGCCAGAACCAGGGCGGTTTTCCCTCCGGTGCAGGGCTTCCCAGGCGCTGTGCCACCCCGTCCCCGGCAAAAAAGGCCCCGATATCTAACGTCCACCAGGGGATCCCGGAAGCGGCCATCTGCAGGCCCTCCGCAACCTGATTGCGCAGTGTTTCCCAGTCGGCCGCGATATCGCCGGACCAGAGCACGGCCCCGTACTTCTGTACGGAAAGATTTCCGGAGCGGGTCAGGTTGACCACCCTTCTGGAATGATCCGCCGCGAGCTGGTTCTCATAAATGCCCTTCGCATGCGCCACGGCATACAGATTCGCCTCTCGCGCATCCATATACCTGGTATCCTCCGCCTTTGTCATTTCATAGCGCGCCTGATCGGAGAGTTTTTCAGGCCCGTTCCAGTCCGGTGTAAACGGCTCGGAGGAATCACACCACCAGGCATCGGTCCCCGCCGCAAAAATTTCCCGTTCACACTGCTTCCAGTACAGCGCCCGCGCTTCCGGGTCGAAGGCGTCGTAGGTGGACAGGTTTGCGTAGAGCTTTCCCGCCCGGAGCATTTCTTCGTTATCCGCTCCTCCGAAATTCATATTCGGCCACACGGAAAACATCAGGGCGATACCCTTCCCGTGCAGGCTGTCAACGGTCCTCTTAAAATCCGGATAGCGGGTGAGGTCGAGATGCTTGTCTCCCCATTTTCCCGGGCCCCAGGTCAGCCAGTCCTGCACAAGGCAGGATACCGGAATGCGCCGCTTTTCAAATTCCGCAGCAACCGCCTCCAGCTCCCCGGCGTCCCTGTAGCGCTCCTTTGACTGGATATAGCCGTACGCCCACAGCGGAAGCAGGGCCGCTTTCCCCGTAATCCGGCGGATTCCGGCGACGAGCGCCTTCGGATCCGCATCTGTCAGCACATAATAGGCAATCTGCTCTGCCGCATCCAGCGTGACGGTGATCACATTGTCCCGCTCCTCATAGACCATCAGGCAGCCCGCGTCAAAGAGCACCGCATAGCCTGCCGTGGAGAGGAAAACCGGCATGGGGATCTGCATGTTATTCTGATAGAGATAAACGGTGCAGTTCCTGTAATCGGTGACGCCGTCCTCATGCTGTCCGAGGCCGAGGATATGTTCGTCGGCCCGGATTGCAAAGCTGACCGTTCCCGACCAACATGAGCCCGTCTCCCGCTCGGAAGCATTTTTGACAAAGGTCCGTTCTCCGTCCACGGTTAGGCGGCGCTCTACCTCCGCCGTCCCGTCAATGACATAGCGCACGATTTTCCGGGGCTTCAGCTTCCAGCCGGTCTGCCTTAAGACAGTCTCCCCGTCCGCATTCCGAAACAGGATCTCCCCGGGCGTCTCCTGGACGATAGTCCCGTCGGGCCGGAACTCCTTTTCAATGATTGTCCCGGGCGGCAGAATATTTCCGGACGGATTCGCGATTACTCTTGTTATTCTCATGATTGTGCTTCCTCATTTCTGACCAGTAACAACATATGATCCTGTTTTCAGGCAAAACCGTTTATTCCGGCTGCAGCAGCCGGCATGAAGGATAAAACCCGAGATAACCCGGCATTTTTGCATTCATCCGCTTACAAGTGCGCGCACACGCTCCAGAATCCCTTCCTCCCCATTCAGCATGGAAACGCGGAACTGTCTTTCCCCTTCAAGGCCTTTGATCAGGTAATAACGGCTTTCCACCCGGAAAAACGGCTGGCGCAGCATACCCAGGTAGGTCAGGTTCCCAAGAGTGCCCAGGCGTTTAATCAGATCCCTGCCTACCGGCTCATCCGTCAGCAGATCATATGCGGACCAGCCTGCCTCCGTACAGAGTTCAATGGATTCCCGCTCAGCGGTTATTTTCATGTCAATCTCCATTCCGCCGGCTTCGGCCGGCGTGCATTCACAGCCCCGCCGCGATCTCCCGGACCGCCCCGATGAAGTACTCCGCATCCGTCTCCTTCGTAAGGTACGAGATACTCACGCGCACGGTTCCGCCATCCTCAGTCCCCAGCGCCTTATGGATGAGCGGAGAACAGTGCAGTCCCGTACGGACGCTGATCTGGTACGTTCCGGAAAGAATATAGCCGACATCCGAAGGCCTGAGGCCCCGCACCCTGAAGCTGAGAAGCGGCCCCTCCGGCAAACGGTCCGAATATACCCTGACCATGGGGATATCCTTCAGACCTTCATAGAGAACCTTCATCAGCCTCTGCTCCTGCCGCATAACCTCCTCAATGCCCAGATTCAGAAGGTATTCCGTGCCCGCATACAGCGATGCGATTCCCGGACCATTCGCCGTCCCCACCTCATAGAATGGCTTCTCAGGCACCAGTACGGCGCTGTCCGTGCCGGTTCCGCCAAAAAGCACGGGCCTGAGCGTCAATCCTTCCCGGATATACAGGCCTCCGGTCCCCTGCATGCCGAACAATGCCTTATGCCCGGTAAACGCCAGCAGATCCGTCTCCAGCTCATTTGCAGAAACGGGGAGACATCCTGCAGACTGGGATACGTCCAGCAAAAATAAAGCGCCCTTTTCATGCGCAATTTTGCCGATTGCCCGCGCATCCTGCAGCGCACCCGTCACGTTGGAGCAGTGATTCAGCACCACCAGGGCTGTGTCCTCTGTCACCGCCCTGCGCATATCTTCCGGGTCCACATGTCCGTTTGCATCGCAGGCCACGCAGGTTACATGAACACGCCCGCCGGAGAGCTCCTCCGCAAGCCCATCGTATACTGTCCGCAGAACGGAATTATGCTCTGTCTGCGTGATAACCAGGCCGTGGCGTTTCCTGTCCGGCTGTCTGAAAACCCCCAAAACAGCCATATTCAGGGCCTGAGTGGCTCCGGAGGTCAGGAAAATCCGATCCGGCCCGGGTATGCCGAAAAGCCGTGCCAGATTTCTCCGGCACAGCTTTTCGTATGGAAGCGTATCGGCGGCGCTGCTTCGGTACTGGGATTGCGGAGGATTCGCCAGGGCCTCCTCTGCCATTCTCAGTACCGTCTCCGGCTTGGGGTATGTAGTCGCCGCATTGTTCAGATAAACCGTTTTTTTGCTCGTCGGATCCATCATCACCCGTCCACAACCTCAAAGCCCATAAAGCGCGCTATTTTCTTTACCAGCTTCACCTGGTCACCGAATACCAGGACCTGATGATGACCGAAATCCGCCAGGTTATGCATGTATTCCCGTCCGTCGTCCAGCTTAATGAAATAATGCGGACTGCAGTAGTACTCACGGAACTCGGAGCGGATCACCTCCCCGCGCTTTACGACCATTTTAGTACCCATGGGGTTGAAGCGCCCGAAGGTAACATACGGTTCCTCATTCTGGTCAAAGGAAATCTGCATCTTGCTGCCGAAGCCCTGCCCGGTGAATGCCCAGAGGCTGTAATCCAGGTCCGGCTTGTCAAACCCGTTCATCTTCAGCGCCGGCACCGCATGGTGGATGGAGAGAATTTCCGGAGACTGCAGGAAGGGATTGCCCATATACGCAGCGCGGCCGGAGCCGTACATCAGCACCATCATCGCCATCATCGCATTCAGATCCTCTTCGCAGGTGCTTGGGATTCCCTCGGACTTAAAGAGGCTGTGGCATACGCAGGGCGTAAACTTCCGCTCCTGGGGAATCCTGGAAGCGCAGAGCTCAATGCATGCCGTTGAGAAGGCATTGCACCCGTAGAAATCCATCATGGCCTTCGCTGCCAGATAGTACTTCGCGTCATTGATCACCCATTCCGGCTTTACCTTCGTATCCTTTGAACCCGCAAGGAGCTTCTCCGCAATCTTTCCGGCTTCGGATTCGTCAACTCTGTCCATCCAGGGGAAAATATCCTTAAAGGGAAGTTTCAGGACTTCAAAGCCGTACTGCTTCCGGAGATATTCCAGATCCCGGATGTTGGACTGGATGCCGTAGGTCGGGACCTGGCCGGAAGTAAGGATCAGCGCCCGGGTCTTCGAAACGCATTTTCTCACCCAGAGGCTGTGGAGGATGTCATTGAGATCCTCCATATCAATGGCATTGTAGGCCTCAACGCCGATGGAACGGTTGTAGGCGCACAGATCGGCGCCTTCATTTCCGTTTGAGAAAACAATGGTCGTCTTGCGGTAGCGCTCCAGCTTCGGAATCCGGTAGCAGAAAACCACAAACGCATCCACCCGATCCAGGTTCTCCTCAATCCGGTCCCAGGTTTCCTGCGGAACTGTCAGGTTTTCAATATACGGCACCGCGATGGGCTCCAGTACTTCAGCTTCCGGACGGATCGCCTTAAGCTGTTCTTTTATATCTTCAAAATACTTTGCTGCCCATGCCTTCTCCGCTTCCGGCTGCAGATTCTCATATTTGCCCGCACGGCACGGTCCCTCCCAGAAGGCGGAGTGCTGCAGGAAACCAACCAGCGGACGGATGGTGTATTTTGTTGTTTTCATAGCTGATACAGGCATATTCAATCCTCCTGTCAACGACCCGGAGAAAAGCTCCGGGCATTGGTCTTCCATATCTGATTTCGTATCGGCGGGAAGGGCACTCCTCCCCGTCCGATTTCTTTTTTTGAGACATTCCGGCAGGTCACTGCTCTGCACGGAAATATGATACCTTTTCCGGACCGGATGCAAATCCGTGCGGGATCATGAATATCAGACAGCTGATTCCATGATTTCGCACGGAGCTTCATCCTGCGGGCATGCCGCACCCGCGGAAAGGCTTCCTATTAAGCCTTCCCGGGGCCGGCATAAAGCAGCTGTGATAATGCCGTTTGAACGGCCGGCCCGTGCCGGCCGCCTGATCCGGCCTTACAGGGCAGTCTGCCCTTTATACTCGCGAACGAATTTAACTGCAGATTGCAATTCTGTGCCGCGGTATATGCAGTTACACTAGAATAATTGCCTCCGGCAATTATTAAGTGTAACTATAGCAAACGACAAAGTTCTCTTTACTTTGTCGTTTGCCGCGCCGGATTTG
>CAMOSC010000141.1 GCA_946624325.1 uncultured Clostridia bacterium
ACCTTGCGATAGCCATCTGGCGTTCTCCCTGGGAATAACGTACCTCGGGATCCCTTGTCAGTCTGCCCATCAAAATAACTTTATTCATAGAATCCGGTCTCCTTACTCTTCTTCCTGTTTAACGCAAAGATACCTGACTACGGGCTCCATGATGCGAATGTGGTTTTCCACTTCGTTCGGGCACTCGGAGTCACCCTCAAACGTGATAAAGTAGTAGTATGCTTCCTTCATCTTCTGGATTTCGTAAGCGAGTCTCTTCTTGCCCCAGTCGTCAACATTGGTCACGTTGCCGTTGTAGCGAGCGATATACTCTTTTACTTTCTCGATGGCGGCCGCTCTCTCTTCCTCATCAAGCTTGGCGCTTAAAATGACTGCCAACTCGTACTTGCTCATCTGTCTACCTCCTTCTGGTCTCTCGGTCCCCCAACGGGTGGGGAACAAGGATATGATAATACATCACAATCAGGTATGATACCATAGTTCATACCGGAATGCAAGCGTTTTTTCTTCGTTTTTTGCCATTTCCGGAGTCCGGCTCTGAACAGTTTCCGTTTATTTCACTGCGGCGGCTTTGGATTCTTCTGTTCTTCAAGCGCGCATGCCGCCGGAGGCTGACAAAGAAATTGACGCTTCGCGCCGGAAATCCGGCTTGGGGAAACGCTTCAACCAGCGTTTCCGAAAGCCCGTCGATCAGACAGGACGGTCTTTACGCCTTTGCCGGATGCGCAACCCCCGTGCCGTACCCGATCAACAACTTTTCCTTGCCTTCGGCCCGGAAATCTTCTATACTGAATTACCGGGCAGCCATGTGCTGTATTCCGATGCGGACAGCTTTTGCATACAATCAAAGGAGCGTGCCCTATGACGGATTATGAATATGAAGTCGGTGATATTGTAACCCTGAAAAAACCGCACCCCTGCGGCAGCAGGGAATGGGAAATCCTGCGGGTGGGCATGGATTTCCGCCTGATGTGCCAGGGCTGCGGGCACCAGATTATGGTGCCGAGAAAGCTGGTGGAGAAAAATACCAGGGGACTTCGCAAGGCAGAGAAATTATGAAAGCGTGGAGCAGCCGTCATCGTCATAACGATCGTAAACAGCTCCGGGATAACCGACCATGCGGATGGTTTCCTCGCGAAGAGCCGGAATGCTCTGCGCCGGATCCCCGACCGGGATTCCCCTGCCCTTCCGGATGAACAACGGCACTTCATCCAGGGCGACGCGTACAAAATGCAGCCCGGCAGGCAGAATCTCACCCGAGATGGTTCCGTCCGGCAGGAATTTGACAAACATCATTTCCTCCGGCAGATAAACGCTTCTCCCGATGGCATTCTGCTCGTAAACCGGCGCGATCATGGCTTCATCGCCCAGCATGAGCTGATCCTCGGTATGGCAGGCGATCTCATCCTCCGGATAGACAAAGGCCAAGGGCCTGAAAAGCATGGCGTCATTTAAGGCCGCCTTCATGTAGGCGCTGTAAAGGTACGGTACCAGGCGGTAACGCACGCCGATGACGTGGCGGAAGGCTTCCGGACGTCCAAAACGATAAAACTCCTGGAAGCGGGTGCCGAGCGCGGAGTGATTGCGCATTAACGGGGTAAAGACGCCCAGGGCAAGCCAGCGCAGGAGAAGGTCCTCGGTGGTATCGTCGCCGAAGCCGCCCAGATCCGCGCCGCAGTAGAGGAAACCGCACATGTTCAGGGATGGAAGCATTTTCAGGTTCAGGAGGATATGGCTCCACCAGGATTTGTTATCCCCTGTCCAGATTCCGCCGTACCGGTGCATGCCGATGTAAGAAGCCCGCGAGAACATCAGAATCCGCTTTCCCGGCGCAATCTTCTCAAAAGCCTCGGAAGCGGCCCTGGTCATGTTATAGCCGTACAGGTTATGCACCCGGTCATGGCGCACGGACACGCCGTCCGCATCGTGATACATCTCCCGGTAATCCCTGACGCTGTTCTGGAGGTTTCCGCCGATCCCGTACAGCTCCATCACATTTTTATCCGGTCCGGATTCCAGGTACCGGCGGACCGTCTTTTCCGCCTCCGCCTCCCCTCTCCTGGTATAAAAAAGAGCCGGCTCATTCATATCATTCCAGAATGCATCAATTCCCTGGTTCACCAGGGCGGCATATTTGCTTCCGAACCATGCCCGCGCCTTCCTGTTCAGCACATCCGCAAAGCAGGTAAAGCCCGGCCACACGACCGCCTCAAAATACGATCCGTCTTCCTTTCTGCAGAAATATCCGTTCGCAGCGCCTTCTTCATAGACGTCATATCCGGCTTCCACCTTGACGCCCGCATCAATGATGGGAACCAGATGAATGTCCTGCTCCCGCATCTCCTCCACAAACGCCTTAAAGTCCGGGAACTCCTCCGGATTCACGGTAAAGTCCTTATAGTGGTCCATATAATCGATGTCCATGTAAAGCATATCCAGGGGTATCTGCTGTTCCCGGTGCTTCCTCACCACCTCCCGGAACTCCTCCGCCCGGCCGTATCCCCAGCGGCTCTGACCGAAGCCGAAGGCAAATTTCGGAGGGATATAGCTTCTTCCGATGATCCGGCGGAACTGCCTGACGATATCTTCGGCGGATGCACCTTCTATCTCATACAAATACAGGTCCGCCTCCTCACAGCTGACGCAGATCCATTCGGGATCGGTGAAGCCGATATCAAAGTGCAGGCGTCCCGGATAGTCAAAGAAGAGGCCGACCGGCTTATTCCCGGCAATCACGATGAAGTTGTGCGCGCCGTAAAGCGATATTTTATTCTCGGTATGGTTCGGGTCGTCGGTGCAGAAGCTCTCATAGACATAGCCGCGCTTATTGATTCCGCGGTTTGCCTCCCCGAGTCCGAAAACCATCTCCTCCGGCAGGAGACGACGACGCCAGCAGAAAGCCGGCGCCTTGCCCGAAGCGGGGAGCCGCTCCGGAGTTTCAAAGACGGTTACATCACCGGAAGCCGGGTTTCCGGGGCTAACCGGGAGCATTTCTATAACCGCATCCGTCTCAAACGGTTTTCCGTAACAGTATTTTCTGATCATCCTGGTCTCTCCTTATAAATCACTAAGCGGCAGAGCCGCGGGAGTATATCGGACTGTCCGCGCCATGACGCACATAAAACAGCGGGAACCGCACTGCCTCCGCCCGCGGCGGAAGCAGGCGGTTCCCGCCGTCTGCAGTATCTTAGGAACTGTCCATCAATAACTTAGGAAATATGCTTGTCTAAATTCCACCCTGACTTCGTTGTCGTCAGTTGGCGATGCCCGCATCGCCGCCTTCCTCTGCCTTGCAGGGCGAAATTAAGCCTTCGCCTCTTTCCTAAGTTATTTCGTACAGTTCCTTAGCCAGCAGTCCGAAAAAGGCGCTGACTGAACTCCCTTAATCCAGCTTCAGGCCCTTCAGCAGTGAGCCGAGACCGGTGGAGATGCTTCCCTCATCCTTATATTCGGTGGGGCCATCGTCCTCTACCTCGCGGGCAGCAACATCGGATGCCTCGCGCATGCTGAGGCTGATGCGGTTATTGTCAACCTTCGTGATCTTGACTTTCACCTTATCGCCCACCTTGAGGACCTGCGAAGGCGTCTTGATGCGGCGTTCGGAAATCTGGGATACATGCAGCAGTCCGCTGATGCCGTCGCCCAGATCCACAAAGGCGCCGTAATCCTTCAGGGACTCAACGGTTCCCTCAAGGATGGTCCCGACCGTAAATTTCTGGACCTTTTTGTTCTTCTCCTCCATGGCCTTCTCGCGAAGGATTTCCCTGGCGGAGAGAATAACGCGCTTATCCTCGGGGTTCACTTCCGCAACGCGGAAATCAATCTCCTGGTTCAGATAGGGCGTGGTATCCTCAACATAGGACAGCGCCAGACGGGACGCGGGCATAAAGCCGCGGATTCCCTCGACGAAGATGACCACGCCGCCCTTGACGACGCTGCTCACCTTGCCGTGATAAACCTTCTTCTCGGCCATGGCCTCCTTCAGGCGGTCCCATGCCAGCGTGTCATCCGCATCCTTGCAGGAGAGAAGAATATTGCCGTCACCGTCATCGGAGCGGAGCACGGAACCGGTCAGCTCGTCGCCGGGATGGACGGACTCCAGAATGGAGAAAGCGGGATCGTTGCTCATTTCCTCCGCGGGAATTCTGCCGGAAGCATAGCCGAGGTCCACAAAGACTTCTTTCTCATTTACGCTGGTGACGGTCCCCTTCATGATATCCCCGGGCCTTACCCTGCGCTTGCGATAGGACTCCTCAAGCTCTTCCTTGTAATCGTCCATGGTTTCAACTTTTTCTTCCGCGGCTTTTTTCTGCTCTTCCGCAAACTTCGCTGCGTTCTCGGCGACCTTTCCGATGATCTCCTGGGCTTTGTCCGCAGCTGTCTTCAGGGCTTCCGCAGCCTGTCCGGCCACATCAGCCACCACTTCCGGGGCCTTCTTCATGCCCTCGCCGACGAGTTCTGCAGCCTTTTCCACGACTGCCTCCATTCCTTTCAGCTCTTCCATACCTGCTCCTGTCCCTCCAGATAAATCTTTACCGCCGCGCCTTTCCCGGCATCGGCAGCATATGTATCTTCATAAAACCGTCCCCGGTTTCATGCCTTATAGAAAACTGTACGGCCTGTTCAGAGTCAGACTCCCTGCAGATCTCTGACTGCCCGGATCATTTCCTCCCCGTTCCCGTCATAAAAGAAATCCAGAAAGGCTTTCGTCTGCGCCAGGATAAACTTCCTGTCGTTGATAGCCGAACTGTAATAAAAAACTCTGCCCCTGCGTTCGGACTTCAGATACCCCTTCTGAACCAGATGCACCAGAAAGGTACATACCGTGGAACGGCTCCACTCTGTCTCATACTGTTCATTCAGGGCTTCCATAACCTCCACCATGGATACCGGCCTGTCAGAGCGCTGAACAAAGCGAAACGCAAGCATTTCGCAATCCGTGATATCAGAAAACAGCATGAAGCCTCCCGTTCCCCATCCTGCCCGCTCATCAGAGCATACCGGTTGTAAACGCCCGGAAAAACAGGCAGAACAGAATCAGATACGCAAGCAGCAGACAGACGCCAGTACCCCTGCCCACCCTATTTGCAAAAAACAGTACCAGTCCGTAACAGATCATTGCCGCGAGCGCTGCGAGCGCAAACCCGGCAGTGATTACATTCATGTGAACCCCGAAAAACAGACACGCAATGCCCAGCCCGAAAGTGCCCGCAAAAGCGGCAGTCCCGAAATATCCCATGCAGACAAAGCGTTTTCCGTTTTCCCGCAGATGGGCCATGCACGGTGCCGTCAGCACCGCCAGAACCGGTCCTCCGGCAATAAAGCCCATGAACGCCGGCCACACGCCCGTCTCGGCAGAGATACCCCGGCAGCCCCACACGGTAAAAACCGTGCTGCCGGCCAGAAGGCAGAAACCGATCGCGCTTATAAGCAGCAGCAGGATAATATTGCGTTTCCCGTTTGCAGGCTCCGTGGGATAGCCCTTCATGGCGGAAGCCGCCATGATCAGGGCCTCGGCTCCTGCAAGCACCAGGAAAAAGATTCCGCTTCCCCTGCCGAGAACCACCTCGGGATGTCCCTCCGCAAATACGCCCCATGACGCAAAAACCAGGTAAGCCAGGGTAAGAATCACGGCCGGATACTCCCGGACAAGCAGTATCCTGTCCGACTGGTACGGCTTCGGCATGGCATACAGGCCTCCCGTCAGCAGCAGGTTGCACCCGGAAAAACTAACGGCGGCCGTGACCAGAAACGTGCTCTGGCTCTGTGCCGCTGCGAAACTGATCAGCAGTATTCCGGGAACCGAGGCTGTCAGCACCCGTGCGAAGGCCGGAAACTTCCGGCGGCCATCTGACGGGACCGCGGACAGAATGCCGCGGTGAAACAGCAGCTGTCCGAAGGCAAGCAGAAGAATGCCCGGCAGCAACCAGATACCTGTCATAAGCCTCCTTTCCGCTTACATCCGCGGCAACTGACCGCGAACTTCCGCAGGGACTCCCGCGGCCGCTGATTTCTGCAATATCGCGTGCCCGCCGGAGGACAAGCTTTGGAAAATCATGGATTCCAGCAGGCTGACTCTATGATTCTGCCGAGATTGTCATCCGGCACTGATCAGTACCAGTTTATCACGATTTCCCCGAAAAGGCAAGAGATACCGGAGTTTCTGTGCCGTTCGCCCTGACGAAATCGGATGGGCGGGACAACCATCCGCCTCCCGTCCCTTACACCTTGAGCCATGCCGACAGATCGCAGTGCGAAAAGCGTGCGCTGCGATTGGAACGGCTCTGCCGTATGGTAGAAAACGCCATCACTGTCCCGGGTAAGCTAAAGAACAGCTTCCCCATGCCAGTGCTGTCATTTTCTACCGCATGGCTCATTGCTTCGCGCAAAAAGCAGCCGCGGGGCGAAAGGAATCTTCTGCCCCGCGGCTGTCTGCAAAGATCGGATGGTTTTCCCGGCCACCCGGTAAGAATCGGTTTGCCCGGATTGCGGGCTGTTTTTATCCGAGCGCCACATCCAGGATCATCATCAGCACGAAACCCAGGGAAAAGGCGATGGTTCCCCAGTTGGAATGCTTTCCCTCGGACATCTCCGGAATCAGCTCCTCCACTACCACATACATCATTGCACCCGCCGCGAAAGCCAGCAGATACGGCATAACCGGAACCACGGCTCCGGCAGCCACAATCGTCAGCGCTGCTGCAAGCGGTTCCACAATACCGGACAGAACGCCGAACAGGAAGGTCTTCCCTTTCCCCATTCCCTCCGCACGCAGAGGCATGGAAACGATGGCTCCTTCCGGGAAGTTCTGTATGGCAATACCCAGAGCCAGCGCCAGCGCGCCCGCACCCGAAAGCCCCGTATTCCCGGACAGGAACCCCGCGTAGACAACGCCGACCGCCATTCCTTCCGGAATATTGTGGAGCGTTACGGCAAGAATCAGCTTCGTGGTGCGCTTCAGTCCAGACCTCGGGCCTTCTACCTGGTTGTCCATATGCATGTGCGGAGTGATTTCATCCAGCAGCAGCAGGAACCCCACGCCGATCAAAAAACCGACGGCGGCAGGGATAAAGGACAGATTTCCCATTCCTTCACTGCTCTCAAGGGCCGGCTCAAGCAGGCTCCAGAAGGAAGCCGCCACCATGACGCCGGCAGCAAATCCGGTGAGAATCTTCTGAAGATTTTCCGAAATGCTGTTCTTCAGCACAAAAACCATGGCTGCGCCAAGGCTCGTGCCGGCAAAGGGAATCAAAATACCCAGCAATACCTCTGTATTCATTGACTCATTCCACGCTTTCTATTACTCTGAAGGTCCCTGTGAGGGTTTCATACATGACAGTGCCGGAATCCTCCGGCCTGGGAAGTTGCTCTGAAAGCGGCCCGCCTTCGGCAGGGCCTAAGGGTATCCGCGCCGCGGTTTTCTCTGAACTCCGAACAATCGCAAATCTTTTTCATTATACTTCACCTCACCCCCGAAATCAATAAAAACCTGCCCGCCAAAGCCGGCCGGACAGGATTATTTGATACTGTTCAGCGTCGGTTCCGTAGTCTGACTCCCGACAGTACCGGTTCTTAATCAAATTTTAACCTTCCTGATATTGACATTTCCCCCGGATATGATAGAATATGGACAAATAAAAGGGAGTAGCGGGACGGCGGAATGCCGTACTTGAGACCGTCAGTTCGATGTGACGTATCACATCCGTATCAGGTGAAATCGCAAGACTTTTATCGTGGCTGAAGCCGTGGTAAAGGTCTTTTTTGTTTACTGCGACTTCTATCAGACAGAACGGCGGCATGCCGTTCGGAAAAGGAGCGGTATATGTACAGCAGAGAAACAGAAATCAGAGAAGCCATCAGAGCCGGCGAGCGTGCGCTTGATTCCCTTCGGGAGGCGCAGGACAGCCTGGGCAGCGCCAGAGGCTGGGGACTCTTCGACCTGTTCGGCGGAGGATCCATCATCGGGCTCATCAAGCACGCAAAGCTGGGCGATGCGCGCGAAAGCCTGAACCGGGCAAGATACGACCTGGAGTGCTTCGGCAGAGAGCTCTCCGACGTCCGCGACCTGCAGGGCCTGAAAATTGAAATCGGGGATTTCCTTACCTTCGCGGATTTCTTTTTCGACGGCTTCCTTGCGGACATCATGGTTCAGAGCAAAATCAGGCAGGCGCAGGAAAACCTCGATACGGCAATCCTCCGCGTTGAGAATATGCTTGACAGGCTCAGGAGAATCGCCCGGTAAAAAATACAGCGTTACTGTTCAGAGCCAGACTCCGGGAAAGGCACGAAATGCCATTTCTGGATTTCCATCCGGATCTGAACAGCAGCCATACAGACAGGTTCAACGGAACGGTTATTGTAAATGAATATATCAGGAGGTACGAACGATGTTGGTAACAATTTTAATGATGCTGCTGCTCTTCGGCGTGGTCCGTGCCAGTATCCGGTTGGCCTGGGGAATGACGAAATTCATCTTCGGCCTCGGTCTCTTCTGGCTTTGCCCGCTGCTCTTTGTGCTCGCAGTGCTG
>CAMOSC010000142.1 GCA_946624325.1 uncultured Clostridia bacterium
CATCCGCCGGAGGCTTTATAGTGAACGTCAAGTTTTTTCTGACGTTCACTATAAAATCGGATTTGCAGGGATTTTTATCGGATTTCAGAAAGCATTTTTCCCCGGAACATGGCATAATGCGTTACAGGAACACAGAGCGGAATGCACTGTGAAGCACCTGTAGATCCTGTTTATTATGAGGAGGAAAAGCAAATGATGAAGAAAATGACTGCCCTGCTGCTCGGCCTGACGCTCGCACTGGCACCTGCCGCGGTAAGCGCGGAGGAAACGGAAGCGGAGACTGCCGTGGAAAGTGCCGCGGAGGAGATCGGCTCGGAGGATCCCATCGACCTGACGGACACCTATTACTCCTACGGTTATGACGTAGGCTTTTTCATGGATTATTTCATGCATTTTTACGGCGAAGTTCCGGGCTTCGGCCAGGTATTCTACGCGGGCTTCGCGCTGAACCAGATCGTTTTCACGGGAACCTACGAGGTGATCGAGGAGGAGCGTGCGTACGCCTGCTGGCCGGACCGCGAGACTCTGACCTCTGCCGGAGAAAACGCTGAGATCCCGACGGGAACCGCTCCCTATACGATTATCTTCTATGATTTTGACGGCAACGAGATCGACCGCTGCGCCATGGATGAGGAGCATATCTACAATGATATGAAAAACCTGACCGGCATTGGCGGAGAGAACGCTACGCTGAACCTGGATACCGATCCGGAGAATTCCAAATTTGCCGCTGATTACGCTGCTGAACAGGCTGTTTCCGTTCTGAGCCTGATCGATCCCGATGACGATACCGCCACGCTTGATCTCAAAGTGAACGGAAAGTACGACGATCTGGTGGTCTTCTATGTGGAAGGTACGTATTCCATGAACGAAGATCAGACCGAGATTATCCTGACCCCGGATTCCGAAGAGGATGAAGGCGCAACCGTAACCCTCAATGAGGATGGAACCTATACCTATGTTTCCACGGACGGCACCGAGGTGACTCTGGTTGTTGTGGAAGGACCGGAAGTGGCGTATGCCTTTACCGGCACGATTCCGGTACCCGGTATGGAAGGAACCGAAGCTGACCTGATCTGCGAGCTGTACAGCGACGAGACGGTGGAAATCTACGCCGACTTCATGGGCAACCGCATGGATATTGATCAGGGTACCTATGAGATCGATATGGAAACCTACAGCTTTACATTCAGCTTTGACAATGCGGGCGAGATTGTTTCCTACAGTGACGGGGAAACCATGCTGATGGATTATGCCGCGAGCGCTGTGGAGCCTTTCGGAGATATCGAGCAGACCCTTACGTTTGCGGCTGAGTAACTGAGAGTAAGATAAGCTGCAGGAATTGTTCAGAGGACAGTCCTCTGAGGCGAAACGCCGCCGCCCGGAAGGACGGCGGCGTTTTGAACGTCGGCATCGGGAAATACGGGAAAAAGGAGAACAGGATGAACGATTACATGGACACGTCGAAGACACCGGGGGAGCGGGCAAAACTCCTTCTGGGACAGATGAACCTGGATGAAAAACTGGCCCAGCTTGTCGGCGTTTTTTCCGTAAAAGGAGCGGAAGAACGCATGGCGGCCTTTTTTAAAAACGGGATAGGCCAGATCAGCACGCTGGGATTCAGGATGTGTGAGAGTATGGAAGAGGCTGCCGCATGGCAGAGGCAGCTGCAGACCCTGGTTATGGAAAACAGCCGTTTCCATATTCCGGCCGTCTTCCATATGGAGGGACTCTGCGGGCCGCTCCTGCAGGATACCACGACCTTCCCTTCCGGAGTAGCCCGGGGTTCTTCCTTTGACCCGGAGCTGGAACGGCGCATCGGAGAAATTGTATCCCGCCAGGAGGCAGCGTTCGGATTTACGCAGATACTGGCTCCCGTGCTGGATATTTCCAGAGATTCCAGGATGGGCCGCCAGTGTGAGCCGTACGGGGAGGATCCGTCCCTTGCGGCAGCCATGGGAAGCGCTTACACAAAAGGGATCCAGCAGACGGAGACGGACGGGAGAACGCCGGAATCCGCGGCAAAGCATTTCTTCGGCTTCCACAATTCTTCCGGAGGAATTCACGGGGCTCATGTGGACGCCGGCGAGCGCCTGCTGCAGGAGATTTACGGGAAACCCTTCCAGGCGGCCATATCGGAAGCGGACCTGAAAGGCATTATGCCCTGCTATGGATCCCTGAACGGCCTGCCGATCCATGCGTCCCGCCATTACCTGACGGATGTGCTCCGCGGGGAGATGGGGTTTGAGGGTGTTACGGTGTCCGATTACGGCGGCGCAAGCAATGCCTTCTCATTCCAGGGGATCGGGGAGACCATGGGGGACGCCGGGCTTCGCTGCCTGAAGGCAGGTCTTGACGTGGAGCTGCCCATGCCGGAAGCCTACGCGGATGAGCTGAAGCAGAAATTTGCTTCCGGAGAAGCGGATATGAGCCTGCTGGACAGCGTGGTGCTCCGTGTGCTGGAAGCCAAATTCCGCATGGGGCTCTTTGAGCATCCCTTCGCGCTTACGGGTGAGGAACTGGAGAAGACCGTACACAGGCCGGGTGATGAGGAGACTGCGGCGCAGTCCGCCAGGGAAGCGCTGGTCCTGCTGAAGAACGACGCTATCCTTCCCCTGACCGGAAAGGAAAAAAAGATTGCCGTGATCGGGCCCCAGGCTGCGAACGCCCGCTATTACTTCGGCGGCTATACACATCTTTCCATGGTGGAAGCCATGCATGCAGCCATGAATTCCATGGCGGGCATCGGTGCCGGCGGGGACACCTCGGAACTGAAGATGGACCGGGTTCCCGGGACGAATGTACAGGATGACGAGACGGAGGAATTCAACCGGGTGCTGCGGCAGCTGAAGCCGCAGTGCAGAAATCTGCTGGAGGTGCTCGCGGAGCGCATGCCTGATGCGGAGATCCGTTACGCCCAGGGTTACCATAAGGCCGGGGCGGATGAGAGCCTGTTTGAGAAAGCGCTTGATGCAGCCCGCGGGGCGGATGTAGTGATCCTTACGCTCGGCGGGAAAAACGGCTCCGGATCCATCGCTACCATGGGAGAGGGCGTTGACGGCACGGATATCAATCTTCCTGCCTGCCAGGATGCGTTTATCCGGGAGGTAAAGAAGCTCGGAATCCCGCTGGTGGGCGTGCACTTTGACGGAAGGCCGATCTCCAGCGATACGGCGGACGCATGCCTGGACGCGATCCTTGAGGCATGGAATCCTGCGGTGTACGCTGCGGAAGCGGTGGCGGACGTGCTGCTCGGGAAAGAAAATCCATCCGGAAAGCTTCCGCTGTCGGCTGCGCGCGGTGCGGGCCAGATCCCGGTTTATTACAATCATCCCTCCGGCTCCATGTGGACCCAGGCGCCGAGCATCGGCTTCGCGGACTATGTGGACATGCCTCACAGGCCGCGATACTGCTTCGGATACGGCCTGAGTTATACAACCTTTGAATATGACGGACTGAAGCTTGACAGGAAGGAGACGGCACCTTTTACGCCCGTGGAGATTTCCTTCTCCGTGAAAAACACCGGGAAAACCGCGGGAACGGAGATTGTGCAGCTCTATGTGCGTGATGTTCACGCTTCGATGACCAGGCCGGTAAAAGAGCTGCAGGGTTTTGCCAGGGTATATTTAAATCCGGGAGAAGAAAAAGAAGTCCGGTTTACGCTGTGGCCGAGCCAGATGGCGTTCCTGGATGAGGATATGCGCTGGAAGATCGAGAAAGGGGAGTTTGAAGTGCAGATCGGGGCCTCGTCGGATGATATCCGGCTGCAGGAGAGCTTTTCCGTGGCGGAAGATGCGTGGCTCAATGGCAGAGACCGTGTTTTCTATGCGCTGGGGCGTTCATGATATGCCGTAACGGCACTTTTTGAGGAAACGCTTCATGAGCCGAAAAGATACTTGAAAAAACCTGAAATTCCGCTATAATTGTTATACTGAGCAAATAATTACAGCAGCTGTTCAGGGACAGGCTCCGGAAATGGCGAAAAAAGGTCATTTCTGAAGCCGCGGCGTGTCCGCCGGATGACAATCCATGAAAATTATGGGTTTTATCCGGGAAAATCAAGGGTTTTATCCGGATGAATCCATGGTTTCCTGAGATGATTGCCCGGCTCCGAACGGCTGCAAAGCATAACAGGTGATGATTATGGAGAACAAATCAAGAAATACCTTTTCGGGAACAATCGGCTTTGTACTGGCGGCTGCCGGAAGCGCGGTGGGCCTCGGCAATATCTGGCGCTTCCCTTATCTGGCAGCGCGGGACGGCGGGGGATTATTCCTGGTGGTTTATATCGTGCTGGCGCTGACCTTCGGCTTTGCGCTGCTGACGACAGAGGTTGCCATCGGGCGGAAAACAAAGCAGAGCCCGCTGACCGCCTACGGAAAGCTTAAGTCCGGCTGGAACTGGCTCGGCGTTTTCGCGAGCATTGTCCCGTTCCTGATTCTGCCGTATTACTGCGTGATCGGCGGCTGGGTGCTGAAGTATTTCCTGGTGTTCCTGACCGGAAGCGGTCTGGAGGCTGCCGGTGACGGTTATTTTACCGGCTTCATAACCGGGAAGGCCGAGCCCGTCATCATGATGGCCATTTTCCTGATTTTCTGCGCCGTGGTGATTTACCGGGGCGTGGAACAGGGCATAGAGCGCTTCTCCAAAATCATCATGCCTGTTCTGATTCTGTTGGTGGTGGGCATTGCGGTATTTTCCCTGACAATCCGCCAGACAGATGAGAGCGGTGCCGTGAGAACCGGCCTGGAGGGCCTGAAGATTTATCTGGTCCCGAATTTTGAAGGGATCACGGTGCGGGGGTTCTTTATGGTTGTGGCGGATGCCATGGGACAGCTGTTCTACAGCCTTTCCGTGGCCATGGGGATCATGATCGCCTACGGCTCCTATGTGCGGGACGACGCCAACCTTGTCAGATCCATCAACCAGATTGAATTCTTCGATACCCTCGTGGCATTCCTCGCAGGCGTTATGATCATTCCGGCCGTATATGTCTTTATGGGAACGGAGGGAATGGCTTCGGGTCCGTCCCTTATGTTTGTTTCCCTGCCGAAGATTTTCGCCCAGATGGGTGCCGCCGGGAGAATCGTGGGGATTGTTTTCTTTGCCACGGTTCTGTTCGCCGCTGTGACAAGTGCCATGTCGTTGCTGGAGGCGGTTGTATCCGGCCTGATTGACAGGTTTCACATGGACAGAAAAAAGGCTGCCGTTGTCGAATCGGTCATCGCACTGGTTATCGGCGCGGTTGTGTGCTTCGGCTATAATTTCTTCTATTTTGAGGCTAAGCTGCCGAACGGCGCCCCCGGCTCCAGTGCCCAGATCCTGGATATCATGGACTATATCAGCAACAATATGCTGATGCCGGTCGTGGCTATTGCAACCTGCATCCTGATCGGCTGGATCCTGAAGCCCAAGACCATTATTGATGAGGCGGAGAAAAACGGCGAGAAGCTCGGACGCAAGGGGCTGTACAAGGTGATGATCCGTTTTGTGGCCCCGGCCCTGCTGTTGTGGCTTTTCCTGATATCCCTTGGAATTCTGTGACAGCGGCGGCAATGGTAAGACCGGCCGGAGGGTGAGGCCTGAAGCCTCCCCTCCGGGCCGGCTTTTTCTTTACGGCGGCATCAACAATAGGATTGACGTCAGCCGATACAGGATTTATAATGGTTACTGTTCAGAGCCAGGCGCAAATCTGTGGAAAAGCATGGATTCCGCTGGCGGAAATCCATGCTTTTCCACAGATTTGCATCTGGCGAGCACGCCACAACTCCAGAAATGGTGCTTTTTGCCATTTCTGGAGTCTGGCTCTGAACAGGTACTCTCCTTCCTTTTACGGCAGGAAGGATGAAAGCTGCTCCCGGGACCTTACCGGCGTGACAGCCGTTGAAGGAATACAGCCAACAAAACAAAAGAAAGGAACGTCATGGAAAAGGTACAGGAAATCGCACAGAACCTCTGGAATCAGGTGGTTGAAGCCATGAAAACCGGCTGGATCCCCGCCATCATCATCGGAGTACTCCTGCTGCTCCTCATCATCGTCCTGATCGTGCGCGGGCATTCGGTAAAGAGCCTGAGAAACGAGCTGGAAGAGCGCGAACAGGAATGGGAGAAACAGAGCGAACAGGCTCAGCGGGCTGCGGAGAAGGCCATCCGGGAGGCCCGTGACAGCGCAAACAGGCTTGTGCGCGAGGCTGAGGAGGAAGCTGAGGAGACCCTGCGCCAGAGCAAGGAGGAAACAGACCGCCATATAGCCGCCGTGGAGAAGATGGCGGAGGATCACGTTCAGGATGCGCTTCGCGAAAAGGAAGAGGGCATCGCCCGTATCCGCAGGGAATCGGAGACCAATCTGCGCGCCGTGAGGGAGCGCATTGAATCGGATCGGACGGCAATGCAGGAAAAGAGCGAGAAGGAGCTGCTGATCGATATCATGGCTTCCCTGAACAGCTATGCCTTCCGGATTGAGCGCCTTGAGAAAAATGACAGGCGCATGGAGGATCTGCTGGAAGAACTGGCGGATGGCCTGCTGGGTGAGGAAGAGTAACAGAATCGGGAGGTTGACTCATGCTGATTAAAAACGGTCTTATTCATGATGCGGTTTCGGAAACGCCTTATCAGGCGGATATCCTTGTAAAGGACGGAAAAATTGCGGCAATCGGCCAGAACCTGCCCGATGAAGGCGGGGAAGCGGTGGACGCCTCCGGGCTGAACATCTATCCGGGCTTTGTGGATGCCCACAGCCATCTCGGACTGGACAGCGACGGCGTCGGCTATGAGGGCTGGGACTACAACGAGATGAACGATCCCATCTCCCCCCAGATGCGCGGCATCGACGGTTTTAAGCCCATGCAGCCCTGCATGCGGGATGCGGCTCTCGGCGGCGTGACAACCGTCTGCACCGGTCCCGGAAGCGCCAATGTGCTGGGCGGTACCTTCTGCGCGGTAAAAACCGTGGGCAGGAGGGTGGAGAATATGCTGGTGAAGGAAGCCATTGCCATGAAGTGCGCGTTCGGAGAAAACCCGAAGCGCTGCTATCGCGAGAAGGGCGTCTCCACGCGTATGACCACCGCGGCAAAGCTCAGGGAGACCCTGTTCAAGGCGAAGGAATACCTGGAGAAAAAAGAGGCGGCGGGGGATGACATCAGCAAAAAGCCCGCTTTCGATATCAAGCTGGAAGCCCTGATTCCGGTGCTGAAGCGGGAGATTCCGCTGAAAGCCCACGCTCATGCGGCCGAGGATATCTTTACGGCCCTGCGCATCGCGAAGGAATTCAACCTCCGCATTACGCTGGAGCACGTGACGGAGGGACACCTGATTGCGGATGAGCTCGCAAAGGAAAATGTGCCCTGCGCCGTAGGTCCGAGCCTGACAAACGCCAGTAAGTTTGAACTTCGCAACAAGACCTTTGACACGCCCGGAATTCTCGCGAAAGCAGGCCTGCAGGTATCGATCATCACCGATGCGCCTGTGATTCCCCAGGAATATCTGCCGCTCTGCGCGGGACTTGCCGTCAAGCACGGGATGGAGCCCTTTGCGGCGCTTCAGGCCATCACCATCAATCCCGCAAAGCATGCGGGCATAGAAGACCGGGTGGGTTCCATTGAAGCCGGCAAGGATGCGGATCTGGTGCTGTGTGCGGGTTCGCCCTTTGACGCAGATCCCGATATCCGCGCGGTGTATATTCTCGGAGAAAAGGTGGAATAAACTGCGCATCCCCATGCGGCCCGCCTTCGGCGGGCCGTTTTACGTGTGAAAAGGAAGGTAGGGCGATGATGAAGACCGGAAAAACTGAAAGCGGAAAGGAAACACATGAAGCAGTATATAGTTGACGCATTCACGAAAAATGTTTTTCAGGGCAACCCGGCGCGGAATATGATTTTGTCTCGCGGACATTCTTCCCGAAGATCCGCGTCAATGAGGATCCGGTATGCGGATCCGCACACTGCAATCTGATTCCCTACTGGGCCGGACGTCTGAAGAAAAATAAACTGACGGCCTATCAGGCCTCGCCCAGGGGCGGTGTGGTCTACTGCGAGAACCTGGGAGACAGAGTTCTGATCAGCGGACATGCGGCGCTGTACAGCGAGTCGGAGCTGTTTTTACCCATCTCCTGAGTCAGGTATTGTAGAGAATTATTTTTTAGGGAAACGTAACTGTCCAGAGCCAGACTCCGGAAATGGCGAAAAACAGCCATTTCCGGAGCTGTGGCGAGCTCGCCGGATGATAATCTTAAGAGAAATCACGGATTTCAGCCGGCAGAATCCATGATTTCTCTTGAGATTGTCATCCGGCTCTGAACAGTTACATGGAAACGCTTATATCCGCGTTTCCCCAAAGGTTGAAAAAAGAAGCCCGGACAGCCGCCTGTCCGGGCTTTCTGTTTTCAATGCGCAATTTGGCCGGGGACGCCCGAAGGCAGTAAAAAGGTTATGCGTGAAAGCAGTAAACATGTTCTGCATGAAAGCAGCAAACAGGTTTTGGATTAAGGCAGTAAAC
>CAMOSC010000143.1 GCA_946624325.1 uncultured Clostridia bacterium
ATCTGGATGCGGTCACGGTTCGTGATGCCGGCCATCTCGTAGCAGCGCTTGAACATGATGCCCCAGTCATCCACATCCTTCGCGGTGTAGGGAATAATGACCGGAAGGCCGGTAGTACCGGATGAGGAATGAATCCGAACGATCTCCTCCTCCGGAGCGGTCATGAGACCCAGCGGATACGCTTCACGAAGATCATTTTTCTCGGAGAATGGAAGGTTCTCGAAATCCTCCTCGCTCTGAATCTGGGTAACGCCTGCTTCCTTCAGCTTTTTGCCGTAGAAATTATTGGCCGTAAGAAGTGCCTGGATCTGCTTGTTGACGAGCGTAATCTGCTCCTGTGTAATCCGCATGATATCTGGTTCCTTTCTTGTGTAAGCAGGTAGTGATTGATAACAGGTTACCGTTCAGGCGTGCTCGCGCACGTAGGCCAGCGCTTTGAGATTCATCTCCCAGAGTTTCTCCGGGAGCCGCTTTTTCAACGCGCCGCAAAGTTCCTCCTCGGACAGCCCTAAAGCGCCTGTATGCGCAGCCGCGCCGAGCATCAGCACATTCATCACTTTGGCTGTGCCAAGAGCCGCTATGGCCTCATCCGTATCGATAATGAGAAGGTGTTTTACCTTCAGGCGAAGCAGGTTCAGCATCTCTTCACCGCTGTAAGTGCTTCCGGAAAGGGCGGAAGTCACGGGCATGACAGCCCGGCTGCTGACAATCACCTGGCCGTCTGGCTTCAGGTATTCGAGCATGCGCACGGTCTCACCGGGCTCAAAGCCCAGGATGAGGTCCGCCGTCCCCCGCGCGATCATGGGGGAATAGATTTCCTCCCCGATGCGCAGGTGGCTGAACACACTTCCGCCCCGCTGTGCCATCCCGATGGTCTCCGCGCTCATCACAGAGAGGCCCTTTTCCATGGCTGCGGCTGCAATCAGCTTGGATGCCAGTACGGTTCCCTGTCCGCCCACGCCGCATAAGACGATGTTTTTATCCATGGCTCTCACCTCCCTCAATGGCCCCTGCGGGACAAATCTGGCTGCACAGGCCGCAGCCGGTGCAGAGGGATGTATCCACAACCGCAATACGCTTTTTAACGGTGCCGTCAGCAGTGCCGGTCTCAGCGGTTTTTGTTTCCATGAACAATGCCGGACAGCCGATCTCGCGGATGCACTTCGCGCAGCCGATGCATTTTTCCGCAGAGATGCGGACAGGCGCGGGATGCTTTTTCACCAGGGCGATGCAGGGATACCGGAAAATAATGGCCTTCACGCCGGGCTTAGCGGCGGTCTCACGCACAGTATCGATAGCCTTCTTAAGCTCCAGCGGGTTCACGATTTCCACTGTCTCCACACCGATTCCCCTGAGCACCTGCTCCATATCAATTCTGGCAACAATCTCCCCCATCATGGTACGTCCGGTGCCCGGATGCGGCTGATGGCCGGTCATGGCGGTGGTGGAATTATCCAGAATAACCAGGGTCATGTTCGCCTGATTATAAACCGCATTCACCACGCCGGTGATGGCGGAGGCGAAGAACGTGGAATCACCCACAAAAGCGAAACAGTTCATCTCCGGATCCAGATGCCCCACGCCCTGAGCAATACCCAGGCCCGCGCCCATGCACAGGCAGGTATCCACCATGTCAAGCGGCATGGCGTTGCCCAGCGTATAGCAGCCGATATCGCCGCAGAAGATGGACTTTTTGCCCTTCATGGCCTGTTTGACCGCGTAGAAGGACGCCCGGTGCGGGCAGCCGGCGCAGAGCACTGGCGGGCGGACGGGAAGGCTGACAGAAGCTGTTCCGGCATCTGCGTTCCCGGCTTTTGCGTTCCCCACAGATGTTTTCCCGGTTTCTGTGTTCTCCGCATTTATGTTCCCGGCATCTGCATTCCCCGCGTTTGCGTTTCCGGCATCTATATCTGCATCTTTGTCCGCCGCAAAGGTCTGCATGGCCTCCGCAACAAGATCCCTGGTATTCTCCCCTGCAGACGGCATATGACCGGTCAGCTTTCCGAAAATCTTCACCGGAAGATGGTATTTCCCGGCCGTTTTGAGAAGCTCCTCCTCAATCACCGGATCCAGCTCTTCAACACAAAGCACCTCATCAACGCTTTGCAGGAAACGAAGGGCAAGCTGCTCCGGGAAGGGATACGGCGTGGAAACCTTCAGTACGGGCAATGCCTGCAGACCGCAGGCTTTCCTTGCCTCCATGACGTAGGTAAAGCTGATGCCGCCCGTCGCGATGCCCCGCCGGATTCCTTTTCCGGACGTGCATAAAAGTGCGTCGGCGGATGCAAGGTGAGCAGCAGCACCGCCTGCTCCCGCAGTTTCTCCGGCAGATGTACGGTGAGCAGTTCCGCTGCCTTTTACGGTGGACGCAGAGTAAGCAGTTCCGCTGCTTTTAACGGTGGACGCAGAGTAAGCAGTTCCGCTGCTTTTAACGGTGGACACAGAGTAAGCAGTTCCGCAGCCTTTTACGGTGAACGCAGAGTAAGCGGCTCCGCTTCTTTCTCCAACAGTTTCTCCACCTTTCCAGTTCAAGCCGTCCGCTTCCGTCGCGGCAGCTCCTGAAGGGCCGCAGATCACCCGGTTCAGCGGATGCTCCGAGAAAACCTCCTGCAGCCGCTCATTGCGCCTTACCAGCTTCTCATGGTTCTCACGCGCCAGCTTCGGGAAGATAACCCAGCGCTTTGTATCGCGCACAAAGCCTTCCGGTATATTCTTCTCGTAAGCCTCCGGATCCTTCACCACCACGGAGGCGTAGCCGTGGCATACGCGCGTGGTAGGCCGCAGGAACACCGGGGTACCGTACTCCTCGGAAAGGCGGAAGGCCTCCTGGGCCATCTCATAGGCCTCCTGGGCCGTGGACGGATCCAGGCAGGGGAGCTTTGAGAAGGCGGCAAAATGCCTTGTATCCTGCTCTGTCTGGGAACTGATGGGACCCGGATCGTCCGCCACCAGCACCACCATGCCGCCCTTTATTCCTATATACTCCAGACTCATCAGCGGATCGGAGGCCACGTTCAGGCCCACCTGCTTCATGGTAACCATCACCCTGGCGCCGCTGTAAGCCGCGCCGGCAGCAACCTCCATGGCCGACTTTTCATTCACGGACCACTCCACGTATACGGAAGCATCTTTCCGCTTCGCAACCGTTTCAAGCACCTCCGAGGAGGGCGTTCCGGGGTATCCCGCCACCAGATTCACGCCGGCAGCCAGCGCTCCCAGGGCAATGGCCTCATTACCCATCAAAAATTCTCTGTGCATTTGTTTCTCCATGATCGTATGGGCGGGAAAACCATCCGCACACCCGGCCCTTCCACGTTGAGCCATGCCGACAGGCGCATCGCTCATTGCTTACACGCAAGTCCCCCTGCCCTTCCCGGACAGGGGGACTCAGTCTCTTTGGGGTTGACAGGCGTTACAGCCGCTCCTTCCCTTCAATATCCAGGAAATACTTGTATGTATCCACAGTGAGCTCACCGCATGCCGCTTCATCGCAGGCGATAATGGCCGCCTGATGAAGCTGAAGGGCGCTGCAGGTCCACTTCTGGCTCACGCCGCCTTCTACCGTCGCCGCCAGCGCGCGGGCCTTATTGTGTCCGCTGATTAATACCAGAACCTCTTTGGAATCCGTCACAGTGCCGATGCCCACCGACAGGGCCTTGGCCGGCACCTTTTCCGGATCGTTTCCGAAGAAGCGGGAATTCACAATGCGCGTATCCGTGGTAAGGTCCCTCACGCCGGTGCGGGAGGTAAGGGAAGTATAGGGCTCATTGAAAGCCAGATGGCCGTCAACGCCGATTCCGCCCATAAACAGGTCGATGCCGCCATAGGAGGCAATCTTCTCCTCATAGCGCGCGCATTCGCCCTCCGGGTCATCCGTCATACCGTTCAGGATGTTGATGTTCTCCTCCGGGATCCGGATGTGGTCAAAGAAATTGTCATGCATGAAGTACCAGTAGCTCTGGTCATGCTCCCGGGGGAGGCCCAGGTACTCATCCATGTTAAAGGTGACCACATTGTCAAAGGAAACCTCGCCCGCCTTATTCATGCGGATCAGCTCCTGATAAACACCGATGGGAGAAGAGCCGGTGGGCAGGCCCAGTACAAACGGGCGGTCCTCCTTGTGGGCATTGATCTTCGCGGCAATGTAGTGTGCCGCCCAAAGGCTCATCTTCTCATAATTATCCTGAATTACGACTCTCATATATTGTTTTTTCTCCTTCTCCTGTTTTTTGAACGTAGCAGCTCAGAGCCGGGCGGCAATCTGATGAGAAGCATGGATTCAGTACGATAAAATCCATAACTCTCCTGAGATTGTCATCCGGCAGGGACACCGCAGCGTAAGAGCCGCTGCATTTCGCCGTTTCCGGAGCCTGCCCCGAACTGTTAAGCTTTATAAAAAAAGTGGATGAGAAAACCTCTGTTACAGTGTTGATTCTGTTTTTTGCTTTTTCTCTGACGGCTCACCAAAGCCGTGGCAGCATCCGCCGAGTCTTTCGATCACTGCCATCCTCGTCAACCGTTTCCGGTCCTGGCGCTAAAATACCCGCTGCTCCTCCGAAGCAGGCATTTTTTATTGAAACATTCTGTATTGGCAACTGTTCAAAGCTGGCTGTAAATCCATGAAGGACTGCAGTTTCTGCCGGCAGAAATCTGCAGTTCTTCACAGACTTGCCTCCGGCAGACGCGCCATAGTTCCGGAAATGACTGTTTTATGCAATTTCCGGAGCCCCGTCCCGAACAGTTACCCGTATTTTACAATAGCCGGACAAAATGTGCAATAGTTTTCAAAAACTTTTTTGCGTTACTTCGCTAAAATCATAGAATTTTTGAGAACCGGACCCCCCAAATGACAAATAATGGCAACCGTTCAGAGCCAGATGCAAAGCTGTGAAGCATCGTGGATTTCAGCCAGCTGAATCCACGATTCCTCACAGCCTTGCGCCTGGCTCTGAACAGTTACAAATACTGTTATTTTCGGGGTCCGGCTCCAGGCAATTGGCTTGTGCAGAAATAAATCACGAAAAGGCCCGCTCGCACAGTTCGCGGCAGATTTCCCGCATGGCGTCAAACTTCCGTTCTATATCCAGGGCCAGCGCCATCTGATTGCGCGCCCGGATAAGATTGTGGTCCGGCGTGCGGATTTTGAAATACAGGTCCCCGTCCAGATAATCCGTCAGGAAGCGCATGGCCAGCTCGCAGGTAAGGACACTCACGGACATTGGCAGCAGCTCCAGTTCCTTTGCGGTGAGGATATCCCGCATCTCGGAGAGATACCCGTCCGTAAAGGCCCGGAACAGCTCCAGGTCCAGCTTCACTTTATCCAGGTCCGGTTCATCCTCCGCCGCCGTGGAAGCGCCTGAACGGATGGCGTCGCCATAATCAAACAGGCAGGAACCCGGCATCACCGTGTCCAGGTCGATCACGCAGATGGCCTTCCCGGTCTCCCGGTCCATCATGACATTATTGATCTTCGTATCATTGTGCGTTACACGGCAGGGAACCAAGCCGCTCTCCAGTGCCTGCACAATGCTGCCGAGTGCATCCCTGCGCTCTCTGAAGAAGGCAATTTCTTCCGCCACGGAAGCCGCACGGCCTGCCTTATCATTCTTCACAGCCTCCAGGAAAGCATCATAACGCTTTACGGTATTGTGAAAATCCGGAATGGTTTCCGCCAGCTCCCTGGCGGGAAAATCATCCAGCATTCGCGCGAATTCGCCGAAGGCACGCCCTGCCTCCATGAACTGGCCGGCGTCATTCGACTGGTCTATTGTATAGGCATCCTCTATGCTGTAATACATGCGCCATACGCTGCCGCCGGCTTCGATATAAGCCCTGCCGTCCAGCGCCGGAACCAGGCGCAGCACGCGCCGGCTGCTTTCAATACCCCGTGCAGCGTATGCATCCGCAATATGCGCCGTAACCCGCGAAATATTCCGCATAACGCCTTCCGGGTCCCGGAAAACATAGCTGTTGATCCGCTGCAGGATGTAGCGTGTCCCGCCGCTCTCCGCATCTGTCGTGATGCGCCAGGTTGAATTGATATTGCCCGTGGTAATCTCCTCCGCCCCGCAAGGCCTGCCCGCTATGGCAAAGCCTGCCGCAAAGGAGAGAACTTCCTGATTCTCCATGATATTTTCCTTCCATGATTCAAATGGCAAAGCAAACGCGTGTTGCTTAAATACGGGTAACTGTTCAGAGCCAGACTCCGGAAATCGCAAAATTGCAGTCCGCAGGTCATTTCAGCGCTTCACTCAAATTATCCGGTATTCCTCTTGGCCCGCGGACAGCAAAGATACCGTAATCGCGCCCAAGCACGGAAAATGTAAACCGATCGTGCGGATACCTTTTCTGAAGCCTGATTTTCATCAGAGCTTTCATCCGGACTTTTCCATTGCTGTATGTAAACGGAATATCCGTTTTTGTCACTATACATTTGTAAAGGATCGCAGATACCGGAGCCGCCACATACATAAATACTGTGTCCCCTGTCCTGATCCCTGCACCCTGTTTCCAGTCAATTTCATCGGAATTCTCAAATGCCGCTTCAACATCATAGTATTTCGGATTGGCAGGGACAATCCACTCCTTAGGCTGGCGCAGATTCTCCTTCGTTTTTTTCTTTGGTTTTACGGTTTCTCCCGGATGCCTGATGCCGAGAAGCTTCTGTACCTGATCTTTTCCGGCCTTCGGGAAGTGCGTTTTCATCCGTGAGACAATCTTTTCCCAGGATTCTGAAGGTTCCTCGTTATAGCAGGCAGAAACCACATCCCTGCCCCATTTGGTTTCCGGGGTTTCAAATACAGAAAGATGCCACCCGAAAAGCTGACCTTTTTTATTCTTTCTCTGCCTGAATGCCGAAACAATCAGATACGTCTGCATCTGGAGATCGGTGAGGGCTGCCTCATCCTTCCCTGCCAGTTCCCGGATTTCAGATGAGAGGAGTTCCTTTCCGGTTCCTTCATCATCTGTTTCAAACACATCCATTATTTTTTTGGACCTGTAGGGTGCCAGTTCATCCTCAAAAAGAGCGTCAAAGTCGTATCCGTTCCGCCGGTAATTCGCCAGGACCGGGAAGAAGTCTTTACTGATAAAGCCGGCCGTTTTATTGAAAAATTTACCATAGGCAATCGTATCATCCGCTGCCAGGATCACCCGCCATTCCCAGGGATCGGTCTGCGGATCCCCGGTCCACCAGTTTCCCGCGGGTACATGCTCCTCGATTGAAAACCCCCGGATATCATTCGAAAACAGCGGGAGAAAACCAATGGTATGGATAAGCGCTTTCGCATCCGCAGGTGAATGCAGCGCTCCCGGATCCATCGGATCACATCCTGTCATAATGAATTCACCGCTAATGACTTCCATTATTTTAAGCCTCTTTTACGTCTTTTCATACCGCTTGTCTGTAAAGGTGCAGGGTTGTTTTGATCTTCTTTTTATCGTAGCCACCTTACGCTTCACCGAATGACACAGTATCAACTTCCAACTTTTCTCTATCAACTTTCAACTTTTCGATGTTGTTATTGTTGGGAGTTCTCAATTGGAAGTTGGCTTCTGTTATGCCGAAGGTGCCGCCAATTCAGTTTCGTTTTGTGAAGCTTATGTCGGGGAAATACATTGTGATTATTTTCATTGAACATGTGTTCCGTTTTTTGTCTACAAGGGAAGCAACAAGTTTTCCGGCCCTTGATCATTTTGTTCCTACAGTCTTGCCAGGAATTCTGTCGGCGTAAATGCCACAGTCTTGCTTTTCTTAAAATCCTTGACATTTCTTGTTATGATGTAATCTGCATGGATGCGTTCCGCAGTGACTGATTGTAAAGCATCCTCATAATCATCCCATTCAAGGTCGGCTGATTTGGACATGTCGGAAACGGTTAAATCCACAAACTCAAAAATCAGGTCAAGGCTTTTCAACACTTCGTTTATCTTCTCTGGCGTCAGTTCTTTCCGCATAATGCAGACAAGATTTGTAAACGTCAAAGCCGAAACATATCCTTCTGCCTGATTGGTTTCACACAGCTTCCACACTTTGGCCGAGTCATTCACATGCGGTTTTCGATTTTGCAGTACATCAAGAATGATGTTGCCGTCAATCAGCAATCGCATACTTCTCCCTCAGCCTTTCCTCTTTTATCTGATCTAAATCTGTGTCTTCCTTCAGAATCCCTGTCAAAGACTCCGTCAGGTAAGATACGGCAGACTCTCTGGGCAGAAAACGGCCTACTTCCTTTCCATTTTTGGTGACGATAACTTCTATGCCATCCATGACTAATGATAAGTATCGGCCGAAATTATTCTGCATTTCAGTTGCAGTCGCTACAGCTGTATTTCCAATCATAGCTCATCCCTCGCTTTCTTAATTAGCTACTTTAAGTATACTTATTTTTAGCTAATTTGCAAGAGGTATTTTGCATAAAAACTCGTTAACTCCGTGACGATCATCTGCTCCAGATCATTCATCAATA
>CAMOSC010000144.1 GCA_946624325.1 uncultured Clostridia bacterium
GTCTGCTGCTGATAGAGAACCTGGGTCCAGTCGGCATTCGAGGACACGGCATCCAACAGGGTGCCGGCCGGGATTTCCGCAAGGACATCTCCCTCAAGGGTGGAGGGAGAACTGTGCAGGGCAGCCCTGTAACGGGTCAGAAAACGGGTGCCATTGGGTGAAGGGAGCGCCAGAGCCTCTTCCTTTTGCGTTTCCGTCGGGCTTTCGGCACTCCGGCATCCCGCGGACAGGATGATCAGCGTACTCAGGAGCGGGGTGAGCAGCCAGAACAGTTTTGATCGTTTCATATGCGATACCCTTGCAGAAGGGCGTCTCCTTTCCGTTATAGGATTTTCTGTGCGGGAGACGCCGGAAAGCGTGGAAGCACGTCAGTGTTTCAAGCGGCTGCCAGGTTCCTGCACGTAACCGGATTTCATCCGGACCTGTGTGCTGTCTCCGTCTTTTGGTACATCGTTTCCATTCAGAGCCGGACGCCCAAAATGGCGAAAAGCAGCCATTTCCGGAGCTGTGGCATGCACGCCGGATGCAAATCTGAGTAAAACCATGGATTTCCGCCGGTGGAATCCATGGCTTTACTCAGATTTGCGACGGGCTCTGAACAGTAACAGTATATCAAAAACCGGTTTGCAGGACAAGCAGAAGGAGAAAAAAACATATACTACTGTACGAATCCGGGTATGTGTGCTATGATAAGAAAACAGTTGCTGTTCCAAACCGGACTCCGGAAATGGCTAAAAGCCCCCATTTCCGGAGTTGTGGCATGCACGCCGGATGTTAATCCATGAAAAGCCGTGGATTTCAGCCAGCTGAATGCATGGCTTTTCATGGATTTGCATCCGGCTCAGAACAGCAACACTGCCTGAAGATCAGTGCAGAAAAATACTGCCGCAATTCCAATTTTACCCGCGGGTACCGGAAAACGGCTTATGAGAAAGGATTTGTTTAGAATATGAAAAAACAGACGATCGCAGTCATTTTTGGGGGACAGTCTTCCGAACATGATATTTCCTGTCTTTCCGTTGCAAATATCCTGCCGGCTGTCAACAGGGAGCGGTACGAGCCTGTTATCGTAGGAATCACAAAAGATGGCAAATGGCTCCTTGTGGAATCGGTGGAGCAGATCCGTGACGGGAGCTGGAGAAACAGCACAAAGCGTGCTGTCTTATCCCCGGATGCCGAGGAAAAATGCTTTTATGTTACCGAGGGTGAAAGCATTACCCGCATTCCGGTGGATGTGATTTTCCCCGTTTTACATGGTCTCTACGGAGAGGATGGAACGATCCAGGGGCTCTTTGAACTTGCCCGCATCCCGTATGTCGGATGCGGTGTGCTGTCCTCGGCCGTAACCATGGATAAATTTTTTACAAAGCTGATCGTAAAAACCCTGGGCATCCGCCAGGCATCCTATGTTCCGGTTCTGAAACGGGAGCTGGAGGATATGAAAGCGGTTATTGAGAGGGTGGAGGCAGCCCTGCCCTACCCGGTATTCATCAAGCCCTCCAGGGCAGGGTCATCCAAAGGCGTAAGCAAAGCCCGGAATGCGCGCGAGCTTGAAGCCGGTCTTCTGTTAGCGGCTGAAAACGACAGCAAAATCCTTGTGGAGGAGGAGATCCGGGGAAGAGAACTTGAATGTGCGGTGCTGGGCGGACAGGAGCCGAAGGCATCCGGTGTCGGAGAGATTCTTTCGGCCGCGGATTTTTATGATTTTGATGCAAAATACTTGAACGCGGATTCCAGAACAGTTATAAAGCCCGACCTTCCGGAGGGGAGGGAGGAAGAGATCCGCGCCGATGCCCTGAAGATTTTCCGGGCGGTAGACGGAAAAGGCCTTTCAAGAGTTGACTTTTTCCTGGATGAAAAGGGCGTTGTGTTTAATGAGATCAATACGATTCCCGGTTTTACGTCAATCAGTATGTATCCGATGCTCTGGGAAGAGCGCGGCATTGACAGCAAGGAACTGATTCAGATGCTGATTGATACGGCATATACAAGAAATACGGACTGAAGGCGGTGGTGCTTTGCAGAATTTTAAGCGGGAAGCGGTGGTTACGGTCAGCGGACTGATGAATGCGGAGGGCGAGGATGACCGGATCGAAGTGATCTCCAGGGGCGTATGTTACAGAAAGGACGGCGCTTTTTTCATCCTTTACGAGGAGGAAGATCCGGACCTTCACAGTACGATTCGGAATATCATTAAAGTGACTGCGGACCATGTGGATGTGCGAAAACGCGGACTTGTCGATGCAGATCTGTCGTTTGAGCGGGGGTGCATGCTGAACAGCTACTATAATACGCCGTATGGGAGGATGGAAGTCGGCATCTTTACCGAGAATATGGACTTTCGGGAAGATGAAGACGGCATCCGGCTGGAACTGCTGTACGAACTGGATATGAACCACCGCCATGTAAGTGAGAACCGTTTGTATATGAAAGCGGAATACAATTGAAGGCATCACTTGAAGGCATACGCCGGATGCGCCGGATTCTGCCAACACAATTGTTTGCTGTCCTGTAAATGAAAAGCCCCGGAGAGGAGATTTCCTTTCCGGGGTTTGCTGTTCCGGCAGGCTGCCGGAGCTTTATTTATTTGGCTGCTTCCTTTGAAGAACGTTTCGGAAACCTGATGCGGTCCAGCAGGCTCTTCTTTTGGGGAAGCGGGAGCACGCTTCCGCCGCGGACGCTCTTGATTTCGGTGATATAGATTCCGCTGATGGTGACTTTACATTCTTTCTTTACGGGAATCTGTTCGTACACGCGGGGATCGGCGATCAGCGTCATGACCCTGGGGCCAACCTTGGCTTTTACAAAAGGCATCTTGGCACGACGCATATACTTGGGCGTCTGCTGCATAACGACATCGGGCAGGTTGGCTTCCTTCAGCCGCATTTTCTTTTTGTCGATCACGAGTATGGACAGCGTCTGCTTCATGGCTTCCATCTGTTCCTGTGATGCTGCCTGCTTTTTCTGAAGCCTGGTTCCGACAAAGAATAAAACAGCCAGGACGGCGATCAGAACCAGAAGAATGATCAGAACTATTTGCCACCAGGTCATGTTGGCATCCTCCTTCAAATTGTTGTTCGGCCTTCGCTTTGGCAAAGACCTTCTGAATGAAACAGCTGCCCGCAGCCGGGAAAATGGCTTTATTCTGCCATTTCCGGAGTCCGGCGCCAAACAGCTCTCTTATTATATCATGGTCTGTCCGCCGGTGCAATCTTTTTTAGGGCCGATTTCACGGCGTCTTTCTGACAAACGGCGGCAGGATACCGCCTGAAATACTGCTGTTGTGGTACCTGGGGTCGAATGTGACTTCCTCTCCGAACCATTCGGGCGGAATAAAAGCATCCGCAGCTTCCCGGCTGGGAAATTCCACCTCAATCAGCTGCAATCCGCAAAGCGTTTCAAGAAAAATATCCAGTTCGGCAGTCAGGCCTCCTGATAGCGGGATGCGGTAGCGCCGTTTTGAGATCAGGCAGCCATCCGCCTTGGATCTGAGATGCAGATAGGCCTGTTCCGTCAGCGGCAGGTTGTATTCCTCGCGTGCCAGCATACCGCCGCCTTTGTAGGTCATATAGTAATGGCTGCCGTCCCTGCGGACGCGCACGACGGGCTCTGTGCACAGGTAAGCCTGCTCTATCAGGGTATTTGGGCAGGCTTCATAATCGGCCGGAAGGGCTGCCGGCAGGTATTTGCGTTCAATTTCCATTTGCCTGATGCTCCTGTCTGATGAATGATGATAACAAGCTGCCGGTGCAGGTGACAAAATCCCGCCTCCACCGCGGACCGGTTTGCCGCAGACACGGGCGGCAGCCGGATATCGTCTTATTATACAGGATCTTGACAGAAGCGGCAAGTATCTTTATACTGATAGCTATTCTGATTACTTTATAAAGCTGTTGCTGTTCAGAGCCATACTCCTGAAATGGCGAAAGGCAGCCATTTTTGGAGTTGTGGCGCGTTCGCCAGATTGTCGCCCGGCTCTGAACAGTAACAAAAGCCCGCCTTCGGTGCGGACATACCGGTATCCGCGCCAAACTGTATTTATCGGTGATCTTGTTTCCGGCTGCGGGGCACGCGTTTTTTTTCTTTATGGGAGGCAACTGATATGACGATTTATGCAATGATGGCTGACGGATGCGAAGAAGTGGAAGCGCTTGCGGTGGTAGACCTGCTCAGACGCGCCAAACTGAATACGGAGCTGGTTTCGATTCATGACCGTGAGATGACGGAAGGCGCTCATGGGATCGGGATCCGGAATGACAGGAAACTGTCGGAAATCTTTGTGGACCAGGAGGACGTGATTTTCCTTCCGGGCGGTGTTCCCGGAACGCCGAACCTGAAGGCCAGCGAGGCGGTCTGTTCCCTGCTGAAGAGCCACGCCGCGAAAAACGGCAGGATTGCCGCTATCTGCGCGGCTCCCACTGTCCTGGGTATGCTGGGAATCCTGGAGGGGAGAAGAGCAACCTGCTACGGCGGTCTTGAGGAGCAGCTTACGGGTGCGCAGGTATGCGGGGATGCTGTTGTGACCGACGGAAATATCACCACAAGCCGCGGTATGGGTACTGCGATTCTGCTTGGCCTGGAGCTGATCCGTATCCTGGTGGATGAGGAGACATCCGCGAAGCTCGGCGCTTCCATCATGATGCCCTGACGGCATGCGATTTTGTCCAGGAATCCGGCAGGCTTGGAAGCCGCTCGCGAGCTGCCACATCTGCTCGCTGAAAACATGCATCCCGGCGGATGGACGCCCGGCTTTGCTCTGCTGCAAAAACGTTACTGTTCAGAGCCAGACTCCAGAAATGGCGAAAAGCAGCCATTTCCGGAGTTGTGGTGTGCTCGCCAGATGCAAATCCATGAGAAGCCATGGATTTCAGCCAGCTGAATCCACGACTTCTCATGGATTTGCGCCAGGCTCTGAACAGTAACAAAAAACAGCTTGCATAAAATTACAGGCTTGTGTTATAATCGTAGCTTGCAGGCATATGTCCGCATCAGGTTGCTGTAGAACCATATTCAGCACAATCTGCGTGGGTTCCCGGAATATCCGGAAAGTGGGCGGCAGCAACTGCAGGAAATTTCGTAAAGGGCATGTGCCATAAGAGTGAGGGCACCCCGCCCAAAGATCAGTTCAGGGAGGAACCAAAATGAGCGTACAGGTAGAAACACTGGAGAAGAGCATGGCGAAGCTGACCATTGAGGTCAGTGCCGAGGAATTTGAGGCCGCCATGCAGAAATCCTATTTAAAGAATAAGAACAGAATTCAGCTGCAGGGCTTCCGCAAGGGCAAAGCTCCCAGGGCAATGATCGAGCGCATTTACGGCCCCGGCGTTTTCTATGAGGATGCTGCCAATTCTCTGATCCCGGATGCATACGATAACGCGGCAAAAGAGAGCGGTCTGGAGATCACCTCCCAGCCGGAAATCGATGTTACCCAGATTGAAAAGGGCAAGCCTTTCATCTTTACCGCTACCGTTGCCGTAAAGCCGGAAGTAGAGCTCGGTGAGTACAAGGGACTCAGCTATGAGGCTGATCCGGTGGAAGTGACCGAGGAAGAGGTTGATGCGGAGCTGAAGCGTGTTCAGGAGCAGCAGTCCAGCACCGAGAGTGTTGAGGACCGTGCCGCGGCAATGGGTGATATCGTCACCATCGATTTCGAGGGCTTTGTAGACGGAGAGGCTTTCGAGGGCGGAAAGGGCACCGACTATGATCTGACCCTCGGCTCCCACAGCTTTATCGACACCTTCGAGGATCAGCTCGTCGGAAAGAACATCGGCGACGAAGTTGAAGTAAATGTTACCTTCCCCGAGGATTATCAGGCTGAAAAGCTTGCCGGCAAGCCTGCTCTCTTCAAGGTTGCCGTGAAGGCAATCCGCACAAAGATTCTTCCCGAGCTGGACGATGAGTTCGCAAGCGAAGTTTCCGATTTCGAAACGCTTGAGGAATACCGTGCGGACCTGAAGGCAAAGGCCCTGGAGCGCAAGCAGAAGGAAGCCGATAACCGCAAGCAGAATACGCTGCTCGAGAAGGCCGTTGAGAATGCAAAGATGGAGGTGCCGGATCTCATGGTGGTGAGCCAGGCACGTACCATGGTCAACAATTTTGCCCAGAGAATCCAGCAGCAGGGCATGACGCTGGATCAGTATTTCCAGTAT
The DNA here is from genome assembly GCA_946624325.1 of uncultured Clostridia bacterium. Lineage (GTDB taxonomy): Bacteria > Bacillota > Clostridia > Lachnospirales > Lachnospiraceae > Anthropogastromicrobium. The sequence continues at coordinate 6,150 of CAMOSC010000144.1, forward strand.
ACCGGAATGAACCGCGATACGATGATCGAGCAGATGAAGCCGCAGGCGCTGAAGCAGATTCAGAACCGTCTGGTCCTGGAAGCCATCGCCGATGCCGAGAAGATTGAGGTTCCGGACGAGGATGTGGATGCCGAGCTTCAGAAGATGGCCGATGCCTACAAGATGGATATCGAGAAGGTTAAGGAGTTCATGGGAGAAGAGGAGCGCGCTTCCATCCGCAAGGATCTGGCGGTTCAGAAGGCAGTACAGTTTATCGTGGACAGCGCGGTTTAAGCCGTCTGTTCCCATACAAAGCCTCTGCGCGTACAGTCTGCGGCCGACAGGCTGCGGACTGTACGTATCTGAACATGGAAAGGAGGAACTGCATGCCTTTAGTTCCTTACGTCATTGAACAGACAAGCCGCGGCGAGCGGTCTTATGATATCTATTCCCGCCTTCTGAAAGACCGGATTATTTTTCTGGGCGATGAGGTGAATGACGTTACCGCGAGCCTGGTTGTTGCCCAGCTGCTGTTTCTGGAGTCCGAGGATCCCTCAAAAGATATCAGTCTCTATATCAACAGCCCCGGCGGCTCCGTAACGGCGGGCATGGCGATTTACGACACCATGCAGTATATCAAATGCGATGTTTCCACCATCTGCGTGGGACTGGCCGCATCTATGGGCGCGTTCCTGCTTTCGGGCGGCGCGAAGGGAAAACGCCTTGCGCTTCCGAATTCCGAGATCATGATCCATCAGCCACTCGGAGGGGCCCGGGGCCAGGCTACGGAGATCCGGATCGCCGCAGAGCAGATTTTAAAGACCCGTACCAGGCTGAACACACTCCTTGCGGAGCATACCGGGCAGCCGCTTGAGGTCATCGAGCGGGATACCGAACGGGATAACTACATGACTGCCGAAGAAGCCTGCGCATACGGTCTGATTGACCGGGTGATCAAAAACCGCTGATTTCCGGCATTCCAGAAAAAGGAAATAGACAGATGGCAGGAAAATATGAAGAATACCGCTGCTCTTTCTGCGGGAAATCCCAGAACCAGGTCAGAAAGCTGATCGCAGGAAATAAAAACACCTTCATCTGCGACGAGTGCGTGGATGTCTGTGCGGAGATCCTTGAGGAGGAAGCCAGGAAAAATCCGGAGCAGTTTCAGAATGTGGCCGATATCAACCTGCTGAAGCCGCGGGAGATTATGGATTACCTCAATCAGTACGTAATCGGGCAGGATACGGCTAAGAAGGCGCTTGCGGTAGCGGTCTACAATCACTACAAGCGTATTACCATGCAGACAGACTCCGAAGTGGAAATTCAGAAAAGCAATATTCTGCTTCTTGGTCCCACGGGTTCCGGCAAGACGTATCTGGCGCAGTCGCTCGCAAGGCTTCTGAACGTTCCGTTTGCCATTGCGGATGCCACGAGCCTTACGGAAGCGGGCTATGTCGGTGAGGATGTCGAGAACATTCTGCTGAAGCTGATCCAGGCGGCCGACTATGATATTGACCGGGCTGAGTACGGTATCATTTATATCGACGAAATTGATAAAATCACAAAGAAATCCGAGAATGTTTCCATAACCAGGGACGTCTCGGGCGAAGGTGTCCAGCAGGCTCTGCTGAAAATTCTGGAGGGGACGAATGCCAGCGTTCCTCCGCAGGGAGGCCGCAAGCATCCGCAGCAGGAACTGATCCAGATTAATACCACAAATATCCTGTTTATCTGCGGAGGCGCCTTTGACGGTCTGGACAAGATTATCGAGAGCCGTCTTGGAAGCGGTTCCATGGGCTTTGAAGCCACGCTGGCAGATAAGCGCGAGAAGGATATCAGCGAACTGCTTAAGGCAGCGCGGCCGGAGGATCTGATCAAGTACGGCCTGATTCCGGAGTTTATCGGAAGGCTTCCCGTGATGGTCAGCCTGGATATGCTGGATGAGGATGCCCTGGTCCGTATCCTTACCGAACCGAAGAATGCCATTACCAAGCAGTACGCCGCACTTTTTGAGATGGACGGCGTGAAACTGGAATTCACCGAGGATGCCGTCCGTGCGATCGCGAAGAAGGCCCAGGAGAGAAAAACCGGGGCCAGAGGCCTTCGCGCCATCCTGGAATCCGTTATGATGGATACCATGTATGAAATTCCCTCGGACGATACGATCGGAACCTGCGTCATCACCGCGGATGTGGTGAACGGCCTGGGTGAGCCGGAGCTTAAGCGCAGGGACATTGAAGTGGTCCGCAAGGAAGATCGTTCCCGCCGGTTTTTAGGCAGCAAGGACGGAGAGATCGCATAAGGACCC
>CAMOSC010000145.1 GCA_946624325.1 uncultured Clostridia bacterium
AACGCCGCGACAATCGCAGCGCATGTTTTTCGCGCTGCGATCTGTCGGCATGGCTGAAAGCAGAGGCCTGTCTGCATACGACAGAGCCGTTCCAATCGCAGCGCATGTCTTTCGCGCTGCGATCTGTCGGCATGGCTCTCTGCTTTGATCCTTTCTTGATCAGTCCGTTGACATAGAAAAAGGGGCATGCTACAATCAGGGAAGATACAAAAAACCGGCTCAGGACCGGATGCAAATAGCGTTTAAGCCATTTCCGGAGTCCGGTTCCAAACAGTTTAAAGCCAGACTTCCCCGGCAATTCACCGCACGGCGGGTGTGCCCGGGATCCAGGAGAGAGGAGCGTGTTACATGACCGGTCTAATGCAGGTGATTTTTTTCCTGATCCTTGCTGCTATTTCGGGAGGCTTCAATGCAGGCCGGCAGAGCGCCGCACTGACCCCGGGCAGCGCTTATGTCGAAATCGTTCCTGCCCCGGCGGACAGCGGGGAGCAGCAGGTTGTTCCGGAAACGGAGCCTCCCGTGCAGATAGCGGATGAGGCACAGGAGTCCGCAGCTGTCGATATGCCGGAGGTGGGTTCCTATACGGATCCATGGCTGAGCGCCATCCCCTATACCATAGTGGATCATGAGGAAATCAGCGTTGTCCTTTCGGATATTCTTCCGGAAAGTTCCGGGGCGCCGAATGCCTGGGTCATTACGGGTAATCCGAAGGTGCAGGACCAGTACGAAATACAGCTGACGGATATTGTCATCAACGGGAAACCCTATGAGGAGGAGTTTTACCCCGGAAGCCTTCACAGTGTTTATCCGGGAGGACGCAACGAGATATACCTCAAGCCTTCGCTGATCGGGGAAACGCGGATCCGCGAGGCAAGCTTCCGGCTGCGTATTTACTGGAAGGCCATTAACGAGCCGTTCATAGACATGTATGTGACCCTGAGCCTGTGAGCGCGCAGAAGTCCCTGCAAACAGTTATCCGGGGCCATCAGGTCAAAGTATAAAACTGCGTTCGGGAAGGAGACATATTTTGCCCACGGCTGCGCTTTTGCAGGCGCGGCTGCAAAACAGTCATCCGAAGCCATCAGGTAAAAGTACAAAACTGCGTTTTGGGAGGAGAAAGATGTATGCCGTCATGGTTGAAACAGGCAGTATTTTATGAAATTTATCCCCAGTCCTTTGCGGATTCCAATGAGGACGGGATCGGCGACATTAACGGAATGATCTCAAAGCTGGACTATATCCGCGGACTCGGCTGCAATGCCATATGGGTGAATCCCTGCTTTGATTCCCCCTTTAAGGACGCCGGATATGATGTGCGGGACTATAAGAAGGTGGCTCCGCGCTACGGATCAAACGAGGATCTTTACCGTTTCTTCGGGGAGGCGCACAACCGGGGCATGCATGTCATCCTGGACCTGGTGCCGGGACACACCTCCGAGGAACACAGGTGGTTTAGGGAAAGCTGTAAGGCGGAGAAAAACGCGTTTTCGGGGCGCTATATCTGGACCCGGAGCGTATGGGAGAATATGCCGGGCTGCCTGTACGTCAGCGGCGAGGCGGAACGGGACGGCGTCTACATGCTGAACTTCTTCAAGTGCCAGCCCGCGCTGAATTACGGCTGGCTGCATCCCGAGAGGCCCTGGCAGAAGCCCATGGACGACCCGGACTGCCTGGCGACGGTGGAGGCCATGAAGGATGTGATGCGCTTCTGGCTGGATCACGGCTGCGACGGGTTCCGCGTGGATATGGCGGATTCCCTGGTCAAGGGCGATGACGGACAGAAAAGCGGGACATCCTCCATCTGGCGGGGGATTCGCCGCATGCTGGATGAGGAATACCCGGAGGCGGCGATTGTCTCGGAATGGAGCAATCCCGAGCTTGCGATTCCCGCGGGTTTCCACTGCGATTTTTACCTGAATCATTACGGGAACGGGTATTTCAGCCTGCTGCGGGACTATGATTCCCCGGACGGAGACCACAGTTATTTCCTGGCCGGCGGACACGGGGATATCCGGCGTTTTCTCACGGACTACCTCCCGAAGTATCAGAATACAAAGGGAAAGGGGTACATCAGCCTGCTTACCTGTAACCACGATACCTCCCGGCCGGCCCGTACTTTATCCGCGCGCGAGCTGAAGCTGGCGTATGCGTTCCTGTTTACCATGCCGGGCGTACCTTTCCTCTATTACGGGGATGAGATCGGCATGCGGCCCATGAACCTGGTCTCCAAAGAGGGCGGTTACAGCCGAACCGGCACACGGACGCCCATGCAGTGGGCTCCGGGTAAAAACCTGGGCTTTTCCGACGGCGCGCCTGATACGCTTTACCTGCCGGTGGATCCGGCGCCGGATGCGCCGACCGTGGCGGCACAGGAAGGAGATCCGACTTCCCTGCTGGAAACGGTGCGCGCCATTCTCTATCTCCGGGCGGCTTATGAGGACCTTCAGGCGGATGCGGAATTTGAGCCTGTCTATACCGGAGAGGACGGAGGACTGTTTGTGTACCGCAGAGGCGGTCTCCTGCTTGCGGTGAATCCCGGACTTGAAGAACGCAGGGCTGCCGCAGGAGAGCTTCCCGAAGGGCTGGCCGCAGCCGGAATCCCCCTGTTTGTGATCGGCTCCGCCGGGGCGGTCGGGGAAGGCTTAACGATGGGCCCACAGTCCTTTGCGGTCTGGAAGATCTGACGGGAAGGCTGAAGCCGCCGGGGAAGGCTTAACGATGAGCCCGCAGTCCTTTGCGGTCTGGAAAGCCTGACGGGTAAGCTGAAGCCGCGGCAGCGGCGGGCTGTGCGGCGCTTCTGCCCCTGATTCCGGTTCCATACCGGAAGAGATGCTGCCGCTTTGGATTGACATACGGCGAAAACACGTTTATGATAAAAGACGGTCAAAGAGTTCCGGGCAGATATTCAAGCGCCCGGACATAGAAAAGTATAAAACCGTGTTCTGGGAGGAGGAAAAAGAGATATGATGGATGTACTGGATGCCGAGTTTGCCCTGCGGTTCCTGCATATGTGCAGAAACGGACATCTTATGGGCTGGCATGAGCGCAACGGCGGAAACCTGTCCTACCGCATAAAAGCCGAGGAAGTGGAGGAAATCCGCGGGGATCTGAGCTTTGACGGGGAGTGGAAGCCCATCGGTACCAGTGTTCCGGCGCTGGCAAACGAATTTTTCATGGTAACGGGAAGCGGCAAGTATTTCGCGAACGTCCTGCTCAACCCGAAGGACAGCGTCTGCATTCTTGAGATTGACGATCAGGGCGAGAACTACCGCATCTGCTGGGGCCTTGTAAACGGCGGACGTCCCACCAGCGAGCTTCCGACCCATCTCATGAATCATGAAGTCAAGAAAAAGCTTGATCCGAAATACCGCGTTATCTATCATGCGCACTGCACAAACATAATTGCCCTGACCTATGTGCTTCCGCTCAACGACGAGACATTCACCAGGGAGCTCTGGGAGATGGCAACCGAGTGCCCGATCGTCTTCCCGGACGGCATCGGTGTTGTGGGCTGGATGGTGCCCGGCGGCCGCGAGATCGCCGTCGAGACCAGCAAACGCATGCTGGTGCACGATATCGTGCTGTGGGCGCACCACGGTCTCTTCTGCGCGGGTGAGGATTTCGATTCTACCTTCGGCCTGATGCATACGGTGGAAAAATCCGCCGAGATCCTTATCAAGGTTATGTCCATGACGCCTATCCGCCGCCAGACCATCACCCCGGAGAATTTCAGGGATCTGGCAAAGGGCTTCAAGGTGGAACTGCCGGAGAAGTATCTGTTCGAAAAATAAAAGGCAACTGTTGGGAACCATGACTCCGGAAACGGCGTACTCGGACCTTTCAGGAGCCTGGATCTGAACAATATCCAACCTGAAAAGAATCCCGGATTTCAGCTGGCCGAAATCCGGGATTCTTTTCAGGTGCTGCCATGCCTTGTCCTATGCTTCGGCTGGAAAACCGCATCTTATCTGACAGGCGATCCGGAAAGCTCTTTGAGCGTCTGCAGAATAATGAAAGCTGCAATGACGAAGGTCAGTGCGTCTGAAACCGGCATGGAGTACAGTACGCCGTCCAGACCGAAGAAGACAGGCAGAAGGAGGGCAAAGCCGACACCAAACACAATCTCACGGATAAGAGAGATCAGGGTAGATGCAAGCGCCTTTCCAAGTGACTGCAGATAGATGAAGGTTCCTTTGTTGACGGTGGCCAGAACCATCATGCAGAGATAGATCCGGAAAGACCGGACGGCGAATTCCGTATAATAGGCACTTTCGTTTGCCGCTCCGAAGATAGCAATCAGCTTGTCCGGCATGAGCTCCGTGATCAGGAGGGCTATAAACCCGACCAGAGCCTCCGCTTTCAGCAGCAGAATGAAAAGCTCCCTGGCACGGTCCATCCTGCCGGCTCCGACATTGTATCCGGTGACCGGTATGCAGCCTGCGGCAAGTCCGACGGCGATTGAGATTACAATCTGAAAGAACTTCATGACGATACCGACGCCCGCCATCGGGATCTGGGCATACTGCTCCCGGCCAAAGACGGGATCCGCCGCTCCGTATTTGCGGATCATGTTGTTTACGGCAGCCATAGCCGCTACAAGTGAAATCTGGGAGAGCAGACTGGTCATGCCCAACGGAAGGAATTTTCTGACAAGATCCCGGCGCAGATGGAAGGAACGGCGGGAAAGTCTGACGGCTTTCATGTGGGCCAGATACCACAGGGACAGGAATGCGGTAATGATCTGACCGGCGATCGTCGCAACAGCGGCACCCATCATGCCCCATTTCAGGCCAAATATCAGAATCGGGTCAAAAATGATATTGAATACCGCCCCGACCAGTGTGGAGACCATGGCAAACCGGGGGCTTCCGTCTGAGCGGATGATCGGGTTCATTGTCTGCCCGAACATATAAAAAGGGATTCCGACCGTAATCCAGAAAAAGTACTCGCGTGCCTGCCGGAAGGTTTCTTCGTTTACGGTTCCTCCGAACATGGTCAGGATTGATCTGGAAAATCCAAGATATACAGCGGTAATTATCAGGCTTGAAACGATTGTCAGAATAACGGCGTTTCCTACAGTTGAAGCTGCGTCATCACTTTTCTTCATCCCGAGAAGGATCGATACGTGGGCACAGGCACCGTCACCGATCATGACAGCGATGGCCAGGGCAACAATCGTCAGGGGGAATACGACAGTGTTGGCCGCGTTCCCATAGGAACCCAGATAACTGGCATTTGCGATAAAAATCTGATCAACGATGTTGTAGAGAGCGGCAACTAAAAGCGAGATGATGCAGGGAACGGAATACATTCGCATCAGTTTGCCTACCGGTTCTTTTTCGAGAAATTCATTGGCCTGTTCCAAAGGTTTTTACCTCCTCCCAAAACGCGGCTTTGCAGATTGATTTACTGGCCGCGGATGACTGTTTTGAACATAAAAAAAGAGTGCGCATGCGAAAGCCGGACTTACGCTTTCGCTGCTCACTCAACGAAAGGGAGTATAGCACATTTTCTTATAAACGTCAAAGGGCTATTTGACAGTTTTTTCGCGGGAAGAGTTATGGCAGATTGGCAGGATTTGCGCCTGGCTCTGAACAGTTCCTAAGGGGGTACATCACAGTATGAAAACAGCACGGGAAAGCATTGAAGAACTTACGCTTGCACTTTTATATCTCACCGCATTTCCGGACGGTGAAGGGATGCGGTATGATGAGCTTGCATGGAAAAACTATGATTTTGACGCGATTGACAGCCTGGATAACCGGGAACTGATTATAAACCGGAAGCGGGCGAAGAGCGTTTATCTGACGGAGCAGGGAAGGGAAAAAGCACGGGAAATCCTGCGAGAAATCGGATTCCCGGACAGAGAGCTGTATGAGCGCTTCGATTTCCATGAAATCCGGCCGGAGGAGGCTGAGGAAGCCGCGGAGATTGAACAGATATGCTTTCCCCCGAATGAAGCCTGTTCAAGGGAGCATATGCTGGAGCGTATCAAGGCGGCTCCGGAACTTTTCCTTGCGGCAACCGAGAAACGGTCCGGGAAAATGGCGGGCTTCCTGAACGGGATCGCGACGAATGAGGAACGTTTCCGGGATGAATTCTTTACGGATGCCTCCCTGCACAAACCCGACGGGAAAAATGTCATGCTTCTGGGTCTGGATGTGCTGCCTGAATTCCGCAAGCTTGGCCTGGCCCGCGAGCTGGTATTCGGGTACTGCCGGAGGGAGCAGGAGAGGGGAAGAAAACGCCTGATCCTGACCTGCCATAGCAGACTGGTGAAAATGTACCGGAAGTTCGGCTTCAGGGATCTGGGGGAATCCGCTTCGGAATGGGGCGGGGAGAAATGGCATGAGATGGATATTGTTACAAATCTCTGATCCTGCATGAAACCGCAATTCTCCTTCCTAAACGAAGTTTTGTCCTTTGACCTGATCGCCACGGCTGCGTCTTTTTACAGCTACGACTGCAAAAGACGCAGCCGTGGGCAAAATATGTCTCCTCCTGAAATCCGACTGCGCCGGAAGGTAACCGTGCAGCTCACTCTGAACGGTCGCGACAATTTAAAGAATTTTCGTAAGAAAAAAGAAATTGATTGTCAGTATCTTGTAAAACACAGACGCCAAAAAACCTGTTATACTGTGGTCAGTAAGGCAGAGAGAGGCGTTTGGATGAGTATTTTTATCAGCGTTATGCGGATGCGCTTCCTGCCGAAGAACAGAACCGGGATTACCTTGATAACGACCCGCCGCAGGCGCGGCCATGATGGTATCCGCGCTCCGGGGTTCTCCGGAGGCGGCGTGCCGGGCTGAGGGCTTGCGGGTTATCCTCTGGATTCAAACCCGGAAAAAAAGGAGGAGGAATTGTATGAAAAGCCACCGTATACTGATAAGCTGCGGGCTCGCATTTTTGCTTGCCTCAGCTGGAATGTCCGGGAGTACAGCGGCAGAAACCTGGGATACAGAACAGGAGATTGCATCGTGTTCGCTCTGCGGGAGCCCCATGGAGGACGGCTTCTGTACAAACCATGAAGCCCTGGAACTGCAGGTTCCCGAGCTGATGGCGGATCCGGATAACCTGCAGCCTGCCTACGAAATCAAAAATACCGGAGAGCTGGCCTGGTTTGTGAAAAACTTCAACGAAAGTTCCGCTGCAACGGCGAATGCATTCCTGAGCGATGATATCGACTGGTCTGCTATTGAGAAGAGCGGCTTCGAGGATTATAAAAACTGGACGCCGATCGGAAGCTGGTCCTATCAGGGAACTTCGCTGGAATATAACGGAACCTTCAACGGAAACGGTTATACCATTAGCGGCATCACCGTGGAAGATGAAGGCACCGAGAACTTCGGCACACTGTTTGGCACCATCGGATCCCAGGGACGCATTGTTGACCTGGGTATTACGGAACCGGCGTTTTCGACCCGGCAGTCGCTTTTCGGCGGCTTTGCGATAGAGAACAAGGGTTTTATCGAGAACTGCTACATCAGCGGAGGCGAGGCGGACATCAAGGCAGAGCCTCCGGTTCTTGCGGCGGATTTTGTCGCATATAACAGGGGAACCATCAGCAACAGCTATGCGGATATGGCGTATACCTTTATCCAGAAGCCGGACGGTTTTAACGGCGTGGCGCTCGGTGCCGTTGCGGGGGAAACCGATACTGCCGCAGGCGCTTATGCCTGGAACTGCTATTCGGCGGTTGAGGAGACGGATTCCGCCCTTTATGCGGCGCCGGCTGACGGAATTACGCTGGTCTCAAAGAAAGACCTGGCAGACGGAAGTCTGGCTTACCGGATCAATCAGGCTGCAGGTCCGCTCTATATACAGGATCTTCTGACAGACGACCATCCGGTACTGGCTGATCCGGATAATACGGATCCTTCTTATGTTTATAAAGCCACGCTTATCTACGCCGACGGCAGGACGGAGGAACGCTATACCAACCGGAACCTTCCTCTCGGGACGCTCCCGGGCGGTATATCCTGGCAGCTGCAGAATGCGGATGGAAGTCTTACGGATGTAACCGGTGATGTTGCGGTATACGGCGACGTTGTCCTCAGTGAGGCGGCTCCCGCACAGACATGTGCCCATGCCAACATCGAAGGACGTCCGACCGTAGCGGCTTCCTGTTCCGCCCCCGGACAGCAGGATGTCTACTGCCTGGACTGCGGCAGCTATCTTTACACGGAAGAGATTCCGGCTACCGGTGCGCACAGCTTTACAAATTACATCTATAATAACGATGCGAACTGCGCGCACAACGGAACGGAAACCGCGGTCTGCGATTACGGCTGCGGAGCGACGGATACGAGGGAGCTTGCGGGAACGCAGACGGCGCACAGCTTTACGAATTACATCTATAATAACGATGCGAACTGCGCGCACAACGGAACGGAAACCGCGG
>CAMOSC010000146.1 GCA_946624325.1 uncultured Clostridia bacterium
TCTTTTTGCTCGCAGTGCTGTTCGGAAGCATCAACCATACGTGGCTTCTGATTCTGATCATCGGTTTGCTGTTCAGAAGGGGGTACAGCAGAGGCTGATACCAATTTTAACGATATCGACGATCGGATGGGCGGAGAAAACATCCGCCCATCCGTCCTTTCCGCCTTGAGCCATGCCGGCAGATCGCAGCGCGAAAAACGTGCGCTGCGATTGTCGCGGCTTTCGCCGTATAGCAGAAAACGCCGGCACTGTCCCGGGCAAGCTAAAGAACAGCTTTCCCGTGCCAGTGCTGTCATTTTCTACCGCATGGCTCATTGCTTCGCGCAAATGCTAAAGCCCGCAGATCGCTTCCGGTCTGCGGGCTTTCCGTCTACATGCAGCCATGATCCGCTGCCTGCGGTTGCTCTCCCTTATATTCGCTCCGTCAACCCGGAGAAGGTTCCGGTCATGCCGTACATCCGGCGTGTCCGGTCCTTACCCCTTTAGTCCGCGGCTCTGCCGGTCCATATCTTCGACCACGATATCGTAGATCTCGCCGATGGACGCGCCGTATTCCAGGATCTTCCAGGGCTCGTTGGTGTGGAAGTGGATCTTGATCAGATCCTCGTCTCCCACCGCCAGCAGGCTGTCCCCCTCAAAATGTTCCGTTATATAGTCATTGATCTCATCCTCGTCGAGATCATGTCCTTCAATCAAAAGCTGTGTATCATAGCGGAATTCAAGCATTGGCAGTTTCTCCTTCCTTTTTGAATTTGTTTCTGTTCAGAGCCAGGCGCACACCCGTGAGAAATCATGGATTCAGCTGGCTGACATCCATGATTTCTCACGGATGTGCATCTGGCGAGCACGCCACAACTCCAGAAATGGCGTTTTTTGCCATTTCCGGAGTCTGGCTCTGAATATGGCGCAGAACACCGTTTCCGGACCTGCGGCGTGTCCGCCGGACGCAGATCCGAACGGTAACACATCCCTATTCTATCCGACATGACCGGGTTTGTCAATCCGGATAAAAAGGAGGCCCGGTACAATTCTCAGGCTGCAGCGTCGGTCAGCGATAGGTGTTTTACCTTCCTGAGGACAAACAGATTGATCAGGACGGTAAAGAAAACGGTAACCATTGCGCCGATCATCCACGCGGGAATGCTCACGCCGCGCTCAAACTGGATGAAGGGCTGCTCCAGGGAAAGGATAATGCGCCTGGCAATGAAGGAGCCGAGTGCAATGCCCGAGAGTATGCCCAGAACCGTCGTCACAACCGTTTCCCGCAGGACGTACCCTATCGTCTCCCCAACGGTAAAACCGTTGATGCGCATGACGGACAGTTCGCGTTTTTTCTGAAGGATATAGATGTTTGTCAGATTCAGCAGCACAACGCCTGCCATCAGGGCTGCCAGAAAGATCAGCAGCGCTACCACAAGGTTCAGGACGGAAGCCGCCGAGTTGAACATTTCCCTGTCCGCATCGGCGCTCTGCATGGAAAGGAAACCCGGGATATCCCTGAGCTTCCCTGCCAGTTGCTCCCCATCCGCGCCGCCAAGGCGTACAAAAAAGGTATCCGGAACCGCCGGGGCGTCAAAAAGCCGCTCATAGCAGGCTGAGCCAAGCAGCATGGCCCGGCCGATATAATTGTTGTAAATGCCCGCCACCGGCACCTCTGCGGTGTCCGTGCCCCCGATCCGGATTTCCAGCAGGTCCCCGACCTTCAGTCCGAAGATTTCCGCAACCCGGTTCTGAATATAGATTCCCTCATCGGTAAATGTCAGGGGCTCCCTGCTTTTCCAGTCCTTCATATGGTACATCCGGTCAATCTGCTCCAGGTCGCCCACGAACAGCTCCCCCGTCTGGATGTCCGTCACCCGGTATACCATGAAGGAATCGGACAGCTGCACATACTCCGCTCCGGCTTCCTCAAACAATGCGTCCAGCCTGCCGGCGCTCTCCGGATCACCCGGATCGAAACGCACCTTCCAGTCAAAATCCACAATGCCCGGATACTCATTCCGGATGGCGCCGTTTACCGCCGAGCGCAGCGTAAAACCGATCACCACAAGGGCACAACAGCCGGCAATGCTGACAATGGTCACCAGCACACGGATCCGGTCGGTCCACATATTCCGGAGGATCAGACGCGAATAGAGGGAGAGCCTGTGCTTGCCGGAGCGGTCCTGCTTTTTCCTGCCGCCCGGCACCCTGGGCTGCATCAGGATCACCGCCGGCTCCCGCAGCAGCCTTGCGCAGGCAAACCACACGGCAAAAAAGGCAAGCAGGATGCCCGCTCCGAGAACAATGAGGGTTTCCCGTGCCAGAATCAGGTTCTTTCCGGTGGAAAAGGTATAATAAATGCCGTAGTTTTTCAGGACGAAGGGCTGCATCAGAAATCCCGAGGCCGCCACCCCCAAAAGTGCTCCCGGAAGCACGGCCGAAATGCCGAAGAAGAGGTATTTCGCGAAAATCTCCCGGGTCCGGAAGCCGAGGGCTTTTTCGGTTCCGACGAGTTTGCGCTGCTCATCCACCATCTTGCTGACGGCAGCATAGATGACCATTGCACCGACCAGGATAAACAGAAGCGAGAAGGTTGTTTCCATACGCGCGAGGTTGCCGCTGCCGATGGTAACCTGAACAAAGCTGCTGTTTCCCCTGCAGTTTAAGACAAACCAGCGGTTGGACTGAACAACCGAGCGAAGCTTTTGAATTTCAGAGAAAGAAGGCTTCCGCACCGGATTCACGGAAAACTTTCCCGCGGCGTACTGAGATACCATCCAGTCATAAAGCCCGCCGGCGCGCTCCCCGCCCAGCTCTTCCAGACGTCCGTACACGGGTGCGGCGGCAGCCTCATACGCTTCCCCGAACCGGTCCGTTCCGGGCGCTTTCTCAAAGCACACTTCCGCCTTCATGAAGCAGCCGGCCTGCGCCATGAGGTCAAAGACAGCCGCCGGAACGAGAATGTAGAGGGTATCCGGAACATTGAGACAACTGTGGTCGGGATGATTGACCAGCCCGGTAATCGTGAAGCTGCGCTGCGGAAACAGCAGGTCGGCCAGTCCCGTGTCATCATCCAAATGGACCGTTATCGTATCCCCCGGGCTCCACCCGCATTCTTCCGCCAGCCTCGCCTCCACCGCGCACTCCTCAGCCGTCTCCGGCAGCCGGCCTTCCACGGTCTCCGGCAGGTTTATCCGCTCCGTCCGGGAAATGAGACTCACGCTCTTCATCTGCCCGTCTGCCTCCGCCCGGGCGTTCACCTGCCAGACGGGCTCGGCGTCGGCAACCCCTTCGGTATTCCGGATCGCCTCAAGGTCCTCCTCCGTGAGAAGAACCGACGAGAGGACCTCCATATCGCGGAAATTGGCCTGCTCATATGCGAGATTCGCGTTGTATTTAAGGGCAGCCGAGGAATATGCAGTGCCCAGGAAGGAAGTAACGCCGAGAAAGGAAATCAGGATGATGGACAGCCAGGATACCCGCTGAGTCAGAATATTGCGGACCGCATCTTTTCGCTGTGTCTGTTTCATAGAAGCTCACCATACCAGTTCTTCCGCCTTCAGCGGATGCATGTTTTTCCTGATGGAGGCAATCCTGCCGCCCCGCATCTTTACGACACGATCCGCCATCTTCGCGATTTCAGCATTGTGCGTGACCATGACGACGGTGGTGCCAGGGTTTTTGACGATCTCGCTGATGAGCGAGAGAACCTCGACGGAAGTGCTGTAATCCAGCGCGGCCGTGGGTTCATCCGCCAGGATCAGCCGCGGCTTTTTGACAATTGCCCGGGCAATGGAAACCCGCTGCTGCTGGCCTCCGGAAAGCTGACCGGGATAATTTCCGCCCCGGTCGGCCAGCCCTACCCTGGCGATCGCCTCCTCCGGGGACATGGGATCCGCTACCAGCTCCGCAATCAGCCGCACATTTTCAAGCGCCGTCAGGTTCGGCATCAGGTTGTAGGCCTGAAAGATAAAACCGACATACTCGCGCCGGAACCGGGTCAGACGCGATTCCGAGGGCCGCGTAAATTCCTCTCCCTCTATGATCAGCCTGCCGTCCGTCAGGGAATCCATCCCGCCGATGATATTTAACATTGTAGACTTTCCGCAGCCCGACTCCCCGAGGATTACCAGGAACTCATTTTTACGGATATCCAGGTTGATCCCCTTCAGAATCTGCAGGACGTCGCCGCCCGAGGGGAACTCCTTCGTCACATTCCGCAGGGAGATCAGGACTTCTCCCTTATCGTCGATGCCGGTGCCCAGTCCCTTTTCCGAAATGCTGATCGCGGCCAGGGAGGCCATCCGTTCGCACAGCTCCTGCTCCTCCTCATCATAGCCGGTCCCGTCCAGGCTGTTGACAACCTGCACGCAGCCGAGCGTCTCATGAAGATTATTGAGGGGCACGCAGAGCATGCTCTTTGTCACGATGCCGTTGTCATCGAAAATCGAACCCTCAAAGCCGGGATAAGCGGCCGTATCGTCCACAATCACGGCCTTCCCGGTTTTTGTGACCATGCCCGCCACGCCCTGTCCGTTTTCAATGCTGACGCCGGTAAGATCAGCCGGTCCGGTGTGAAACAGCGGAGAAAGCCGGTCTGTCTCCTTATCCAGCACCCAGATGGCGCCGGCCTCACTCTTCAGGGTCTGGACAATAGTTTCCAGGCTGCGGAAGAGCCCTTCTTCCAGGTTGTCATTTTCCAGCAGCTGCTCCATAATCTGCCACATTGCCCTGGAAAAACGCTTTGACTCTGTCATATCTCGGTCACCTGCCTTTTAAATAGAATCCTGAATCCGTGAAGTACAATCTATAGCAAACGACAAAGTACTCTTTGCTTTGTCGTTTGCCGCGACGGAGCTGTGTCGTGCACGCCGGACTCCGGAAATGGCTAAAAACGCCATTACCGGAGTTGCCGCGTGCTTATGAAAGCTTTTTCCCCTGTCCGCGGCAGATCAGCACTACCAGAGGCACCATATAAACCGCTGCGAGGATGATCGTGACGATGCAAAGCAGATCGGATTTCGGCGCCAGGCCCACCAGAAACAGCACCGGAGCCCCAAGGACAATCCCGAAGCTGCTTCCCACCACCAGATTGTTTGCCGCCGGCGTCTCCAGGTCCGGATCCAGCTCGCGCAAAAGCAGGATCCCGGAGCTGATGGTTCCCGTCAGCATGCCGAACATGGAAAGCAGGCCCTCATGATAATAATCCGGGTAAACCTTTCTGCAGATAAAACGCAGGTAAAACCAGGTGACAAAGGCCCCGCCCACGGTCATGAGCAGAAACGGCAGCAGCAGACTGCGGATATCCTCCAGCCGTATGGATGCAATACCCGCCACGATCATGATATCGAAGAAGAAACCGGAAATGCGGTTCAGCAGATAATTGTTCTGATACTGTCTTTTAATCAGGCCGCGCGCTTTCCCGCCTTCCAGCAGTACGCGCAGCAGGATGGCCAGTGCGGAGCCGATGATGAAGTTGAACCCCCAGATCAGCGTATTCACCGTTGCCGCCAGCCCCGGGGCCGCGGCCGCAATACCCGCGGTAAGCCCTTTTGAGACGAGGTACGCCGCCACATAGACCAGGATCACCATCGCAATCTGCACGGAAAGCCTGTCAATGGAATCGGAAACCGGAATCTCATTGCGGCTCTGGAAGAAATCTTCTCCCGGATGCGTGCCCGCTTCTTCCTTCCGCCTCGCCGCTTTCTTTCCGTGTGCCAGGACATTCAGGAGCACCACGCCCACAATGCAGGCAACCAGGTAGCCTGCGGCCGCAATCGAGAGGCCGAAGCTTCTGCCTCCCGCAAATCCGAGTGCTTCATAGCTCGAACCCACGTTATTGGCCTGGCCGGGACCCTGCCCGTAGCCCATCGGAAGGAGCAGCCCGGAGGCCTTAAAGAGACCGGGCATCACCGTATACCCCAGCAGCAGTGTGACCGCGAGGCCGGTTATTCCCTGCACCAGATAGGTGCTGACGATTACCGCGCCGGATTTCAGGCCGGTAAGCCCGCTCCCATCCGCCTCCTTCTTCAGGGGGACGCGCAGGCTCATGGCAATAAATCCCAGGGCAATGCCGTGATAGACCAGCATTTCCATAAGCTCCTGATCCGGATGCACCAGCCCCGTATAGCGCAGAATGAGCAGCAGGAAGCCACCCAGCACCGCCACGGGCATCAGGCTTTTCCGGATGATCGAAAGCTTTTGCCGGAGATAATTTGCGAGCAGCAAGGCTGCCGCGATCATCCCCAGCTGAAGGATCAGTGCCCATAACGTCTCGTTTGATGCCGAATAATCCATGAATACATCCTTTCCGGTTCACCTTTAATCAAACCCCGCCGGCAGATTCCGGCTAAAGCGCCGGCTGCGCGGCGCGCAGCCCATTGCTTCATGCCATGTTTTTGTTCAGAACCAGTCTCCTCAAACGGAAAAAAGCGCCATTTCCGGAGCTGTGGCATGTTCGCCGGTTGTGGCTTAAACCCTGTTTCTCTCCCGCAGACCGTTCCATATCTCCAGATATTTTCTCAGGTTCGTACCCTTTTCGGCGCGCAGCTCATAGTACTCCTTCCGGAACCGGATCAGCATCCTGTGGGTCAGCACCAGGGCCATATCCTGTATCTCTTCCAGGGGAAATACGCTGTCCTGCAGCACAAGCCTGTCTTCGTACTGGGTCAGCACGCCCCGCTTCAGGAAGGTCTCCGAATGATCCATGTCAATCCTGATCAGGGAAATGCCGGGATCCGAAAAGCAGGCCTCCCCCTCCCGGCAATATGCGCCGGAAGCCAGGGCTTCCCTCTGCCAGCCGTCCCAATCGGCGATTGTGGATCGGACGGGCGGAAAAAGCATCCGCCCATCCGATCTATCTACTTTAAGCCATGCCGGCAGATCGCAGTGCAAAAAACATGCACTGCGATTGTCGCGGCATTCGCCGTATGCAGAGGAGTTTCCGTCTGGCCCCAGGTGAGCTTGAAAAACAGCTCCCCTGTGTCCAGCCGTAAACTTCCCTGCGCATGGCTCATTGCTTCGCGCAAAAGCAGGAACACTGCCCTCCGGGGCTCCTTCCGGGCTGCGTTCTTTCCGGGAAGCAAAAGCCCGGCCCTCCGCAGCCTCCATTTTATCGGGGCATTCCAGAAAGCCCTCCTCCGTATAGCGCATTTTGAAACCGCAGCCGCAGGAAACCGTATCGCCCTTTGACTTCAGTGTTCCGATTTTCCGGCAGGCCGGGCAGAGGTACAGAAAGCGCTCAAGTTCCTCCGCCGGAGCTTTCCCGCGGTATCGGACGTGTTCCCTGCGCTGCGTCTCCCAGGCATCCTCAAAGATATCCTGGTTAATAGCGTCATTGACTTCCTCCGCAGACATTTTTTTCAGCTGTTCGGGCGTATATACGTTTACGGCATGTATGTGCACCCTGCCTTTGCGAAGCCCCTTCCCCCAGCGCGGAAGACTCAGGTATGCGCCCTCCAGCCGGCAGGTCATAAGCGCGGCGCCGCTGACTTTGGCCAGCTTCCCGGTCGCGGGAAAAACCGGAATGCTTCTCCCGTCCCAGCTCTGCTCTCCCTCCGCAAACAGGCAGACAGAGTTTCCTTTCCTGAGCTGCCGGACACAGGCCGCCGCGGTATCCAGGCCCGAGGCCGCCTTGCGTCTGGAAATCGGTGCCGCCACCCAGTTGATCACCCTGCCCGCGATGCCGAGCCGCCGCAAATGCTCGCTTGCCACAAAATAAATATGCTTCCCGCCAAGCGCGGCGCCGATCATCATGAAATCCCAGGATGTGACATGGTTGGAAATCAGGAGCACCGGGCCGTCGGAATACAGCTCGCCCGTCAGCCGAAAGCGCCGGCGGACATACCGGTGCAAAAGGGCATAAAGTATTTTCCAGAGAAGCCGATGGCGGCGCAGTTCTCTTTCTTCCCGCTTTTCCCTGCTTTTCCTGTCATCCGTATTTTTCATAAATCTTTACCCTGCCCGATCCGTCTTCTGCGAATCATTCTTTTCATTTCCGCATCCCACGGCCATAGCACGCCGCTAATTTCTATCTTATTGCAGCTGTTCAGAGCCGGACTCTGAACAGATATCATTATAATCAAAAACAAAACGATGCGCAAGCCTATCTCCCGGTTCCTGAAAGCGACAGTTCCGGCTGTCATCTTAATGTCTGCATGACAAATCCGGACCGGTTTTCGGCTGCCTGCACGAATCCGGAAATTATCGAAGCAGCCTTCTTTAGTGAACGTCATAAAAACATGAGGGATACTTACAGCCTCCGGCGGATGCACATACCCCCTCGGGCATCGTACTGGAAATATGGCGCGAAGCAATGAGCCATGCGGCAGAAAATGCCATCACTGTCCCGGGGAAGCTGCTTTTTAGCTTACCCGGGACAGTGGTGGCATTTTCTGCCATACG
>CAMOSC010000147.1 GCA_946624325.1 uncultured Clostridia bacterium
TTTCCGCCCTGCTCACGGCGGGATACCTCCTGCCGCCAGTGGGGGGCGGCTTTTTCCCCGGGAATGCCGGGGGAGAGGAGGGCGTACAGCGTACGGCGCAGGACGCGCAGGAGGCTGCGAAAGTCAAGGATCCCTCCCTCCTCATGATCCTCCCCATGGCGCTGCTCTGCGCCGCGGCCCTGATCATGGGGCTGTTCGGGAGCAGGATTGCGGCTTCACTGTTTTAAGGGAGAAGACATATTTTGCTCCCCGGCTGCACTTTTTCCAGACGTGGCTGCAGGATAGCCGTCCGGGGCTAAGGAAACGCTGATGAAATGCAGCGTTTCCTTAACAGCCTCCGGCGGATCGCATACCCCTGCGGGCACAGGCGGATTTCCTAAGGAAATTGACGCTTTGCGTCGGAAATCCGGCGGGGGAAACGCTTAAATCAGCGTTTCCCTATCCGGTCGAAGTATAGAACTGTGTTTTAGGAGGAGAAAAGCATGAGTCCACTCTTCTTGCTGATCCCTATGGCGCTTCCCCTGGCAGGCGGCGCGTGGGTGCTTTTCTTTCACCCGAAAAGCGACCTGGTTAGGGCGGTCGGCTGCGAGGCCGTTGCCCTGGTCACCACGGCGTTCGTCTGGCTGTCGTTTTTTATCGTGAAGGACGAGCCGGTGGAGATTTACAGCTTTACCAGGGGCTTTTCCATCGACCTCAGGCTGGACGGGCTTTCCAGGCTTTTTGCCGGCATGGTATCGCTCATGTGGCCGCTGGCGCTGCTGTACACCTTTGAGTACATGGAGGAGGAGCCCCGGAAAAACCTGTATTTTGCCTTTTATATGATGACCTACGGTATCACGCTGGGAGTTGCTTTTGCCTCGAACCTGACCACGCTCTATGTCTTCTTTGAGATGCTGACCCTGGTAACCATTCCGCTTGTCACCTTCTACGGGGATCATGAGAGCATGTATGCGGGCCGCGTATATTCCGCCTACACCATCGGTGGAGCGGCGCTTGCGTTCTTCGCGGTGGTAATGGGGACGCTGAACGGGTTCGGCGGGAATTTTATCCGTGGAGGATCCCTCTCGGCTCCCGGCTCGGGACCCTGGTCGGAGCAGATGGTGATGCTGGCCTTTCTCTTCGGCTTTTTCGGCTTCGGCGTGAAAGCGGCAGTCTTTCCGTTCTGCCGTTGGCTGCCGGTTGCGTCTGTCGCGCCGACGCCCGTTACGGCCCTGCTTCACGCGGTCGCGGTCGTCAATACGGGCGTTTTTGCCATTATCCGCCTGACCTGGTATGTTTACGGTACGGAGCGGCTGGCAGGGACACCGGTACAGGCACTCTGTCTGGCCTTTGCGGCCTTTACGCTGCTCTATGCGGCCGTGAAGGCCCTGAAGGAACGTCATTTCAAGCGGAGGCTCGCTTATTCTACCGTCAGCAACCTGTCCTATATGCTGTTCGGCATCATGCTGCTGACGCCGAAAGGCTTTGAGGGCGGCGTGGCGCACATGGTGTTTCACGGCGTCATGAAGATGCTGCTGTTTCTCTGTGCCGGCGCGTTTATGCACAAAACCGGAAAGGCGTATCTCTATGAGATCAACGGCGTGGGAAAGCGCATGCCCGTAACCTTTGTCTGCTATACCATCGGTTCGCTCGCCCTGATGGGCGTCCCGCTTTTCTGCGGGTTTGTATCCAAGTGGACGCTGGCCGAGGGAGCGCTCTCGGAGGGATCTCCCGCAGCCATTGCCGGGCTGATATGCCTGATTGCTTCCGCTTTCCTGTGCGCCGTCTATACGCTCACCGTCAGCATCCGGGCGTTTTTCCCCATGCAGGGGACGGACCGGTTCCTGCGGGAACAGTCCTTCGAACCCGGATGGCGGATTCTGCTTCCCATGCTGGTATTTGCGGCGGCGACCATCTTTTTCGGCGTGCACCCGGAGCCGCTGCTTTCCCTGATCAGGGACGCCATGTGATCCGGCATGACTCAAGGCAAAGAGTGGGGCGGGCGCAAAACAGTCACCCGCGGTCATCAGGTCAAGGTACATAACTGTGTTTAGGGAGGAGACCGATTATGCTGATCATGCTGCTTGTGTTTTTCCCGATGCTGGGAGCCGCGGCTGCCTGGTTTACGGGGAGGAGAGAGGACAGGGCGGAACTGCGCGACATCCTGGTCATCGACACGGCCGTGATCGAGTTTGTCCTAAGCTTTGCGCTGCTGCGGGGCCGTCATGTTTTCAGCATCCCGGATATCCTTGGAAGCGGCCTGTACTTTGCGGCAGACGGCTTCCGCGCCGGATACGGTGTGATCACGGCCTTTCTCTGGGCAGGTGCCGCGATTTTCGGAAAAGAGTATTTTGCGCATGAACCGGAGGGACTGAACCGGTATTGGTTTTTTTTCCTGGTCACGCTTGGGGCGACCCAGGGCGTCATGCTCTCGGCGGACCTGATGACGGCGTTTGTATTCTTTGAAATTTTATCCTTCACCTCTTTTACCTGGGTGATCCATGAGCAGACCCGTGAGGCCATCCGGGCGGCCTATACCTATCTTTTTATCGCGGTGATCGGCGGACTAGTCCTGTTTTTGGGGCTGCTCCTGATCCGGCACAGCGCGGGGACACTGACGTTCTCAAAGCTTCGGGAGGCTGCCGCAGGCGCAAAGGAGCAGGGATGGCTTCGGGCAGGCTTCCTGTGCGTGCTGTTTGGGTTTGGCTGCAAGGCCGGTATGGTGCCGGTCCATGTCTGGCTGCCGAAAGCTCATCCGGCAGCGCCTTCCCCGGCTTCGGCGCTTCTCTCGGGCATCCTCACGAAGGTGGGCGTTTACGGTATTCTGATGACCGCGTCCACGGCCATGTATGCGGATGCGGGCTGCGGGGTCTGCGTGCTTGTCCTCGGTGCGGCAACCATGCTTCACGGTGCGGTGCTTGCGCTGTTCTCGGTAAACTTAAAGCGCACGCTTGCCTGCTCTTCCATGTCCCAGATCGGCTTTATCCTGACGGGTATCGGTATGCTTATGGTGAACCGTGCGGCAGGAAGCGCCGAGGGTGAAGCGCTCGCCGCCGCCGGAATTGTCCTGCATATGATGAACCACTCCCTGATCAAGCTGACGCTCTTTCTGGCAGCGGGCGTGGTGGTGATGAACCTGCACAGCCTGGATCTGAATGAGATCCGGGGCTGGGGAAGGAAGAAAGGGACGCTGAAGGCCGCGTTTGCCCTTGGCGCCCTGGGCATCAGCGGTGTGCCGCTTTTCAACGGGTATCTGAGCAAGACCATGCTGCATGAGAGCATTGTGTCGGGGATTGAGGCCTGCCGTGAACTGGGCGGAATGATGGACCGGTCTTTTGCTCTGACGGAAGGCGCGGAAGCGGTATCCGGGAACCTGTCGCCGGCACCCGGCTGGCTGCCGTCTCTTGCCGGCTGGCTTTCGGGCCTGGAGGGACTTTTCCTGTTTGCGGGCGGCTGCACCTTTGCTTATATGCTGAAGCTTTTTCTCTGCATTTTCGTGGAGAAAAACGCGGATCCGGACAGGCAGACCCGGTATGACCGGAATCCAGCCTGCATGAACAGGGTGAGCACGGCCGTTATTTTCGGATCCTCCCTGCTTATGCCGCTTCTGGGGCAGCCGTCTGTATCCCTCGGGATTGCGCGGGCCTTAACCGGGTTCACCGGGGATTACGCGGAGCAGCTCTCCGAATTTGCGGCCTTCTCCCCGGAAAACCTGAAGGGCGGGGCGATTTCCCTGGCCATAGGCGCGCTGCTGTACGGACTTTTCATTAAGCGGGTTTTGTACGGAAGGACGGCCGGCTACAGAAACCTCTGGCCGGCATGGCTGGATCTGGAGGAGGGCGTTTACCGTCCGCTGCTGACGCGCGTCCTGCCGTTTCTTTTCGGAAGCCTGATGTCCCTTTTCGGCGAGAACCGCCTCACGGCGCCGCTCTCAAAGGGAATCCTTTTTGCGGGAACGGTGATCGGACGGGCCCTTGACTGCAGCCTTGACTTTCTGGCAATGCTTCTGCGAAAGACGGTATTCCGCGAAGTCAAGGTGCGCGGGAGGAAAGAACGGACGCCGGATCTTCTGGGCGTACTTCGGGAGGAAACGCGCCAGGCGGCAGTTCCCATCCTTCAGAACTTCTCCTTCGCGCTCATGATGACCTGCATCGGCATTCTGCTGATACTCGGCGTGCTGATTTTCTACGTGGTGCAGGGGGTGCGATAGGAAACGCTGTGCTTTTATGCCCTTTGCTGTAAACTGGCTGACAAATACAAGGAGCTGTTCCGGATTTTCCGCAGCTCCGGACGGAAAGGAAACCTGACAGATGAAACAAGGAACAAACCAGTCACAGGCGGCTAAAGCGCCGCACCACACGCACACGGCGATCCACATGCCCATTCCCTGGGCGAAGCTGAGCGGGGCGGATGATAAACCGGCACCTTCCGCTTCCCTGAGCGAGAAGACGGCCCTGGTCGGACGGATCGGCTTTATGCTGCTCTCCGCCGGCTCCGGTGCCTGGCGCGTGCGCGATGAGATGAACCATGTGGCCAGCGCCCTGGGGATCGTGTGTTCCGCGGATATCGGGCTGACAACGGTTTCCTGCACCTGCTTTGACGATGCCGGAAGCTGCACCCAGACGCTTTCGCTGCGGACCTCGGGTATCAATACCTACAAGCTGATGGAGATGTCCAATTTTGTAAAGGACTTCGCCGGCTGCGTGAACAGCAGATCCGTAAAATCCTTCCACAAACAGCTGGATGAGATCGACAACCGTCCCGGCTTTTACCGGGCATGGAACCTGGGGCTTGCGGCAGGGCTTGCCTGCTGCGCCTTCACCTACCTGCTGGGCGGGGGCCCTGTCGAGATGGTCTGCGCGTTCCTGGGGGCGGGGCTTGGCAATTTCCTCAGGGTACTGATGCTGCACCGCAGGCTGGCCCTGTTTCTGTGCGTGGTAACAAGCGTGGCGGCCGCAAGCCTTGTGTATATTCTGGCCGTGAGCCTGGCGGAGCAGCTGGGCGTGGCCTCCCAGCTGCATGAAGCCGGGTATATCTGCGCGATGCTGTTTATCATACCGGGCTTCCCCCTGATCACGGGCGGACTGGATATCGTCAAGCTGGACCTGCGCTCCGGCCTGGAGCGGGTGCTCTACGCGCTGATGATTATTACCGTCTCGGTTATGACGGGCTTTGTCACGGCACGGATCATGGGCTTTATGCCGAATGACCTGGCCGGGACCGGGCTTCCCGGAGGCTTCAAGATCCCGCTGCGGCTGATTACCAGCTTCTTAGGGGTCTACGGCTTCTCCCTGATGTACAACAGCCCCCGCAGAATGGCTGCCACCGCCGGCCTCATCGGCATGATTGCAAACCTGGTGCGCCTGCAGCTGATCGATATGGCGGGCATGACGCCTTTTGTGGCAGCGTTCCTCGGCGCGCTCTGCGCGGGTGTCATGGCTTCCTGGGTGAAGGTGAAAACCGGGTTCCCGCGGATGTCCCTGACCATTCCATCCATTGTCATCATGGTGCCGGGACTGTATATGTACCGCGGCTTTTACGGAATCGGGTCCGGCGAGCTTACCGGCGCGCCCTGGCTTGTAAGCGCACTTCTGATTGTGCTGGCGCTTCCCACGGGCCTTGCCTTCGCGCGCATGCTGACAGATACAAAGTTCAGGCACAGCATCTGAGGAGACAGAGCTCCGCGTTCATTAAGACAGACAAAACCCGACCTGAACAGTTACGCCGGAATTCTATCACGGCGGGGGAATGAATGAACCTGAGCGGAATTCTATTCACGGCGGGGGAATGAATTGTTTCTTGCAGGGGAGGCGGCCGCCTCCCCTGTCTGGCAATATAGCCAAATTTTACTTGATTTTCCGGCTGAAAAGGTGTAAATTAGTAATAAGTATTGTGCAGCAATCTGAGCAAAGTGTGCAGGCCTCCCTTCAGGGGGCCGTTTTCACAGGAAACCGGGAGGGAAAATCATGAGAAGAAGAACGGCTTTACTGGCCAGCGTACTGCTTGCCGTCACGGCTGCGGCCCCGGCTGCCGCTAAGGAGCATGTCAACGAATTCAATCCGGAAACCGCAAAAACGTTTGAAATCAGCGAGATGAGTCTCTCCGTTCCCGCAGGCTGGAGCGATTCCAACAACGGCGCGTATCAGTTCTTTATCTATGCGAACGACGGGACGAACGCCACCATCACCGTGATGGAGTACGGCGATAACGCCAAAGAGCTGAACAGCCAGGGGAAGGATGCCGTGATCAAATCCATCGAAGACGGCATGAAGGAGGGCAATCTGCGCGGCTACAGTTATGTCTCGCCGGTTACCGCTTTTGAGAAGGACAATTACACGGCCTACAGCTTTGAGTACGACGCCATGCTGCAGGATGTGCTTTATGACAACGCAAGCTACCTTTTTGTCCCGAAGGAAGGGGAGACAGCCTTTATGCTGCAGTATCAGTACGATACCGCGAGCGCAAAGGACCTGGATCTGGACTTTGCCAGGATCCTGGACAGCGTCAGCTTTAAAGCGGAAGAGGTGAAAGAGGCGCAGCAGAGCATGGAAAGCCTCATGGAGGGCGACTGGCTGGTTGCCTACACGCTGGATGCAAATTACAAAAAGACGGTCGCACCGGGCATGGAAAAGGTGACCTTTGACCGGGACGGCGGCTTTTACATTAATGATGTAGCCGTCGGCACCTGGGATCTGCTCAATACCGGAGGAAGCGCCGCCGATTCGGCCTACGCCATGATTACCTCCACCGACGGGGACGCGGTGGGCACCGCCATGTACGGCAACCTTTTCCCGGAGATTTCCGATGACCCGCAGATTATGATCCAGTTCTACGGCTATGAGCAGTCGAACGAGGCGGGCTACCTGCTGCAGCGCTATCCGGATCTGGAAGCGGAAAACGTGCAGCCGACAACCGCTCCCGCAAAGCCCACGGTATCCGCAAACCGCAGCAAAGCACTGGATACGGCAAAGGGTTATCTGAAGTACGGAATCTATTCCGCCCAGGGCCTTTATGAGCAGCTGCTGTATGAGGGCTACGGCGAGGAGGATGCAAAATACGGCGTGGAAAACTGCGGAGCGGACTGGTTTGAGGAAGCCGCCGCCTACGCGGAGTCCGTTGCATCCAACAACTTCTTTGTCACGAAATCCATCCTGAAAATGCAGCTGGAGTATGCGGGCTTCACCGATGAAGAGGTGGAGTACGGGCTTGCCGCCGTAGGGTACTGATGGCCCGGGGCAGCGCGTAAAAGCGTTCCGACGGCAGACGGTTAAGACGGATAACCTTCGGGAAACGCTTTCAGAAGCGTTTCCTTCAGAAAATGGCAGCTGCCCCAGGCAGCTGCGGATGAAATCTGGCAGTATGCCCGGGTGCAGGCTGGCATCCGGGCATTCCTGTACAGAAAGGGAAAGGAATATGGAACAGAAAACAGAGATAATGCCGGCGCAGAGCGTCCACAGCGAGCTGACCCTTTTCCAGACGGGCGGAACGCTTTCCGTGGATGTTTTCCTGGACAGGATCAACGAGCGGCTCGAACCGGTCAAAAGCATGTATGCGGATTACAGCTGCGCCGCCATGGAAGTCGAGACAAAATTCAATGTGCTGGACGAACGGCTTTCCATTCAGTATGACAGGAATCCCATAGAGACCATAAAGACAAGAATAAAGGAACCCGACAGCATTGTCCGGAAACTGGAAAAAAAAGGTGTACCGCTGACCCTGGATTCCATCTATACTTACGTGCGGGATGTGGCCGGCGTGCGGGTTGTATGCTCCTTTGTGAGCGATATCTACAAGCTGGCGGACTGTTTCCTTAAGCAGGACGACATTACGCTGGTGGAGCGCAAGGACTATATCAAAAATCCCAAGCCCGGGGGCTACAGAAGCCTGCACCTGATTGTGCAGGTTCCCATTTTTACCGAGGTCGGGAAGAAGCTGATGTATGTCGAGGTGCAGCTGCGCACCATCGCGATGGATTTCTGGGCAAGCCTCGAACACAAGCTGCGCTATAAGAAAAACCTTCCGGACGACGTGCTTTCCATGCTGTCCAGGGAGATGCGGGAATGCGCGGAGATCAGTGCGGCGCTGGACCTGCGCATGCAGGCTGTCCGCGACCGTATTCCGGATGATTCGCAGGAAAATGCTTCCGGGGAGGGAGGGGGCCTGTTCTGAGGATGCGGGCAGGCGGACACGCGCAGCCTTCGGCTGCTTTTGTCTATCACCCGTCAGATGTGGAAGCTCACGAGCGGCTTTCACGCCTGCCGGGTTCCTGCGCAGCTCCGGAAATAGCGGTTTTTGCCATCTTAGGAGTCCGGCTCGGAACAGGAACCCGATATGTATTTATAGTGAACGTCAGAAAAAACTTGACGTTCACTATAAAGCCTCCGGCGG
>CAMOSC010000148.1 GCA_946624325.1 uncultured Clostridia bacterium
GGTAACCGTTCTCCAGATTCAGTTCAATTTCATCCTTCTTAAAGCCCGGCAGGTCAATATCCACTTCGTAGTGGTCATCGTGCTCATGGACATCCGTCTTCATCATGCGGCCGGAATGTTTTCCGTACAGCTTCCTGTTTATGTCTTCCCCGAAAGTCGGGAAACTGAAATCCATCAGGTCATCAAATAAGTTTTCTGTAAAGATACTCGGATACAACATAATCAAAACCTCCCTTACTCATCATTCACTTTGTTGTGTATGTATTGAGCATCGGGACGGAGGGTTCGGATCCGGGAAGCCCTCTCTTTTCCGGCTGCTTTTTTTCTTCCTGCAGCCTCCCGGGCTTCTCAATCTTCTCTGTTCCTTTGTTCTATCTGTAATATAGCACTTATTATTAGCACTGTCAAGTGGTGAGTGCTAATTATTTTGTGAACTTTCTGTGAACCACTTGGATGCCGGTTTTTAGCCAATTCACTGTCCCTCCTGCGCGCTCCTCCTGAACTCTCCGGGCTTTTTCCCGGTCTCCCGCTCGAAAATCCGGTTAAAGTGGTTAATGTCCCGGTAACCTACCATCTCGCAGATTTCATACAGGCGAAGGTCCGTTTCGCCGAGGAGCTTCCTGGCAAGGCTGATCCGCAGGCTGATCAGGTAATTCTGATAGGTCTGCCCGGTTTTCTTTTTGAACAGCGTGCTGAAATAGGAAGAATTGATGTAAAAGCGCTCCGAGATATCCTTCAGGCTGATATCCTCCGTGAAATGATTCCGGATATAGCTCTTGATCTCGCTGATCAGATCCTTGCGCTCCCCCGCCGGCTCCTGGAGCATCAGTTCGTTCATACTCTTCAGCACATTCAGGATCCAGTTTTTGAGCTGCTCCATGGATTCGAATTTGGAAATCCCCTCCAGGGAGAAAAGGTTTCTCCCCAGGTACTCATTGATCTGGAACTGGACAAAGGGGATCTTCCGGATACCGGTCAGGAGGATATTCAGGCTTAAAAGCCTGACCTGCTCCAGGCTGATATTGGGGATTTTCTCAAGCTCGAAGAAAAGCGCATCCAGAGCCCTGCGGCAGCGAAGCTCATCCATGGAATCCACAGCCTCCTCCAGGGAATGAACAAGCTCCGGATCAATGCGCTCAAGCTGCGTTTCCACGCCGCTGATACCTTCGTAATAGATGACCGAGGCGCTTTCGTGCAGCATGCGGTAATTATAGGCGCAGCGCGCCTCCTCGAAAGCTTCCGTCAGTTCGTCCGCCCTGACGTGGATCAGGCTGCAGCCTATGGACAGCTCCTTTTCCGTAAGTTCCATCAGGGCATAGCGGTACATTTCCAGCCGGTTATTCAGGGCGGACAGCTTTGCATGTTCATCAAGGACCAGCAGGATGCAGCTGCTCTGCTGCACATTCATTAACAGGAAGCTGTCCCGGCAGAAGTCCAGATACGTATCCGTAAGACGCTGCAGTTTTTCCCGGATTCCTTCCTGCCCGGAAAAATCCTCCCGCTTTCCGATCAGCAGGCAGCAATAAGACGCGTCCGAGAGCGGAAAGCCGATATTGTCCAGCAGGCAGAGCTTCTGCTCCCGCTCAAGGCCGCCCCCGGAAAGCACCTCCCGGAGCGTATACTCCCGCAGTTTTTCATTCATCAGGGCATCATTTCTGCGGGAGAGCCGTTCCGAATCGATCTTGCGGCATACCCGCCCGATCACCTCCGTCAGCTCGTCCTCCTCCACAGGCTTCGTGATATAGTCCTCAACCCCGAGGGATACGGCCCGCCTGGCATAGTTGAAATCGCTGTAGCCGCTGAGGATGATGAAGTGGGCAGGGCAGTCCTCTTCCTTAAGCTTCCCGATCAGCTCCAGGCCGTCCGTCTCAGGCATGCAGATATCCGTAATGACGATATCAGGCCTGTTCTCCCGGATTTTCCGGAAACCGTCCTCACCGTCCGTCCCGATGGCCGCGACCCGGCATTCCGGGCAGTAGCGCTCTATCATAAACTGAATGCCGAACGCTATGATCGGTTCATCATCCACTATCACAACCTTATACATCTGTCCGCTCCCCCCGTGCTTTTTCCGGGATGCACAGTTCAACCTGCAGGCACCCTTCACCGGTCAGGCTGAACCTGACACAGGCCTTCTCCCCGTAATACAGCTTCAGGCGGTCCCGGATATTCTCCAGGCCGATCCCGTGACCGTCGGCGCTGCCCTCCTCCGTGGCGCCGGGATCCAGGAATTCCCGGGAAAAGCCGCCCTGAAGCAGTTCCTCATTCTTTTTCCGGATCTCCTCCGCGCTCATGCCCCTGCCGTCATCCGAGACAAGCAGATGGATTGCGCCTTCGCCGTCCCGCATGCCCGCCACCCGGATGTGCAGCGGATGGGAGAACCCACGGAAGCCGTGCCGGATGGAGTTCTCGATAACCGGCTGTATGATCACCGGGATAACCGGCACCTCGTACAGCTCCCGCGGCACGTCGACCGTAAGCGAAAACATATCCTGCTTGCGGATGTTCTGGATCTGCAGATAGGTACGGGCGTAGTCCAGCTCATCAGCGATGGTATGGCTGCCGCTCTGGTTCAGCACGCTTTTGAACATTTTGGAGAGAATTTTAATCATCTCCGCCACATCGTCCGCACCGCGCATCATGGCCTTCATGCGGATCGCCTCGAGCGTATTGTAGAGCATGTGCGGGTTGATCTGCGTCTGAAGCGCAACAAACTGCGCATTTTTCTGCTTGATCTGAGCCAGATAAACATCCTCGATCAGCTCTTCAATCCGCGCGATCATGTGATTGTAGCTGTCGATCAGCTCACCCATCTCCTCCGTATCGGTGCTGTAGAAAAGCGCCTGGTAATTGCCCTGCTCCGCTTCCGACATCTGTGTCCGGATTGCCTGCATGGGTCTGCTTAAGGAGCGCCCCAGCAATGCGGAAATCAGCAGTACCAGGAGGACTCCGATGACAAGAGCCGCCACGGTCATGGTCCTGACGGCCCCGATCCGCATCAGGAGCTGTCCTCTCGGAATAACTACGTTGACGGTAAGACTGGTCTTCTCCGTCTGCTGAGTATAGACGATGTAATCCCTGCCGGCCTGCTCCGGAATCATCCGTCCGGCTTCGGCAATCACTGCCTCCATATTCTTCAGGCCCGCCGCCAGATCGGAATCGTAAACCGGAAGGCCGTTTAAGCTGCTCACATTGATCCGGAT
This sequence comes from uncultured Clostridia bacterium, assembly GCA_946624325.1. Taxonomy (GTDB): domain Bacteria; phylum Bacillota; class Clostridia; order Lachnospirales; family Lachnospiraceae; genus Anthropogastromicrobium. The sequence continues at coordinate 3,204 of CAMOSC010000148.1, forward strand.
GTTGTAGCTGTTCCTGGATCCGGAAAAAGCATCGCTCAGCACCAGAAGCCGGTCCGCCTCCAGATCCATCAGCAGGATCCCGAGATAGTTATGGTGATAATCGTAGATTTTCCGGCTGATCGTGACCACCAGGGTCTTTTTCCTGCCGATCAGATAATCCTGTTCATGCAGCTCGCTGAATTTGAGCGTTTCCCCGGAAGAGAGAATACCGGACAGCCAGTCTTCCTTAGTGAGGGTCTTTTCATCCACCGAAAGTCCGTAATCATTGAAGGTGATGGTGTCCCCGGAATTCATGAAAAACATGACATTGCACAGATCCGGCTGGAGGGTTTTGACCTTCATTAAGAGCCTGCGCACCTGGAAGTTTTTCTCCGCCCTGCCCGAGATGCTCTCATCCTCCGATCCGGTCAGCGCATTCAGGATGTCGCTGTCATAGAGTATGGATTTTGTCGTGCGGTCAAATTCATTGTACCGGGAGTCCAGGTTTTCTATGATCTGGGAAGTGAAGACCTCGGCAAATTCCAGGGCGGAGAGATGAAGCTGCCTGGCGGAATAGGTATATACCACCACGGCGGCAATAACCAGCGGGAAAATACAGGCAGCCAGGAAGCTGACAGTCATTTTTGTCGATATTTTTCGATATCGGATTTTTTTCCGGATCAGTTCCTTCACTGGCCTGTTTCCCCCTTCCTAAACGAAGTTTTATACTTTGACCCAATAGCCATGGATGACTATTTTGCAGCCGCGCCTGACAAAAGTTTGGCCGTGGGCAAAATATGTCTCCCGCCCCGCGGCAGGTTTTGCCGCAGATGCCCGACTGAGGAAACGCTTAAAGCAGCGTTCCCCTGACTGACGCCCCGCGACACGTTTATTCCGTCTTCTCCAGGCGGCTTTAAGAATCCCGAATAAGGGGCAGCGGAAAACCGCTGTCCCTTACCGTAAGCATTATATAGCAAACAGACAAAATGTATGCATTTTGTTTGTTTGCAGCGCCGGATTTGCGCCGCTGCAAGCGGCATATTTCCCTGGCAAATCCGTGCGCATCCTGGCGGAGCATTGCAGTAAACGCATTTATTTTATGCGTTTACTACAATATAGTACCTGAAAAAGCCGGATGATTCAAGCTTTACGGCTTATTTCATCTTCGCATACCACTCTCTTGCGCGCTCAGTCACAACCTCGCCGCCGCTGGCGTACCACTTCTCGACAAACTCGTCGAATTTCTCGATCGGATATTCGCCGGTAATGATCTTGGAGGCATACTCCGCATAGAGAGTTCTGTTCTGGATATCCGGATAGTCGGAATAAATGCTGTTCGGAATACCGTCGCCGGCAATGGCCTTGCCGTAATCAGCCATGCGCCTCAGGTTGTCCAGGGACTGGTCCACCGCCCACGCGGTATCCTCGGAGCGGATCATACCAAGGCTTTCCTCGGTGGATTCGATGCTTGCAAGGGTCTCATCCGGATGGAAGAAGAGGTTTTCCTGATGCTGCATGTCGATCGGAAGACGGTAGCCCTTTCCGTTCTCGTCATACTCGCAGTGCATGCCCGGAACGCCCAGGACGAACTGCTCTCTCATGTCGCTGTTGCCGTAGCAGTCAAGCATACGCATGACGGCGTCGATCTTATCCTCATCCTACGTGTAGGCGACAACCCACTGCGGGTTGCCGATCTGCAGCATGGTGTAGAAGCCCTCATAGCCTTCCGCGCTGATCGGGGGCATCAGGACCAGCTGCGCCTCAACGCCGGTGGCATCCTTGATGCTCTCGGCATACTCGAAGGAAGCCTGTGCCCAGTGATGATACACGCCTACTCTGCCGGAATTGATCTTGCCGTCCCAGGCAGCCTTGTCGTTCAGCAGGGTTTCCGGATCCAGCAGCTCCTCAGAGTAGAGATAGGCAATCCACTCCAGAGCGTCGCGCATGTTCTGCGTAACCGCGGAGTAGGTCAGCTCGCCGTCGTAGATATCCCACTGGGGATATCCCTCCCAGGTAGCGATTCCGTACATGCTGAACAGATAGTCCATCCATCTCGCCTCTGCGCGTCCGCCGGTCGGGATCTCGTCGGCCTGTCCGTTCCCGTTCGGATCTCCGTCCTTGAAGGCGCGGAGTACTTCCACGAATTCCTCCTGGGTCTTCGGCATTTCAAGTCCGAGGGTATCCAGCCAGTCCTGACGGATGATTCCGCCGCTGCGGGCAAAAGTCAGTACCTGGGGAACATAATAAATTCTGCCCTCGCCGGTCGGGTCATTGGCGCGGACAACATCCCATACTTCCTCGGGAATCGCCTCATACAGATGGGGAGCTTTCTCCGGGATCAGATCGGTCAGGTCAAGAATAGCCCCGGCCCGGATCAGGTCGGTCTCCATTCCGTTTACCGGGATGAACATATCGGGCATCTCGTTGGCTGCAATGCGGAGGTTAAGCTGCTCCTGATAGGTGGTCCCGCCGTTCCACTCCACGTAGGGCTGGATTACGCCGACACCGGTCAGATCCTTGTAGAAGCTGTAAACCGCGCCGTCCTTTTCCACTGCCAGGTAACCGTTGTTTCCGCTCCAGATCTCAATATCCGGATATTCCTTTTCCTCTGCCATCGCCGTTGTCCCCGCAAAAGCGCCGGCCAGCATCAGAGCGGCAAGTCCTGCGGATATCAGTCTCTTTTTCATAGAAGCCTCCTTTAGGTAGGGTAAAATATTTAAGGCCGCCGCTTTTCATGGAACTGTTCAGAAATAACCCGGTCAGGCGGCTCGGCTGTTTATCCGGATGCCGGGAGAAAAGCGCGGCAGCAGGCTGCGGCGGGACTTTTCAGCACGGCAGGCAAAAGAACAGGCAGGCCGGATTGTGCAGGTTATTCTGCGGCAGGTTCTGAGAAAGCGGCAGAACTTCAGGAACAGTGTCACAATGCAGATTGCTTCGCGGCCGGGCAGCCCGCGCTCCCCGGCCAGGGGAAACGCCGGTGCCGCATCAGCCCTTAACGGAGCCCAGCATGGCCCCCTTCGCAAAATATTTCTGCAGCCACGGGTAGATGGCGATTACGGGGATGATTGCGAACACCACGGCGGCAGCGCCAAGTGTCGTCTCATTGTAGTTGACCTCCGCCCGAACCACCATGGCCGATACGTCACCGCCGGAATTGATCAGCTGGCGGATCTTTAACTGCAGCGGATACAGCTCCACCTTGGAGATGAACATCATGGGATGCTGGAACTGGTTCCAGATGGTCACGCCGTAAAAGAGGCTCACCGTGGCCAGCACGGCCTTGGAGGAGGGAAGCACAATCCGAAGCAGTGTCTGGAAGCTTCCGCATCCGTCAATCTGGGCGGCTTCCTCCACCTCAACCGGGAACTGCTTAAAGAACGTCCGCATGATCGCCAGATTGTATGCGCTGAGAATATGCGGCAGGATCAGCACCAGCAGGTTGTTGTAGAGTCCGTAGGAACGCACGGTCAGGAAATAGGGAACCGTAGGCGCCTTAAAGATCATGGTCCCGACGACTAACAGCATGATGATTTTTCCGGGCATGAAGCTGCTCTTGGAGAGCGGGTAAGCCATGATCGCGTTGATGAATACCGCCAGGATCACGCCGACGAAGGTCGAGAACAGCGTGATGCCGAAGGATCTCCACATATCCGCGTTTCCGACAATGTATTTCCAGGAATCCAGCGTAAAGTCCACGGGAAGCAGGTTTACGCTGTTCATCTCCACCGCCACCCTGGAGCTGACCGAGAGAGAGAGGACATTCATCAGCGGAATCAGCGCCACAATGGCAAAGCAGATCATAATTGCCGTAAGCACCCCGGAGAAGAGGGCATCAGATCTCGATTCTTTCATTACCAGAGTCCTCCGTCTTCCGTAAAATGATTGGCCAGCTTATTGAAGGTAACCACCAGGATCAGGCCGATGACGGACTGGAAAAGGCCCACCGCCGTCGTGAAGCTGTACTGCGCCTGCAGGATACCGACCCTGTAGACATAGGTGTCAAAAATATCGCTCACGCCGTAGGTCATGGGCGTCTGGAGGTTGAAGACCTGTTCAAAGCCCAGATCCAGGAAGCCGCCGATATTTAACAGGAACATGGTCAGGATGGTCGGAATCAAAAGCGGCAGCGTGATATACCAGAGGCGCTGCGCGCGGCTTGCGCCGTCGATCGCGGCGGATTCGTACACGGAAGGATCCATGCCGCTTAGCGCCGCCAGATACACCACGGTGCCCCAGCCGCTTTCCTTCCAGATGGAGGAAAGGGCGAAGATCGGCCTGAACCAGGACTCCTTCTGCATGGGAAGGAAGGCTTTCATGCCCAGGGCCGCACGGATGTTGTTGAACAGGCCGCCGATTCCGAGGATATCAAAAACCAGGCCTCCCACGATAACCCAGGAGAGGAAATGCGGGATATAGATGGCCGTCTGCACGGTCTTTTTGACAGCCAGGTTTTTGATCTCGTTGATCATCAGCGCCATGATGACGGGAACCGGGAATAAAAGAACCGTCTTGATGAGTCCCAGGATCATGGTGTTGCCGAAGATCCGTGAGAAATCGTAGGATTCAAACAGTTTGCGGAAATATTTCAGCCCGACGAAGGGGCTCTTCCAGATTCCTTTAAAAACCGAATAATCCTGAAAGGCGATCACGCTGCCCAGAATGGGTATGTACCTGAACGCGAACAGGTAAACCAGTCCCGGCAGCACCATCAGATAGAACGGCCAGTGCTTTCTGAGATTGGTCGAAAGGCGTTTTCCAAAGCTGCCCTGTCCGGATACAGCTGTTTTTCTTCTGCCCAAGGGTCATTTCTCCTTCCCGAACGAAGTTTTGTACTTTTATTATGGCAGTTTTTCGGCATCCGCGAAATAGCGTTGTTTTGGCAAATCCCGGCACATTTTTGTCAACGTCTTCCCAAAAAAATCCCATGTTTTTCCAAAATATCCCCATGTCCGAGGGAGCATGCCGGGTTCGCCGTGCCGGTGCCGTCATTTTCTGCCGCATGGCTTATTGCTTCGTGATCGGATGGGTGGGAAAACCATCCGCCACCCGCCTCATCCTCTTTTGAGCCATGCCGACAGATCGCAGCGCAAAAAACCACGGCCGGGACGATGCATGCACCGTCCCGGCCGTATTCTGCGCGAAGCAATG
>CAMOSC010000149.1 GCA_946624325.1 uncultured Clostridia bacterium
TGGTGATCACTCCGATAAGGAAATAATGTAATTTTGCCTCCCTTCTGTTTGGATTGACCATATTATAGCAAACATGCGTTCGATTGTCAACCATATATTTAAAAATAGCCTAACATTTTATCACCGTATTTCAAGGAGCTTTTCACGGCAGGCCATGAATAGCCGCTATTAAGCGATGAATGATTATATCGCTGATATAACCGGTTGACATCCTTCCCCTTTCGTGTTACCATCAGCGCAGAAAGAAAAAGAAAGGCACGCTTATCGTGAGGGTGAGGGAATGATCAACAGGTAATTATGATTTGGTACGGAAACGGCTGACCGGAAAGCGTACAGCCGTTTGAACACAAAAAGGGAAATCCAATGCCCTGGAAAGGGTGTTATTTGTGTGTGCCGAATCAGGTTATCCTGTGCGTTCTTAGGACCTGCTTCATGGATAAATGTGCCTTTTTCGGCCCTTACAGGCCTTACGGAACGCCTGCGGAATTCCTGTCCCGGCACGGAAGGGAGGAGCTTATGGCGCAGATACGCGTTACGGATCTGACATTTTCCTATGAGGGCAGCGCGGATACGGTTCTGGAGAACGTGTCCTTCAATATCGATACGGGCTGGAGGTTAGGCCTGATCGGCAGGAACGGAAAAGGGAAAACGACGCTCTTAAACCTTCTGCTCGGAAAATATGCGTATCAGGGCAGCATTTCTGCCGGGATGCGTTTTGACTATTTTCCCTATGAGGTTTCTGCGGGGGATGAGGAAAAAACGGCGGCGGAGCTGCTTGAGGAATGGAAGCCGCAGGTGCAGAGCTGGCAGGTACTCACGCAGATAAACCAGATCCGGATGGACGCGGAATGCCTTTACAGGCCTTTTAAAACCTTAAGCCACGGTGAGAGGACCCGGGTCATGCTGGCGGTACTGTTTGCGGATGAAAACGAATTTCTGCTGATCGATGAACCCACAAATCACTTGGACGGAAAAGCCCGGGAAATCGTGAAGGAATACCTTTCCGGGAAAAAGGGCTTTATCCTGGTCTCGCATGACCGGGATCTGCTGGACGCCGTGACAGACCATGTCCTGGTATTCAACAGGAAGACCATTGAGGTCCAGGCCGGGAATTTTTCCTCCTGGTGGGAGAACAAGGAGCGGAAGGATGCTTTCGCAGTCGCGGAGAATGAAAAACATTTAAAGGAGATCGGAAAGCTGAAGGCCGCTGTCGACCGGAGCGGAAGATGGGCGGAGAAGAACGAGGGCTCGAAAATCGGTTTTGATCCCGTGAAGGAACATGATCGCTTTATGGATACCCGCGCCTTTATCGGCGCAAAGACCAAAAAGATGGAAGCCCGGGTAAAGGCCTATGAAAAGCGCATGGAACGGGAAATTGAGGAGAAGGAGGGCCTGCTTTCAGATATCGAGAAGGAGATTGATCTAAAAATCATGCCGCTTGCCTTTCATAAAGAGGTGCTGGTCCGGGCGTATGACCTTTCGCTTCGCTATGAGAATGCTCCTTCAGCCCTGTTTTCGGGACTGCGCTTTGAAGTCCGGCGGGGTGAGCGGCTTGTGCTCTCCGGGGAGAACGGCTGCGGGAAGAGCAGCATCCTGAAGGCCATTCTGGAGCGTGCGGCACCGGCTTTGCTGCGGGAGGAAAGCGGAAAGCTTCAGACGGAAGGGACGCTGGACTGCGCTTCGGGGCTTGTTATCTCCTACGTCAGCCAGGATACCTCCTTCCTTGCAGGGACTCTTCGCGATTTCTGCAGAAAACAGGGCTATGATGAGAGCCTGCTGCTTGCGGTTCTCAGGCAGCTGGATTTCGGGCGGGAGCAGTTTGTGAAGGACATGGCTGATTTTTCGGAGGGGCAGAAGAAAAAGGTGCTTGTGGCTGCGAGCCTGATTACCCCGGCCCATCTGTACATCTGGGATGAACCGCTCAACTATATCGATGTTTTCTCGCGTATGCAGATTGAAAAGCTGATTCTCGCCTTCAGGCCGACTATGCTGCTTGTGGAGCACGATATCCGCTTTCAGGAGCGGGTGGCTTCGGAGATATTAAAGATATAAAATTCTGACGGAGAAGCCTGCGCTGAAAAAAAGCATATTGCACATTGAATATTTTTCCGTATTTGCTATACTGAATAGCGTGATAACCGATAGTTTCCCCGCGGATTATTACGGAAGGGGAAAACAAAAAGCATCCGGGAGGTATCTATGGATCAGACATTTCTTTCATTGAACGAGGGCTGGAAATTCCACCTGGGCGATATTCCGGAAGCCTGGTACAAGGGCTTTGACGATTCCGGCTGGCAGGAGGTTTTCCTCCCCCATGACTGGTCCGCGCACCTGCCGTTTGACAAAAGCTATTCCAGCGGTACGGGCTATATGGCGGGCGGCATCGGCTGGTACCGCGTACGCTTCACCCTGCCGGAAGCCTACCGTGGAAAGCAGGTCCTTGTGGTCTTTGACGGAATCTATAAAAAGAGCCGGATCTGGTGCAACAGCTATCATCTCGGAAAAAGGCCCTACGGCTATTCCGAAATCGTGCTGGATGTGAGCGATTTTGTTCATTTCGGCGAGACGGACAATGAGCTTACGGTGCGGGTGGACCGCACGGAGCTGGCGGATTCCCGCTGGTTTACGGGCAGCGGAATCTATCGGAAGGCCAGAATCGTCGTTCAGGAACGCTTCGGCGCCCCGCTTCACGGAACCTCCTTCAGGACGGTTTCCCTGCGGAAGGACGGCAGTGCGGAGGTTGAGATCATTCAGGAGCTGCAGAACCTGACGGATCAGGAAAGCGTCTCCGGTATGCTCACCGCACGCCTTCTTGACGGGGAAGGACAGGAGATTTTCCGCCAGGAGAAGGATGTGTGCGTCGGGCGGAATCTGATTTCCACGGAGAAGCTTTGCGGCGTTGTTTCACATTTCAGACCCTGGTCCGTGGACAGCCCGTGTCTGTACACCCTGGTTATGAGCCTGCAGCCGGAGTCCGGCGCGGCTTATGAGATTGCCAGGGAAAAGGTGGGTATCCGTGTGATGCATTTTGATGCCTACAGCGGGTTTACGCTGAACGGCATCAGCATGAAGCTGAAAGGCGTGTGCGTACATCATGACGGAGGCACCCTTGGAGCCGCCATGTACCGGGAGGTCTGGATGCGCAGGCTCCTGGGCCTTAAAGGTGCCGGATGCAACGCCATCCGCATGAGCCATAACCCTCATATGCCGGAGCTCTACGAGCTTTGCGACGAGCTGGGTTTTCTGGTAATGGATGAAGCCTTTGACGAGTGGGAGAACCCCAAGAACAAATGGTCCACAGGGCACAACGTTTATCCCCCGAAGCATGAGGGCTATGCGGAGGATTTCCCGGAGTGGTGGCAGCGGGATCTGGAGACCATGATCCGCAGGGACCGCATCCATCCGTCCGTGATCCTCTGGAGCATCGGGAATGAGATTGACTATCCCAACGATCCCTACTGCCATCCCATGTTCACAAGCATGACCGGCAATAACGATGCCAACAAACCCGCCGCGGAGCGCCAGTATAATCCGGACAAGCCCAATATGGAACGCCTGTCCGTGCTCTCGAAAATGCTTGCGGATGCGGCTAAGGCCCTGGATCCGGAGCGCAGGCCCGTTACGCTGGCGGCCGCTTTCCCGGAGCTTTCCACGAAGCTTGGGTTTATCGATCCGCTGGATGTGGTGGGTTACAACTATAAGGAACATCTCTATGAGGAGAGCCACAGGGCCTTCCCGGACAAGCCCTTCCTCGGCAGCGAGAACAGCCACAGCTATGCAGCCTGGCGTGCGGTTGCCGATAATCCCTATATCAGCGGACAGTTCCTCTGGACCGGTATCGACTATTTCGGAGAATCCGGCGGGGCTTATCCGAATCATGGTTCGCCGGCCGGCATCCTCTCCACAGCGGGCTTTAAGAAAGCGGTATTTGGCCGGAGAAAAGCCTTCTGGGATGCAGAGCCGTACGCAGGGCTTGTGGTTGTGGAGGATAACGGCGAGGATCGCGAATGGAGGCGGCGCTTCTGCGATTACTGGAACGGACCGGAAGGTGAGGCTGTGGAACTGTGCTGCTACACCAATCTGGATCGGGCCGAGCTTTTTGTAAACGGAAAGAGCCTTGGGATTCAGACAGAGCGGACTGAGAACGGCGCCTTTGTCTGGAAAACCGTACGCAAAGCGGGCTGTGTAAAGGTCTGTGCATTCGATGCACAGGGCAGGACGGCGGAGTGCACGCTTGAGACCACCGGTGAGGCGGATCAGCTGGTTGCCTCTGTCTGGAAGCCGGAGGACGGCTGCACGGCAGAAATGTCCGAGAAGCCGGAGGTATACCAGGTGCTCGTATCCCTCCTGGATGGCGAGGGTCGACTGGTACCGGACTGCGATACCGAGGTTTCGGCAGAAGCAGAGGGCGGTATCATCCTGGCGATGGATAACGGGGATCTGAAGGATGAGACCATCTGCGACGCCGCCAGCCGCAGAACCTGCGAAGGAAGGCTTGTGATCTATGTAAAGCCTTGCTCAGAAGAAGTGAAGCTTGTCATAAAGAGCCGCTTCGGGGAGCAGGAAGTGACACTGGCATAAGAATGCCCTGTGGTCAGATGGCTCTCATATTTGTCCGCCAATTCGGGAGCAGGAAGTGACGCTGGCATAAGAATGCCTTGTGGTCAGATGGCTCTCATATTTGTCCGCCAATTCGTGAGCAGGAAATGACACTGGCATAGGAACGCCCTGCAGCGGGGTTTGAGCGGCGGAAGCGGTTGCAAAGCGCCGGTTTCCCCGGAAAAGCATGTATGTGCCGGAGGCTTATAGAGAACATCAAAAAACATGATGTTTTCTGTAAGCCTCCGGCGTTTTTGGAAAAAATACAGGAACTGTTCAGAGCCAGCCTCCGGAAATGGCAAAAGATGCCATTTCTGCAGCTGCGGCGTGCTGTCCGGATGCAAATCTGTGAGAAAACATGGATTTCAGTCCGCTGATCCATGTTTTCTTACAGATTGCGCCCGGATCTGAACAGAAAATCTTCATATCCCACCTGGCGGGGTACTGCCATGGATGAAAATCCGGACTTTTTACATTAAAAGTATTTGAACTGCAACTTTTTCCCCTTCCCGGGGATTATACAGACAGAGGGACCTCAAAACAGACAACATGAAGGAGACATATTTTGCCCACGGCTGCGCTTTTGGCAGGCGTGCCTGCAAAAAAGTCATCCGGGACCATTCAATCAGAGTATAAAACCGCGTTTTTGAAGGAGTGTGATGAAATTGAGCGAGGGAGATATCCTGAAAATCTACAAGGCGAACCGGGATGTGCTCTACCGTACCTGTTACCTGTATATGGGCAATGAGGAGGATGCCGCGGATGCGGTGCAGAACACACTCGTTAAGCTGATGGAGAGAACGGAACCCTTTGAGGATGATCATCATGCAAGAAACTGGCTGCTGAAGGTGGCCGTCAATGAGTGCAGGAAAACGCTTTCCCACTGGTGGCGCAAAAAAAGGGCCGCGGACATCGAGGATTTTGACGAATTTCCTTACAATGGAGAAAATCTGATCAGCCGCGGTGAAATTCTGGACGCTGTCATGCACCTGCCCAAGAACAGCCGTATAGCGATCTATCTGTATTATTTTGAAGGCTGTTCCACCATGAAGATTGCAGAGATCCTCGGAAGAAATACCGTTACGGTGCGATCGGACCTGGCCAGGGGAAGAAAAAAGCTGAAGCTGGATCTGGAGGCAGAAGGGGAAAGAAGAGGTGAGGCGCGATGACAAGAAGAGAACTGAACGAAGCTTTTTCGCAGATCAGGATGTCCGACAACCTCTCCGGACGGATTGTAAACGGAGCAGTGAGGATGCACAGAAAGAGGAAGGAGAAGAAAAAAATGCTGAACTTTGCGATCAGAAGAGGATTTCCGGCCATAGCGGCGGCAGGCGCTTTAGGAGCGGTTATCCTGTTTGGAACAGGTACCCTGCAGAATAAGCATGGAGCGCTGGTAGAACCGGTGACCCTGGAAACCCCGATAAAGGCAGAAAATACCGGCATCACGGAAGCGATTACGGCGGAAAACCAGCCGTCGGAAGCACAGGCAGAACCCCGGACCGGTTCCGGTGATATTGATGCTGCAGCGCCTTCTGCCGGAATGCTGATGGATACCGCGGCGGATAGACGCTCTGGTCTGATAGACCTTTCAGCCATCACGCCTGCCCTGAATGAAACACAGGCCCTGCTTACCGATCTGGCTGCAAGACTGTATCTGCAGGAGACGGATTCCATTGCGGCGTATCTGGAGTCGATGAAGAACCGGAATCGTCTTCCGAAAGGCATGGAGGCATCCGAAGCAGCCGAAATGGTGGATGACCTGCTGAGTGCCCCGACAGAGATCTGGCTGATTGACTGCAATGCACAGCTTTATAAGGATATGGTGCTGAAGCAGTTTGAGGAGGAAGGTCTGGAGCAGGTTTTTATAGAAGAGATATTTCTGGACCGCCTGGAGATCAATCCCCTGTCGAAGATGCTGGAACGCGTCAGGAGGATCGACGGGGAGCATTCGGGGACTTCCTTTGTATTCAGAGAACCCCATACGGTCTCAATGCGTGATGCCACCGGGGAAGATACAGATGACCTGATGATTGCTTTTGCCTGGAACCCTTCCGGGGAAGCCGATGACGATCAATGGTATTTCTACTGTGAATTCAGCTCCTCCTATGATGATACCATGACTGTCTCATTTGGCTTTGACACCGATACGGCGCTGTTTGCGGAGTCTGAGACCGGGGAAATGGCTGCTTTCGGCATTCAGCCCCGCAGGTTTGCGTATGACAGTGATGTATGGATGAACCATTGAATGAAACCGGTCAGAGCCTTTTGTATAGCAAACGAACAGAATGTATGCATTTTGTTCGTTTGCAGTGCCGGATATGCGCCGCTGCAAGCGGCGCATATCCGTGTGCATCCTCGCGGAGCGTTATAGTAAACGCATTTATAAATGCGTTTACTATAAATCCGGCTATGTAAAAGACGGCACACAGAGATTTGATTTGTCAGCCATAAAAAAGTGCGGCTCTTCACGATTTGTGATATACTGGATCGTGAAGAGTTTTTCTGTTTTCCATGAACCTGCCGGAAAACGACAATAAGGAGGTTTTTATGATACCCGGAATTCCACATCTGACCATGAATCCCGCCCTGACCGGACAGGCGGAGCTGCTGGAGCATATTGTTTATTCCGAAAACGGACAGGAGCTTTCCCTGCTTCTGCCCTGGGCACCCGGGGATGACAGATCTAAAGTAAATCCCTGCCCGCTGATCCTGTTTGTGCAGGGCAGTGCCTGGACAAGTCCGAATCTCGGCTATGAGATTCCCATGCTCTCTCACTATGCGGAAGAGGGTATAGCCGTTGCCACCGTAAAGCACCGCAGCGCCGCGGACGGGCATCCTTTCCCCGCGTTCCTGCTGGATGTCAAATGTGCCATCCGGTTTCTCAAGGCGCATGCCGCAGAGTATGCCATTGATCCGGAGCATATAGCGGCCTTCGGGACTTCCTCCGGCGGCAATACGGTTTGCCTGTTGGGGCTTACCGGGGATGATCCGGAACTGAAGACACGGGAATATGCATCTTTCAGCGACTCCGTATGCGGCGTGGTTTCCTGCTTTGCACCGACGGATCTTGCCGCGCTGTTTTCAAATTACAGGCAGTTTCCCCAGGGAGAGCAGATGATGTCGGGTTATTTCGGGAAGGACCGGGACCGCTGGGAAGAGGAGCTGCAAAAGTGGAGTCCGGTATACCGGGTGAAGGAAGGTGCCGCGTATCCGCCCTTCCTCCTTCTGCACGGGACCGGGGATCCGGTGGTTCCCTGCAGCCAGCTTGACGCCCTGTATCTGAAACTGAAGGAAAACGGGAATCGGGTTGACGCCTGCTACGTTGACGGTGCGGAACATGAGGGAATTTCTGGGGGCCGGAGCTTCGGGCATTGATTCACCGGACGATCATATCCATGCTTTCCTGATCCGTCAGGTTTTCTGATATTGTTCGGAGCCGGACTCCGAAAATGGCAAAAAGAAGCCATTTCCGAAGTTGTGGCGTTCCCGCCGAACGCAAATCTGCGCGAAATCAAGGATTTCAGCCAGCTGAATCCATGATTTCGCGCAGATTTTTGCCCGACTCTGAACAGTAAAAAATTTTTACAGAATTTTACGAAAAGCTCATGGGATGTCCTCCCATGAGCCTGGTGA
>CAMOSC010000150.1 GCA_946624325.1 uncultured Clostridia bacterium
GATCATGCAGGCTTCCATCAGCTCCTGAGGAATGCTGTTGGCAATGTAGGTCCTCAGGATGATGACGTTCATTGTGGAAACGCACAGGGGCAGGATCAGAAGCAGCAGGCTGTCCTTTAAGTGGTAGCTTCCGGTGAAAATCAGGTAGCCGGAAAGGGTACCGCCGTTAAACAGCATGGGAATCAGCAGATAAACAGACAGAAACTTCGAAAGCTTGAAGTCCTTCCGGCTGATGGAGTAGGCGTACATGCTCATGATGAGCAGGCCAAGGAATGTGCCGACCACCGTGATGAAAATGGTGATGCCGTAGGACTTGGCGAGCTGGGAGCCGTAGCGCATGACGGAATTAAAGCCGTCCATGGACCACTTGCCCGGGAAGAACGAGAAACCGTTCTGGTTAATCCACATTTCATCGGTAAAGGCTGCTACAAAGACCAGTACAACCGGAGCCGCGCAGAACAGCGTGAAGAGCAGCAAAAGCACCAGCAGTATGCACTGCCCGATTCCGAATCTCTGCTTCTTTCCGGAGGGGGCAAGATCGAGGTTTTTCTTAGCCATTTTCTTATCCTCCCTTCCTTAGAATAACGCGTTTTCAGGTTCGATTTTACGGACCATGAAGTTTGCGAACAGCATCATCAGCAGACCGACAATCGACTGGAAGAACGAAGTTGCGGCGGTATAACCGAAGTTGGAACCGTGCATGATCTGGTTCAGCACGTAAGAGTCGATAACCTGGGTGGTCTTGTACAGGAGACCGTTGTTCTTGGTAACCTGATAGAACAGACCGGTGTCGGAACGCATTACGTTACCGACGGACAGAAGCAGCATGACGGTGATCATGGGGATCAGCGACGGAAGCGTGATGTGGCGGATCTGCTGCCACTTGTTGGCTCCGTCGATCTCCGCCGCCTCATAAAGGGCGGTGTCGATTCCGGCAAGAACGGACATGTAAAGCACGGAGCCGTAACCGGTATCCTTCCAGACCTTGACGATGGTGAGGATCCAGGGCCAGTAGCCCGCCTTATTGTAGAAGCTGTAGTTTGTACCCAGCATGTGGTTGATCAGGCCGTTGCTCTTGTCCAGGAAGGCGAATGCGATAAAGGTAACCGCCGCATAGGAGATGAACACGGGGATGATCATCAGGGTCTGCATGGTTTTTGCCACGCGCTTTAAGAGCAGCTGGTCAATGGCGATTGCAAGCGTAACATTCAGGACCGTACCAAGCGCCGTAAAGAGCAGGTAGTACAGGATGGTGTTGCGGGTAAAATTGATGAAGTCTTTCTTGGAAGCGATCAGTGCCTGGAAGTTTTCCAGACCTACCCAGTGGGCGCCCCAGATGCCGAGCTTTACAAACTCCCTGGAGTTTTTGAAGGCCATGACAAGACCGGCCATCGGCACATACATGATAAAGAACAGAACCAGGAAAACAGGCAGGGCTAAAACCACATGCGCCCGGTGCTTCCACGTATTATGCAGAAAATCTTTCATAAAAACCTCCCCCGAGATACTGGGCGGCAATGGACGGAACCGCCCCTGCTGATTGACAAAATCACCAAATCAATCACAACTTCAATCGTTTTCGAAAATATAATATCACAGTTTCGACGAGAATGCAACAGGAAAATGAAAAAAAGTTTCCGATGCAGGGGAAACCTGGCGAAAAAAACAGGTGTATTTGCATAAATACCAGAAGCCTGTTTTGTCTTTTATGACAATAAGAAGGAATGATTCCAATCGGAAAGATGAAAAGGCGGATCGGCAAAACCGAAAAAGAACATCCGAATTTCGCAAAACGGGTAAAATATAGGGGGAAGCATGACTAAAACGTTTTCGGATAACGAGGGGCAGCAACCGGTTCTGAGAACGCTCTGATATGGATTCTGAGGGAAATGCTGATTTAAGTGTTTCCCGCGCCGGACTATTGACGCGCAGTGTCAATATCCTCAGGAAATACACCTGTCTGTGCCCGAAGCGGCATGTGATCCGCCGGAGGCTGCTAAGGAAACCTTCATGCCCCACCTGGCGGGCACCACCATAGATGAAAGTCCGGACTTTTACAGCAAAGGCTGATTGGGACGGCGGCTTCTCTGAGGAAGCATGCATGGAGACCCGGGTATAGGTGGAAGCAATATCAGGTTCAAGGAATCGGGTATTTGCGGAATCCGCTTTCATGCGCTATAATCGGAGACACAAACAAAACCTACGAAAAAAGTAGGCAATATATCTCAGCTGATCCCCCGGGAATTGTTTTCCGGTCCATGAAAAACAGGAGGAAATGAAAATGGCAGCGATCACCGATACATCGAAATGGAGATTTGAGACAAAGCAGGGACACATCGGACAGGAAAACCCGGATCCGGTGACGGACGCGAGGGCGGTACCGGTTTATCTGACCACCTCTTTCGTCTTTCATAACAGTGCCCATGCGGCGGATCGTTTCGGCCTGAGGGATGCCGGGAATATCTACGGACGCCTGACCAACCCCACGCAAAGCGTTTTTGAGGAACGTGTGGCGGCGCTTGAGGGCGGAGTCGGCGCGCTGGCAGTAGCTTCCGGGGCGGCAGCGCTCACCTATGCCATCCAGGCGGCGGCCCATGCGGGAAACCATGTGATCGCGGCAAAAAACATCTACGGCGGAACCTATAACCTTCTGAAGCATACCCTGCCGGATTACGGAATCGAGACCACCTTTGTGGATCCCTTTGACCTGGAAGCCCTGGAGGCGGCTTTCCGTGAGAATACCACCGCCGTGGAAATTGAGACGCTCGGAAATCCGAATTCCGAGGTAGTGGATATTGAAGCCATTGCGAAGATCGCCCACAGGCACGGCGTTCCGCTGATCGTGGACAACACCTTTGCGACACCGTATCTGGTTAGGCCGATCGAATACGGAGCTGATATTGTGGTGCATTCCGCCACCAAGTTCATCGGCGGACACGGAACGGCCATCGGCGGCATTATTGTGGACAGCGGGAAGTTTGACTGGACAAAGGATCATAAGTATCCCTGGCTGGAGGAGCCGAATGCCAGCTACCATGGCGTGAGCTTCACAAGGGATGTGGGAGCCGCGGCCTATATCACCTACATCCGGGCGATTCTCCTGCGCGACACCGGCGCAACGCTTTCACCGGTTCACGCATTTATCTTCCTGCAGGGGCTTGAAACCCTGTCGCTGCGCGTGGAGCGCCATGTGGAGAACGCACTGAAGGTGGCGGAATACCTGCAGGGCGTGCCGCAGGTGGAAAAGGTGAATCATCCCGCGGTGACAAAGGACCCGGCTCAGCAGGCGCTGTATGCGAAATATTTCCCGAACGGGGGCGGCGTGATCTTTACCTTTGAGGTGCAGGGCGGGGCGGCGAAGGCCCAGGAGCTGATCGACCATCTGCAGCTCTTCTCCCTGTTAGCCAATGTGGCGGATACCAAATCCCTGGCCATTCATCCGGCGTCCACCACGCACTCGGAGTGCAATGAGGAGGAGCTGGCCGAGCAGGGCATAAAGCCCAACACCATCCGCCTGTCCGTGGGTATAGAGCACATTGATGATATTATAGAAGATTTGCAGCAGGCTTTTGAGAAAACCTATGCGTAAGCGCGGGAGCTCCCGCGCGGTAAAGCGGCCGGACATTTTGACAGTGGGAGGCGGGAACCTGAGAAGGATCAGGCTCCCGCCTCCCATGTATTCCGGTCCGGCTGTAGAGAGAAATATTTGGCCCCCGGCTGCGCTTTTGCAGGCATGGCTGCAAAAAGCGCAGCCGGGGCCATTAGGTCAAAGTACAAGGGAGGAAGAGTCTGGGGATCAGGACATCCAGGCCCCGCGCATGGGACTGACCGCATGCTCTGAGAACAGTCTGAGCACGCCCCGCTTATATCGGCTTTCACGCGGCTTCCAGGCTGCTTTCCGGGCGGCAAGGATTTCCGCCATCTCTTCGGGGGATTTCCTTTCCCCTTTTACGCCGATAATGTTGAGCTTTCCGGCCTCTACATCCAGCTCAATCAGGTCGCCTTCTTCCACCAGCGCAATGGGGCCGCCGTCCGCGGCTTCGGGGGAGCAGTGGCCGATCACGGGACCAGTGGACGCGCCGGAGAAACGGCCGTCCGTAATCAGGGCGATGGTGCGTCCGAGCTCTTTGTCCGAGCTGATGGCCTCCGAGGTATAGAACATCTCCGGCATGCCGCTGCCCTTCGGTCCCTCATAGCGGATAAAGACCGCGTCCCCTTTTTCAACCCGATGGTGCAGTACGGCGTCCAGACATTCCTCCTCGGAGTCAAAGGGCCTTGCGCGAAGCACTGCGCGGTACATCTCCTTCGGGCAGGCCGTATGCTTGATTACGGCACCCTCCGGAGACAGATTCCCCTTCAGCACGGTGATGGAACCGTTGGTGCCTAACGGCCTGTCGTAGGGGCGGATAATATCCTCTTTGACAAGCGAAAGACCGCGTCTGCGGTTGAAGGCCTCCAGCTGTCTCTGGCATTCCTCATAGAATCCGTTCCGGCGTAGCTCATCCAGATTTTCCCCGAGGGTTTTCCCGGTGACGGTCATGACCTCGAGATGGAGGTGCTGCCGGATTTCCTCCATGACTGCCGGAACGCCGCCCGCATAGTAAAAGACCTCGGCAGGCCATCTTCCCGCGGGCCGGATATCCAGAAGATAGCGGGCTCCCCGGTGCAGGCGGTCAAAGGTATCCCCGGAAAGCTCCAGCCCCAGCTCATGGGCAATGGCGGGGAGATGGAGCAGGGTATTGGTGGAACCGGAGATGGCGGCGTGCACCAGGATGGCATTATCGAAGCTCTTCTCACATAAGACGGCCGACGGCTTCATGTGTTCGTCTCCGGCCATTTCCACCGCACGCATGCCGGAACGGAAGGCATATTCTTCAAGAGCTGGGCTCTCGGCCGGAAGCAGGGCGGAGCCGGGAAGCGCAAGACCCAGGGCCTCCGCCATGATCTGCATGGTGGAGGCGGTCCCTATGAAGGAGCAGGCGCCGCAGGAGGGACAGGCGTTTCGCTTTGCCCACTGAAGCTCCTCCTCACCGATCTCGCCGCGCTCATACCTGGCGCTGTAAGCCCCGAGCTGCTCCAGGGTCAGGAGCTGTGGCCCGGCATTCATGGTGCCTCCGCAGACAAAAACGGAGGGAATGTCGACCCGCAGCATGCCCATGAGGCATCCCGGACAGCCCTTGTCGCAGCTGGCCAGATACACGCCTGCATCGAAGGGGGTGGCATTTGCCTGGATTTCGATCATGTTGGCAATCATCTCCCGGCTGACCAGGGAATAATTGATGCCGTCCGTCCCCTGACTTTCCCCGTCGCACATATCCGTTGCAAAATAGCGGGCGCCGAAACCGCCGGCCTTGCGCACGCCTTCCCTTACCTTTTCCACAAGCCTGTCCAGGTGGCCGCTTCCGGGATGAGAGTCCCCAAAGGTGCTGGCAATGTAGACCTGCGGCCTGGACAGATCCTCCGCCTGCCAGCCGGTGCCGAGCCTGAGCGGATCCAGCTCCGGGGCAAGCCTTCGCATTTTCTGACTGATCAGTTCCATGGTTTCCTCCTCTCATGACGCAGTTTTGCACTTTGACCTAAAGGCCACGCCTGACTAAAGTTCAGCCGTGGGCAAAATATGTTTCCTCCCTGCAGCAGGTTTTGCCGCAGACGCCTGGTTTAATGATACCCTGCATGGCACCGTTTTTCTGCTGCTTTTCAGATCCAGACACAAATCTGTGTGAAATCATGGATTCGGCTGGCTGAAATACATGATTTCGCACGGATTTGCATCTGGCGGGCACACCGCAACTCCGGAAATAGCGTTCTTGGTCATTTCTGGAGTCTGGCTCTGAACAGCAACGTTTTTTCTGTCGGCTGGCAGTATAGATGGCAGACGGCGCACCTTTATGTCCTGGATTGTACCATATCCGCCCGCATGACTCAACCGGCTTTCGCATTCGGAGAGGGGAAAGTGCAGTTCAGGTACCGTATTCCGCGTCTGGCGAGGTAAAAGTACTGTTCGGGTACCGCCGGACCTGTCCCGATACCGGGTTACGCGTCTGTACAGGTAAAAGCGCGGTTTAAGCTCCGTCAGACCTGTTCCGATACCAGATTCCGCTTCCGGACAGCGAAAAAACACAGATCATGTAGCGGTTTTCGCGCCTGAACCGCGGATTACGTATGTATCAGAATGTAGAAATTCTCTGCCCGAAAGAGGCTCCTTCTGTTGCTTTTCTCATGAAAACCCGGTGCCGGGCGGAGCGGGAAGCGGCGGACGAAGGGGAAATTCGGGCAATTTAGAGCCGCATTGCGGGAAAAGACGCACGCATTTTGCCAAAGTCCCGGCAATTTGCCCCCAAACGGAACCGGAAATGCCGGAAAAGATTTTCTTGTGGGATGGGGGAAGATTTGATAAACTAAGCAGGAAAGCGGGCGTGGCAGCCCGGCTCTGTACAGGTATGTTTTCTCTTACTATGGAAGGAATGGCTATATGGGCGGTTTTTTTGCGGTAGCTTCAAAGGAAGATTGTGTATTTGACCTGTTTTTCGGTACAGATTACCATTCCCATCTCGGCACTCGCCGTGCCGGTATGGTGGCCTATGGCGAGGACGGGTTTGATCGCGCCATTCATAATATAGAAAATTCTCCCTTCCGGACCAAGTTTGATGATGACCTGGCCAAGATGAAGGGAAATCTGGGAATCGGCTGCATCTCCGATTATGAGCCGCAGCCGCTGTTAGTGCGTTCCCATCACGGCACTTACGCCATCATGACGGTCGGAAGAATCAATAATATGCAGGCCATCGAGGAAAAGCTGCTGCAGAAAGGACACAATCATTTTCTGGAGATGAGCGGCGGCAGCATCAATCAGACCGAGATGGTTGCAACCCTGATCAACCAGAAGGATAATCTTGTTGAAGGAATCCAGTATGCCCAGGATAAGATCGACGGCTCCATGACCATTGTCCTGATGACCCCCATGGGCATTTACTGTGCCAGGGACCGCTATGGCCGGACCCCGGTGTCGATCGGGAAGAAGGAGGGCGCGTATTGTGCGGCCTTTGAATCCTTCTCCTATCTGAACCTCGGCTACAGGGACTGCCGCGAGCTGGGCCCCGGAGAGATTGTGGTCATGACTCCGGAGGGCATCACCACACTCGCCGCCCCCGGGAAAAAGCTTCGGATCTGCACCTTCCTCTGGGTCTATTACGGATATCCGTCAGCGGTCTATGAGGGCGTTTCCGTGGAGGAGATGCGCAACCGCTGCGGCGAATTCATGGCCAAACGCGATATCCGGGACGGTATTGATATCCTGAACACGGTGGATACGGTTGTCGGCATTCCGGATTCCGGACTGGCCCATGCCATCGGCTATGCCAATGAGTCGGGTGTACCCTTCTCCAGGCCGCTTGTGAAATACACACCCACCTGGCCGCGCTCCTTCATGCCGACCATCCAGTCGAAGCGCAACCTGATCGCACATATGAAGCTTGTGCCCATCCATGAACTGATTGAAAACCGCAGCCTCATGATCATCGACGATTCCATCGTCCGCGGCACCCAGCTTCGCGAGACCGCCGAATTCCTGTTTGAGAGCGGAGCGCGGGAAGTTCACGCAAGACCGGCCTGCCCGCCCATCCTTTTTGGCTGCAAATACATCAATTTCTCCCGTTCCACCTCTGAGATGGAACTGATTGCCAGACAGGTGATCCACGAGGAAGAGGGCTGCGAAGTATCGCGGGAGATTCTGGAGGATTATGCAAATCCTGATTCGGACCGCTATCACAGCATGCTGGATGTGATCTGCAGACGGATGAATTTCAGTACCCTGCGCTATAACCGTCTGGATGATCTGGTAGAAGCGGTGGGTATCGGGAAGGAAAATCTGTGTACCTACTGCTGGGACGGAAGAGAATAAAAGGGACAGATTTCAATAACTTTTACAATTCCTTGAATATTCAGCAACTTTGCGATAGACAGAAATTAAAGGCCTCACAGTG
>CAMOSC010000151.1 GCA_946624325.1 uncultured Clostridia bacterium
CCGCCGTACTTTTCCTGCTGCCGGAGTTCTTTTGGGCTGTCCCGTCCTTTGTGCTTTCCGTACTGTCGGAAGCATCCTGCGCCGCGGAATCTGCAGCCTCTTCCTCTGCCTTGACCGTTTTACCGGCTCCTGCCTTGGAAGAAGCAGCCGGCTTCTGCCGGCTTCTGCCTTTTCCGGCTGTTTTTTTCTCTGCTGTTTTTACCTCGGGTTCCTTTTCCGTGTCACCCTTTTCGGTATCGGAAGTCTTATCATCCGTTTTTGCGGAAGCAGCCCGGGATTTTTTCCCTGCTGCGGATTTCCTGCTTTTTCTTTCCCCTTCGGCTTCGGAAGCGTTTCCGTCTTCAGCCGGTACCGCAGCCTCTTCCGTTTTTTTCTGTCTGCCGCTGCTCTTCGAACGTCTCGATTTTGAAGCAGACTTGGGCTTTTCCGTTACCGCCTCCGCGGGAGTGCCGGCAGCGTTTTCCTCTGCCAGGGATTCGGCGGTGGACTGTTCTGACTCCGGAATAATGCTTTCGGGAGCTTCAGTGCTCTCCTGCGCGGGAATCTCCTCAACGATTTCTCCTGAAGCCGGATTCTCTGCAGAAACCGGATTCTCCTCGGAAACCTGATGAACGGTTACCACATTCTCGATAACGGTCACTTTCATCTCTGATCCGCCTACGGCAGCGGCGATCTGTTTCGCTATGAGATCCTCCGGGATACTGGAGTCCTCCGCTTCCGGTACCGGTCCGGGTACGGCGGAAATGACGGGGCCGTCTTCGTGAACCACCGTGATAAAACCGTCTGCGCTGGTTGTGCGCACGATCCCGCTCTCTTTTCCGGTAACAGCCATGGCGTCAGACTTTCCCTCTTCAGCCGGCACAACCGGGGCGGGCTCCTGTATACTTTCGGCTTCCGGCATCCCGGCAGCTTCTTCTGAAATGTCGGCGTCAGACGTTCCGACAGCCTCCTCTGAAATGTCGGCTTCGGACATTCCGGCGGCTTCCTCTGAAATGTCGGTTTCGGACATTCCGGCGGCTTCTTCAACGGGGGCCGCATGCTCCTGCACGGCCACAACCGGAGCGGGCTGCTCATCGCGTTTTCCCCTGCCTCTTCCGGATGAACGCGAGGACTGCCTTGGGGAAGATTCCTTTCCGGCTTTCTCAGACATCCGCGCTGTTTCAGATTCTGTTACAGGCTGTCCGGAAACGGTTTCGGCTGCGGAAAGCTGCTCGGCATTCTGATCCCCATTCTCTTCGGCAATCATACGCGCACGCTCTTTGGCACTGGCGTTATCAAAACGCTGCTGTCTGCCGTAAGCTTCCGCTATCGTCGGAAAACCATAGACATATCCGTCATAGATAAAGATTTTTTTCCAGAATTCAATGACATGCTGAAATCCTTTATCCGCGCTGATAATGTAAAAATTCTTATGCCGGCCTTCATGAATCAGGTAACCGAGATAAGTGGAAAGCTGGAAATCCAGCGAATTTTTCCCGCCGTGGATAATTTTATATTTGCGCACCTCTGCTTTGGTGGCAAAAATCATATCCATGGCTTCAAAGGTCAGGGAATCCGCATTCTGGCTGTAGAAAATCACTACAGTATCGTGCTCGGACAGGCTGAGAATCCCCTTGATTCCTTCTGACTTGACATTCTCAAAGTCAATAAGATAGGCAGCCATTCTGTTTCTCCTCATTCATAGTAATTGTGTAATCCGCATGCCCCGTTGCCAGGGGTATCACCAACGATAGAAAAGCCGGGGCGCGGATACCATTATGGCCCGGCCGAAGGCGGGCCGTTATCAGGGTAACCCGCATGCCCCGTTGCCAGGGGCATTTTCGAAAAAAGCGGTGCGGTTACCGATAGCCCGCCGGAGACGGGCCGATATCAGAGCAAATGCTCTGAACCCTTGCAATGCCGGACATCGTGCCGGCAGCTGCAAACCCTGTTTCAGGGCTCAAATCGAAGACAGTATATCATAAGAAACGATAAACGTAAAGGGGTTATCCTTCGGATTCAGGCGCTTTCCCAGTATTTCTTCCACGCGGAAAAGGCGGACGGAACGGGATACAGTTTCCTGACATCATCGGACGCTACAGCTAAGAGGCCGTTCTGAAGCAGACCCTCCCGGCAGAGTCCAAGAGGACGCGAAGGCTGTATGAGCAGTCCGGACATCTCCCAGGTAATATGCGTAAATATATGTTTACCAGTGCCTGCAGGCAGTACAGAGACCGGACAGCCGAGTATTCCGCCCCACAAGGACTTTACCGTATCCTCATCCGGCAGGCCTTCCCTGGAAGGAAGTTCATAAAGACCGGCAAGAAGGCCTTTATCCGGACGCTTCCCGAGGACAATATCCGATCCGTCCGTCACGATAAAAACGGTTCTGATTTCCGTTTTCCTGCGCCTGGCGGGGGCCTTGCAGGGAATGCTTCCGGTCAGATGCATGGCATTTGAAAGGCACTCGCCGCTTACGGGGCATTCCGCGCAGAGCGGGGCTTTGCCGGGCGTGCAGATACAGGCACCGAGCTCCATCAGCGCCTGGTTGAGCGTGCCGGGGTCCATGGATGCGGCGTCCGAGACCATGATCTCTTCTATCAGCATCTTAAAGTCCTTTTTTGTATCGGGATCCGAGATATCCCTGCGGCTGGCAAGGATACGGCTGATAACGCGCAGAACATTGCCGTCTACGGCAGCCTTCTTTTCCCCGTTCGCGATCGATGAGACGGCGCCGGCCGTATAAGCCCCGATTCCCGGCAGCGATAAAAGGGCATCATACGCCCTTGGCAGTTCATTGCCGTGGGATTCCCGGCAGATTGCCGCAGCCTTCTGCAGATTGCGGGCTCTGGAATAATATCCGAGTCCCTCCCACAGCTTCATCAGCTCATCTTCCGGGGCATCCGCAAGCGCGGAAACATCGGGAAAGCGTGCCAGGAACCGATGATAATAGGGGATAACGGTTTCCGTCCTCGTCTGCTGGAGCATGATCTCGGAAATCCAGATCCGGTATGGATCGCGGTTTTCCCGCCATGGAAGCTTTCTTTTATTTTCGGGAAACCATTCAGCCAGCTTCCTGAAAACGCCTGCAAGGCGCTCCCTGCTTTCCTGTCCGTAACCCGTCGGCAAAGCTCCCGCAGAGGGATCCCTTTTTTCAGAGTTTTTGCCGGGTCTTTGCCCGTTCGGATCTGTACGCTTCATTTTTCTTTCCTCTTTGCTGAAAAAGAAGGGCGGCAAAAGCCGTCCTTCTTTTAAAACTTTCTGCTGCTGTTCAGATCCGGGGATTTATTCAGCCCGGCTGTTCGCAACATCCTGCATGGTATAATAACCGCTCTCCCTGCCCTGCAGGAAACGGGCGGCCGCCACGGCTCCCTTTGCGAACACGGCTTTGGAGAATGCCTGATGCTTCAGCTCCACTACTTCATCCTCCCCGGCGAAGATCACGTCGTGGATGCCCACAATCGTGCCGCCGCGCACGGAACTGATGCCGATCTCCATCGGATCCCGGCGCCTGCGCTCCGAACTTCGGTCAAAGATGTACCGGCGGGTTCCGTCAAGGGCCTGATTGGCCGCGTCCGCCAGAAGGAGGGCTGTCCCGCTCGGCGCATCAATCTTTTTGTTGTGATGCTGTTCCACAATCTCGATATCAAAACCGGATTCCGCAAGGACCGGGGCCGCCTGACGAATCAGGGCAGCCAGGAGATTGATTCCGAGGGACATGTTATAGGACTGTACAAGCGGAACCGTTTCCGAGAGGCGGCGGACCCGCTCCAGCTGGCCGTCAGAAAGGCCGGTCGTGGCGAGGACCAGGGGGAGGCGAAGCTTTTCGCAGGCATCCAGCACGGCATCCGTTGCCGCTGCTACCGAGAAATCAATGATGACATCCCCGGGAACATTACAGTCCGAAAAAGATGCAAACACCGGGAACGGACAGGAAGCGGAAGCTTCTGACGCGCGCAGGTCGATGCCGGCAGCGACTTCTATTCCTTCCGTTTCGGAAATAACCCGGGCGATCATCGTTCCCATGGCACCCAGGCAGCCGTTTAACAATACCCTGATCATATTATCCCTCCAGCAATCCTGCTTTTTGAAGCTCAAGGCGGAGTCTCTCCCTGTTGGAAGCGCTCATCGGAGAAAGGGGCAGACGGACCGGGCCGGCATTCCATCCGAGCATATTCATGGCTTCCTTCACGGGAATCGGATTGACCTCGCAGAAGAGCGCATCGATCAGGCTGACCGACTGCAGCTGCAGCTTCCTGCTCTCCTCGAAGTGCCCTTCAAGGAAAAGCGTCGCCATGTCATGGGTCAGCTTCGGAGCAATATTGGAGAGCACGGAGATAACGCCGATACCGCCCACGGAAAGAATCGGCAGTACTTCATTATCGTTTCCGGAATAAATGTCTATGCAGCCGTCCGCCATGGCCGCGAGCCTGGTAATCTGGGCAATATTGCCGCTGGCTTCCTTGATACCGATAATATTTTCGGTTGTCCTGGCAAGCTCAACAGCCGTCTCCGGAAGAATATTGACGCCGGTCCGTGAAGGAACATTGTAAAGAATAATCGGGATGCGTACGCTTTCGGCAATCTTCCTGTAATGCTGAGACAACCCGGCCTGCGTAGCCTTATTATAGTAAGGCGTGACCAGAAGAAGCGCGTCGGCACCGCTCTCCTGCGCATGTGTGGAAAGACGGATCGCTTCCGCCGTGGAGTTGGAACCGGTACCTGCAATAACAGGGACCCTTCCGGCCGTATGCCGTACGGCAAAACGTATGCAGGCGTCGTGTTCTTCGTGGCTGAGTGTGGAAGACTCTCCCGTGGTGCCGCAGATAATGATGGCATCCGTGCCGTTTTCAATCTGGAAATCGATCATTCTGCCGAGTTCGTCATAATTGACCCGGTCGTCCTCGGTAAATGGCGTGACAATTGCAACGCCGGCTCCTTTGAAAATAGCCATAAAATATCCTTTCCGGGTAAAACCCATTGTTCGGCTTCCTGATGCCCGGACCATAACCAAAATTACGGTTTTCCGCGCAAAAAAAGCCGACGGATGGCCGGCTGAAAGAATCCTGTATCGATCATTCCGGTAGCTCTCCATCCGATAAACAGATGACAGTCACAAACCTGTTCGGCCTGTGCCCAGGAGACAGCCGGCTAAACAGTCCCCTTCGGCGCTTTCACCTTTCGGGGCGCCTCATATGCCCTGCCGGACATCAGCATCTCCTACTCATCAATCGCGCGACCTCTACTTTGTATTGATTGCAGCCGTAAAGACTGCCTCTGATACAGCTTCAGTTTACTAGAGGATGCGGTCCGTGTCAAGAGGAAAATCCGATTTGCAGGTACTTTTGCCGATTCTCATTCCCATTTTGACCGGGATTTCCCGGTCGCCGTTGGTTTCCCGGAAATACGCTTCATCTATGACCACTTCGTCCTTTGCAAGCAGCAGAATGATCGTGGAACCGCCGTAAAGGAACATACCTTTTTCCGCCCCCCGGACAACGCTGCCGGAACCGTGGTGGTTTCTGATTCTGCCGACAAGCATGGCCCCGACCTCAATCTGGGCCGCTTTTCCGAAATGGCTGGTGTCGATTATTGTGTACTCCCTGCAGTTCTGGGTAAAAACGGGAACGTTTTCAAGCGCTATCGGACGGACCGTGTGCAGAACACCCGGCAGGAATACATTATCTCCTTTCACGCCGTCGTCAAAATAACAATACCGGTGATAATGGTTGACGCAGAGCCGGAAGACCAGGCATATTCCATCACGAAAATATGCGGCATCGGGGCTGCCGCCAAGCAGATCCGGAATCCGGAAAACGCTCTGCTTGACCGGGATAACCAGGTCATTGCGGATGGTATACGCTGACAGAAGGCCGTCGCAGGGGGAGATAAGCGAAGCGGGATCCATATCAATGGGCCTGAGCTTTTCTTTTATTTTCCTGGTAAAGCAATCGTTGAAAGAACGATAACGCTTTTCTTCATAATCTTCTATCCGGATCCCGTTTTTTTTCAGGAAAGGACCTATCAGGGGTTTTGAAAGCGCAGAATCCATAAAAGCTCCGGCTGCAGCAGAAAGAGGTCTTGCAGTCAGGAGCTTTAACAGAAATCTGCCCGGTATGGTTCTGTAGAGAAATGAAAGCATGTCACATGCCTCCGTGCATGAGCATATAGTAGCGGGAAACAAAAAGCAGAATTCCCTCCAGCGCGCCGATGGCGACCATAATCAGAATACCACGCATCCCCGGTTTTGTGATTTTAAACCGGGTAAGAAACGCAAAACCCGTGAGGATCATGACGATAAAGTAGACAACTGTAATGTCCTTGGGAATGAAATACTGAAACAGAAGAATCGTCGGAAAAATCAGCGCGGCGGAAGTGACGGGCAGCCCTTCATAGGCTTTCCGCCTCCCGCTCTCCTTTTTCTGCCGCTCCTCTTCCATAACATTAAAATAGGCGAGGCGAATCATTGCGGCAAGCACATAGAGAAGCATGACCACCGTAAAAAACAGGGAAACAAACGTGCCGGGAAGGTCATGGAGATCAATGTGCGGAGGATCAACGATAGCGGGACTGACACGCAGCATTGCCACGCCGATTGAGGCAGGGAGCATGCCGAAGGCCAGCAGGTCCGAAAGCGAATCGACCTGGATCCCGAACTTTTTCTGCGTCTCAGTCCGGTCTTTTTTCATGCTGGCCACCTTTCCGTCAAAAGCGTCGCACAGGCCGCAGAAAAGAAGGCAGAACGCCCCGATATAGGGATGGCCGGAACCGTTCATGCTGACGATGATTCCGAAACCTGCCGATAGTAATGAAAGATAGGTAAGGTACATGGACCAATCATAAAATCCAAGCATTTTCAGCTCTCCCCGAATGTATTTTTACGTAACTGTCCAGAGTCCAACGCCGGAAATGGCGAAAAGATCCCATTTCCGGCGTTGGGGTGTGCCCGCCGGATGCAAATCCGTGAGAAAGCGTGCATTTCAGCCAGCTGAATCCATGCTTTCTCACGGATTTGCGCCAGGCTCTGAACAGTTCCATTTTCACAATGAACCTCTCCGGTCTCCGCCATGAAACAGACGGTCGGAAAGAAAAGGGAATATTCTTTCCGCCTTCAGCTTTCCGGCGAGGAATAAACCGGCTTCGACCGCTGCAATGCCGCCAAATACATCCGCAATCAGGTGCTGATGAATCAGCACCGTGGACAAAAAAACACACAGAGAGGCGGTAAATGACAACGGTTTATACCAGGATGCAGGTTTTGTCAGCTTCACGCAGGTACGGCAGATCAGCCAGCTTTCCAGACAATGAATGGAAGGAAAGAGATTATCCGGCGGATCCACACTGTATAAAAGCCTTACGGCCCTGTGGAAGAATCCGTCACCCGTTATCTCCGGCCTGACCATGGTGGTCGGATAGACCACGAAAATCAGGAGGCAGAGAAGTTTTGCAAGCAATTCTGCGGAAAGATACCGGTAACAGAACTGTTCGCTCTCCCGGGCAATGATGATAAACCCGGTGATCCACTGCACATAGGCCAGCACATAGAAAACAATGAAAAAAGGCACAAATGGTATTTTCGCGTCAAGCGGCGTGGTGATGTCATGATGTACCAGCGATGTGGTAAATATCCTGCTTCCGAAATACGTGATGGCATTCAGCAGAAGAAGGGAAATAAGCGGAATCCAGGCATAGTCCGGAATCCAGCGTCTGATCCAGTTTCGCATTTGTCTGTAGGAACCTTTCAGTTTCGCTTATGATAGCCATACGGCACGGGGAGCAGGAACCCACGGTTCCTGAATATCAACCATACCCTGCACCGCTCAGAACAGTCTCAATACATATAGCAAACGACAAAGTTCTCTTTACTTTGTCGTTTGCCGCGCCGGATTTGCG
>CAMOSC010000152.1 GCA_946624325.1 uncultured Clostridia bacterium
GAAAACAGAACTTGCGAAAGCGCTGGCCGAAAACTTGTTTGATGACGAAAACAATATGGTCCGCATCGATATGAGCGAATACATGGAGAAGTTTTCCGTATCCAGGCTGATCGGAGCGCCTCCGGGATATGTGGGATACGATGAAGGCGGCCAGCTGACCGAGGCTGTCCGGAGAAAACCGTACAGTGTCGTACTCTTTGATGAAATCGAGAAAGCACACCCGGACGTTTTCAATATTCTGCTCCAGGTGCTGGATGACGGACGCATCACGGATTCCCAGGGCAGAACCGTAGATTTCAAGAACACCATCCTGATCATGACCTCCAATATCGGTTCCTCTTACCTGCTGGACGGCATTGACGCACAGGGTGAAATCTCAAAAGAAGCAGCGGATGCGGTCATGAATGAGCTTCGTGCACACTTCCGTCCGGAATTCCTGAACCGCCTGGATGAGACCATCCTGTTCAAACCGCTGACAAAGGAAAATATAAACGGAATCGTAAGCCTCATGATTGCAGATGTGAACAAGCGGCTTGCGGACCGTGAGCTGTCCATCGAGCTGACGCCGGCTGCCCTTCAATATGTTGTTGACAGCGGTTACGATCCTGTATATGGCGCAAGGCCCCTCCGCCGTTTCCTTCAGAAAACCGTGGAAACACTGGCGGCAAGAATCATCCTGGAGGGCAGGGTGCACAGCAGGGATACCATCGTAATCGATGCGGGCAGCAATGGCCTTACTGCAGGAATTCGTTCCTGCGCGGAAACCGTTTAAGGTTTCGGAAAACATAAAAAGCTTGTAAAAAACACTCATATACGCTATACTGAATGGAATGCCGGTTTTATCGGCATTCCATTTTTGCGCAGTAACCCGGCGGGTTCGGAAACAGCGTTTTTTCCTTTCGCTTTCAGGGACATCTGAGGCTATTACCGAATTCCTTTCTCTTTGGATATGCTTAAATATGAGGTTTGCAGGATGAAAATACGGACATTGCTGGAGAATATTCCTTATACGCTTGTTCAGGGCTCCGTTGACCGGGAAATCAGCGGAATCTGTCATGATAACCGGAGACTGCATCCGCAGGACGCCTTTATCTGCATAAGCGGTGCACATTTTGATACACACAGTATAGCCGGAGAGCTGGTCAAAGCCGGGGTCGGTATGCTGGTTACCGAGAAGCCCGTACAGCTTCCGGAGAATTCCGACGTAACGGTCATTCGCGTTTCCGATACCCGCACCGTCAGCCCGCTCCTTTCGGCTGCATTCTACGGACACCCCGCCAGACATCTCGTGACAATCGGGATTACCGGCTCCAAGGGGAAGACGACCACGACCCACATGATGGCCGATATTCTTCGCTGTGCGGGATTCCTCACGGGAACCATCGGTACCAACGGAGCCATCATGCCGGTCACCGCTGAAGGTGTTGAACCGGTTTACGGTGAGGGGGAAAACAGACCGGTTCCCTGCGCCGAAACGCCCGGATACGAATGCTATGAGCTGGACAATACCACGCCGGATGCCATGGAAATCCAGCGCTATCTCGCCATGATGGTAAAGCGCGGATGTACGCATGCGGTTGTGGAAGTATCCTCTCAGGCCATGAAGCAGCACCGGGCGGACGGCATTCTCTTTGATTACGGTATCTGGACAAACATAGAAACCGGCGATCACATCGGGCCGAACGAACATAAGGATTTTGAAGAATATCTCGCCTGCAAGGCCGGGCTTCTGAATATCAGCCGGACATGCTTCGTCAATGCGGATGATCCTCATCTGGAGGCATTCCTCAAATATGTGGAGAAACCGGTCCATTTCTTCGGCTGCATGGATAAGGCAGACTTCAAGGCCTGCGACCTTGAAGCGGAATTTAATGAGGTAACGCGGGAGCCGGGTATCGCATTTCGTGTGGAATGCAGCCTGCCCGGAAAAACCGAAAGCGGTCAGTATCACATCCGCGTAAACCTTCCCGGAACCTTTAACATGTACAATGCACTGGCCGCTGTCTGTGTTTCGAATTGCCTCGGAATACCGGAAGCCGTGATCAATCAGGCTTTGACCCACCTGAGAATCCGCGGGCGCTTCGACTTTGCCTGGAGCTGTGACAGGTTCCGTGTCTGCGTGGATTTTGCCCATAACGGATACAGTACAAGGAATCACCTGCAGGCCTTACGGGAGTACCGGCCCAAACGTCTCGTATGCGTTTTCGGCGCGGACGGAAACCGTTCCGTCTACAGACGGCTTGAGATGGGCGAGGCAAGTGCCCGGTACGCCGACCTGAGTATTGTCACGGCTGGCCATAACCGGTATGAAACCTTTGAAAACATATGCTGCGATATTCTGAGAGGAATAGAAACGGCGGAAAAGGATATGGGAAAAGAGGCGGATTATATCGTGATCCCGAACAGGCAGAAAGCGATCCGTTTTGCGATCGACCATGCACAGGAGGGCGATATCATCACGATCCTCGGACTGGGACATGAGAGTTATCAGGAGGCAAACGGCATAAAAACACCGCACAGCGATATTGAGTTTGTCAAAGCGTATTGTTCCGAATGCGAAAAGAAAAAATAAAGCTTTCTGTTCAGAGCCATACTCCGGAAATGGCAAAGGACGCCAAAAAGTAACTCTTCCCGCCTCAGAAAGGCAAAAAACAATACAGGTGTAATCTGAGAAGGAAAGCCCTCAAAAGCGACGCTTTTGAGGGCTTTTTTCAACGTTCGATTGTGTGGATAAACAGACCGCTTCTCAGTTTGGGCTCAAACCATGTGGATTTCGGCGGCATCAGCAGACCGGCGTCGGCGACGGAGAGCAGTTCCTCCACGGATGTCGGATACATGGAAAAGGCGGCTCTCATATCGGTATGGACGCGTCTCTCAAGTTCCTTCAGGCCGCGGATTCCGCCGACAAAGTCGATCCGTTTGTCCGTGCGGGGATCACCGATGCCAAGCAGCGGGCCCAGAAGGTGGTCCTGAAGAATGGATACATCCAGTCCGGCGACCGGATCCGTGCTTCGCAGAGCCGCACCGGCCTTCAGACGATACCAGGCATCATCCAGATACAGTCCGAATTCGGCTTTGGCTGAGGGCGTAAAAGGCGTATCGCCGATTTTTTCCACCGAAAAGCTTTCGGATACCGCGGCAAGGAATTCGGATGTACTCATACCATTCAGATCCCGCACCACGCGATTGTAGGGAAGAATCTTCAGCTCGTCATCCGGGAAAAGCACGGAAAGGAAGTAATTAAACGCCTCGCTGCCGTCAAAACCGGGATGTGCGGCCCTCCTGTTAAAGCCGACCCGTACAGCGGATGCAGCCCGGTGATGACCGTCCGCTATATAGGTGGCGGGAAGATGTGCAAAGGCGTTCTCCAGCGCGTGGATATCGGCCGGTTCGCCGATCCTCCATACCCTGTGGCGGATTCCGTCCTCTGATACAAAATCATAGAGACAGGGATCTTCCATCCTGGTACGGATGATTTTCCGAATCTCCTCATCGTGGCGGTAGGCCAGGAAAATCGGACCGGTCTGCGCGCTGCAGACATCCACATGGCGCACGCGGTCCTCCTCCTTGTCCGCCCTGGTGTTTTCATGCCGGCGTATGATACCGTTACGGTAATCATCTATTGAAGAACAGCCGACAAGTCCCGTCTGGGTCCGGCCATCCATCGTTAATGCATAAATATAATAGCACGGCGTGTCTTCCGTTGTGTAAATACCTTCCGAAATCTGCCCGTACAGCATGGAGGCCGCTTTTTCATAGACAACATCCGCATACATATCAGCCTCCGGGCCAAACTGTGTCTCGGCACGGTCAATATTCAGGAACGAAAGCGGATTTCCTTCCACGGCGGTGCGGGCTTCACTGCGGCTGTAAACATCATAGGGAAGGGCGGCAACCCGGCTAACGAGCGCGGGAACAGGCCTTACAGCGCGAAAAGGTTTGACGACTGCCATTTTATGCTCCTTTCACGGTGTTTTTTCCATGCCGCTTTGCGGACTGCGGTACATGGAGATGAGGCGTGGTTCCTGTCATGCGGTAAGAATCCGGACGCTGATAATATTTTCCATGGAGGCAACACGCGCCTCGAAATCGGGACGCACCGGAGATTCCACGTCAAACATGGCATACGCAAAATCACCACGGCTCTTGGAAACCATGTCGCTGATATTGATTCCTTCCTCACCGCAGAGAGAGGTAAAACGGCTCAGGACATTCGGGCGGTTGTAATGCGCCACGCAGATCCGGGCAGTCTTATGAAGAGCGCCCAGGGAGCAGGCGGGATAATTTACGGAATTCGCGATATTTCCGCTTTCCAGGAAATCCCGTATCTGGTTGACGGCCATTACGGCACAGTTTTCTTCGGATTCTTCCGTGGATGCTCCGAGATGCGGAATTACAATTGCCCCTGGCATATTTGCGGATGCGGGATTGGGAAAATCGCTGACGTAGGAGCGCACTTTTCCTTCCTGAAGCGCCTGCGCCATATCCTCATCGCAGACGAGCAGGTCTCTCGCGAAATTCAGGATAATTACGCCATCCTTCATGCGGGAAATGCTTTCCGCATTGATCATTCCCTTCGTGGTATCCAGTGCGGGGACATGGAGCGTTATATAATCGCATTTTTCGTAGATTTCATCATTATTCTTGACAATATTGACATAGCGGGAAAGCCGTACGGCATTCTGGATGGAAAGGTAGGGGTCGCATCCGTAGACGTCCATTCCGAGATCATGGGCGGCATTGGCGACCAGAACGCCTACGGCACCACGTCCGATCACGCCAAGCTTTTTGCCTTTCAGTTCCGTCCCCGCGAAGGCCTTCTTTGCTTTCTCCGCGGATTTCGCGATGGAAGCATCCGAACTGTTTGCACGCACCCAGCTGATTCCCCCGATCACATCACGGGAAGCGAGCAGCATGCCTGCAATAACCAGTTCCTTTACGCCGTTTGCATTTGCTCCCGGCGTATTAAAAACGACAATTCCGCGTTTTGCGCAGTCATCGATCGGGATGTTATTCACGCCGGCACCTGCCCGCGCGATGCAGAGCAGGGAGTCGGGCAGGGCAAGGTCATGCATCTGGGCGCTGCGCACCAGAACGGCATCGGTGCCTTCCAGGGTATCAGAAACCTTATAGCTGTCCGGAAAAAGATCCATTCCGACTTTTGCGATGGGGTTCATGCAATGTATCTGAAACATTTTATTGAATTCTCCTTGTATGGGTTTTATCGAAGCACTGCGGATCCAGCCCGGAAAACGGCCGGGATCCGAGGGCTGTGAACGCCTGGCTGTTTGCGTAAAAAGCGATTTTCAGCCGTTGCATTTCTCAAATTCGGACATAAAGCTTACGAGCTTTTCAACACCGGCCCTGGGCATCGCGTTATATATGCTTGCACGCATGCCGCCGACGCTTCTGTGGCCCTTCAGGTTGACGAGTCCCGCTGCCTCCGCTTCTTTTACAAATTTTGCGTCGAGCTCCTTGTCCCCTGTTACAAACGGGACGTTCATCAGAGAGCGGGAAGCGGGCTCAACGGTTCCTTTGAATAATCTGCTGGAATCCAGGAAATCATAAAGAAGCGCGGCTTTTTCCTCATTGCGCTGCTTCATTGCCTCAAGCCCACCGTTATTCAGGAGCCATTTGAAGACCTTCCCGCAGATATAAATGGTATAGCAGGGAGGCGTATTATAGAGAGAGCCGGCGTCCGCGTGTGTTTTATAGCGCATCATGGTCGGCGTGCCGGGCAGTACATCTTCGGTAATCAGATCCTCCCGTATAATGGCGATTACCATACCGGCCGGTCCCACATTTTTCTGCACGCCGCCGTAAATCACCCCGTAACGGCTCACATCTACCGGCTCGGAAAGAAAGCAGGAAGACACATCCGCCACCAGCGGTTTTCCCTTTGTATCCGGCAGCGTATGGAACTTGGTGCCGTAAATGGTATTGTTCTCACAAATATAGACATAATCGGCATCGGCAGACACGGGCAGGTCGGAGCAATCCGGTATGTAGGAAAAAGTCTTATCTTCGCTTGATGCAAGGATATTTACCTTTCCGTAAAGAGCCGCTTCCTTGGCGGCTTTTTTTGCCCATTGCCCGGTGATGATATAATCCGCGACCCTGTTCTTCATAAGGTTCATGGGAATCATTGCGAACTGAAGCGATGCTCCTCCCTGAAGGAAAAGCACCCGGTACTCAGACGGAATGCCCATCAGGGTTCTGAGATCTGCTTCCGCTTCCCGGATAATGTCATCGAAAACCTTTGAACGATGACTCATCTCCATGACGGACATGCCGCTGCCGCGGTAATCCAGCATCTCGGCGGCTGCTTCCCGCAGCACATCCTCCGGCAGTACCGCCGGTCCGGCAGAAAAATTATACACTCTGTTCATTTTATCCTCCCTGCCGGCGCATTGAGAGATTATCGGTCCGCAAATTCTTTTGTGAGCCGCATTGCGGAATATTGCGCCAGCCTCTGCGCCACTGAACCCGTATGCGGCCGGTACGGACTTAAAATCCCCGGGAAAGGGATACTTCACGCAGTAACGCATTAAAGTAATAGTAATACCTCACACCTGATTCGTCAAGAGAAAAAGCGACCAAATGGCAGCAAAAATCAGTGGTTCTTCCGGCAGTTCTTCCTATGATCCGGACTCCGGCTCCCGTTCGCGAATTTAGCGAACGAATGGCAGTGATTTTTGCAGGGCGTTTTTTTTATAATAGACCTGCATGCAAAAAAACGGCTGTTCAGCCCGTATGATCTATCCGGACAGAAGAGAATGACTATTGGGAGGATAAAACCATGGATTTGTCAAAAGACAGTAATCAGGTAACACTCATCGGATCTGTCCTGACCGGGTTCCGCTACAGCCACACCAGCGGACAAAGGGCATATTACATCGCAGACATTTCGGTAAGACGTCTCAGCAACAATTCCGATATTATTC
Organism: uncultured Clostridia bacterium; assembly: GCA_946624325.1. GTDB lineage: Bacteria > Bacillota > Clostridia > Lachnospirales > Lachnospiraceae > Anthropogastromicrobium. The sequence continues at coordinate 6,945 of CAMOSC010000152.1, forward strand.
CGTTGCTGTTTCCGGTCGGAATGATCGATATCAACCGTGATTACAGGGGAATGATACTGGAAGTATCCGGCAGCCTGCGCTCCGTCAGGCAGAGAGGGGACAGCACCCGGAAAAACGCCATCTATGTTTCCGTACGGGAATATCAGTTTCTCTATCGGATAGAAGACTGGACACAGACGAACTCCGTCGAACTCTGCGGGGCAATCTTTAAACAGGCTGTCTACCGGAGAACCGCCAGGGAAAAGCGGAATATCTGCGATTTGCTCATGATGGTCAGGCGTCCCCATGGATGGACGGATTATATTCCATGTATTATCTGGGGAACCTTCGGGGAATATATGAGCAGGAAGCCGGAAGGAACCAGGCTTGCCGTATGGGGCAGACTCCAGAGCAGAGTATATTCCAAGAAAAATGAAAAAGGAATACCGGTATTTTATACGACACATGAGGTATCCGTTTACCACATCGAAACCGAAGGAATGAAATAAGATTTCCGGGGGACCCGGCAGGCGCAAAAGCCGTCCTCGTGTCTTAGCATCTGCCGGGTTTCTGGACATTCGCAGCCACAGGCTGCGAATGTCCAGCCAGTGAAACCGGAGGGGCGTATGGATTGTATCCAAGAGACCGGCAACCGGACATGGTGAGGAAGGAATCCTGTAACAAAAAATCAAAAAACCATATGGATTTATTCGGGCATATGTGCTATGATAAAGCAGTATATGTTCTTAACTGGGCAGAGCGTATGCATTTATAGTGAACGTCAGAAAAAACTTGACGTTCACTATAAAGCCTCCGGCGGA
>CAMOSC010000153.1 GCA_946624325.1 uncultured Clostridia bacterium
TGAAGAGCAGGTCCGTAAACTGATTGAGCTCTGCCGCAGCTATGGCACGGTTGTAATCCTCTCCTCCCATGAATTCAGACGTACGCCTTCGGTACATACCATGACCGCAAGACTGGAAAAGATGTACGAATGGGGAGCTGATCTCTGCAAGCTGGCGGTGATGCCCGAAAACGCCAGGGATACCCTGAGGCTTATGGAAGCGGCTCTGATCATGAAGGAGAAGCATCCGGATGCCCTGCTTGTAACCATGGCCATGGGGGAGGCAGGTAAAATCTCGCGTATCGCGGGAGAGCGCTTTGCTTCATGCCTGACATTCGGTTCGGCGGGGAATGAGAGCGCCCCCGGGCAGATTCCTGTCCGGAAGCTCAAATGCGCTATGGAAGCGCTGCACTGAGAGAAACCCGCATGCCCCGCAGCCAGGGGTATCGCAAAGGAAAAAAGCCGGAGCACGGATACCACCATGGCCGCCCTTTCGGAGGCCGACACAGGGAAATTCGTACGTAAATTTCTGAGTTGTTTTGCTTTGGCTGCTAAAGTAGGAGATGCCTTATGCCTTCAGAGACGATAACACTCTTTAAGCTGATGGTTTTATATATGTTGAAGCTGGTTCATTTTCCGCTTTCCAATTCGCAGATGTCCGGCTTTTTTCTGGATAAATACTACACGGATTATTTTACGTTTCAGCAGGTCGTATCGGGGCTGCTCGAATCTTCCCTGATCCGTATGGAGAAAACGCATAACGCTACGCTCTATGAGATTACGAAGGAAGGGGAGGAAGTCCTGTTCTATTTTGAGAACAGGCTGTCGGATTCCGTTCGCAGGGATATCGAGGAATTCCTGGATAAGAACAGCTATGAGATCCGTAAGGAAAATTCCATTCTGGCGGATTACAGCAGGCTGCCGAACGGGGAGTATGAGGTCCATCTGGAGGTTCGCGAAGGAAGGCATGACCTGATTGATTTAAAGCTTTACGCTGCGGGGGAGGATGCGGCCGAGCAGATGTGTGAAAGCTGGCAGGATAAGAGCGAGGAGATCTACGGCTACCTGATCCGGGAGCTGCTGGAGTAGACTGCGTGTGGCGCCGTCTGCGGTCCGGCGGGAGCCCCGGCGCTGAACGGTTGCAATATTGCAATATTCCCGCGCGGAACCGGTAAAAAAGTACTTGCATTCAAAACAGCTCTATGATAGAATACTTTTGTTTCGGGTGTTTTACACTCAATTATTCGGGATGGTTGGAAACCATCCTCAGGAAGACGAGGTGAAGGATATGCAGGAAGCAATTCAGCCGAAATATTATCAGGCAAAAGTTATCTGCAACTGTGGAAACGAGTTCGTAACCGGCTCTACCAAAAAGGAAATCCACGTTGAAATCTGTTCCAAATGCCATCCGTTTTATACCGGACAGCAGAAATCAACCAGTGCCCGCGGTCGTATTGAGAAATTTAACCGCAAGTACGGTATCACCGGCTGATCAACCGGGAAATGAACAGAAACGGCAGGCTGGGATTTGTATCTCAGCCTGCCTTCTTCATTATTATGAATGAACTGTTCAAAGCCGGACAGGAAATTTTCGCTTTTATCGGAGTCCGGCTCCAAACAGCTGTACGATGGATTTGATCAGCGCTGCTTCACAGGAAAGCCGAGGGAGGAAACCATCCATGAAATCATCAGGTATAGGCGGCCAGGCCGTCATGGAAGGGATTATGATGCGCAACGGCGGAGAGTATTCCGTCGCGGTGCGTAAGTCAAACGGTGAAATTGCGATAAAGAAGGAAAGCTGGACGGGTATTTCAAACAAGTGCTCTTTCTTCAGGCTTCCCTTCATCAGGGGAACCTTTAATATGATTGATTCGCTGGTATTAGGCATGAAAAGCCTGACGTTCTCGGCGGATCAGTTTGCGGATGAGGAAGAAGAGGAGGAGCCCGGCCGTTTTGAGCAGTGGCTTGAGAAGAAATTCGGCGACAGGCTGGAAAAAATCATCATGGATGTTACCATGGCCGTCTCGATCGTTCTGGCAGTCCTGATTTTTATGGTACTGCCGACCGTGGTCTCAAACCTGCTGAAGCGTTTCCTCGGAAACGGCTTCTGGCTTGCTTTGTTTGAGGGACTGTTCCGCATGGTTATCTTCATTTCCTACATCTCGCTGGTTTCGCTGATGAAGGAAATACGCAGGACCTATATGTACCATGGCGCCGAGCACAAGTGCATCAACTGCATAGAGCACGGACTGCCGCTCACGGTTGAAAACGTCATGAAGAGTTCCAAAGAGCACAAACGCTGCGGCACCAGCTTTCTGCTGACGGTGATGGTGATCAGTATTCTTCTTTTCCTTGTGGTACGGCCCGAAAATATCTGGATCAAAATCCTTTCAAGAATTATTCTGATTCCGGTCATCGCGGGAATTTCCTATGAATTTCTGCGCCTGGCGGGCAATTCGGACAATAAGTTCGTAAACCTTCTGAGCAAGCCCGGTCTCATGCTGCAGGGACTCACCACCAGGGAACCTGATGCCGAGATGGCTGAAGTCGCAATCCGGGCTGTGGAAGCGGTCTTTGACTGGAAGAGCTATCTGCGGGAGAATTTCCCGGAGTCTTCCGGGGAAAACAGGGCGGAAACGGCATGAATCAGACCGGGACGAGCTGGCGGAAACTGCTGAATGAGGCAGAGCAAAAGCTATCGTGCGCCGGGATTGCGGATGCAAAAACGGACGCCTGGCTGATCCTCTCCGGTGTCTTTTCGCTCAGCCGCGCAGCATATCTGGCGGGGCGAGATGAAACCCTGAACCCCGATCCTTCCCTGACGGCATTATTCCGGAAATATCTGGATCTCCGCGCGGAACGGATTCCGCTGCAGCAGCTTTTCGGGAGGGCCTGGTTTTACGGTCTGCCCTTTGAGGTGAATCCGGATGTGCTGATTCCGAGACCGGATACCGAACGTCTTGTGGAAGCCGTGCTGGAAAAAGTGCCTGAAGGAAAGGGTATGCGGCTTCTGGACGTATGCACGGGAAGCGGCTGTATCGCGATTGCACTTGTCAGGGCGGCGGGGTTTAGCGCGGAAGGGGTGGATATTTCGCCGGAGGCGGTGGAGACCGCCCGCAGAAATGCTGCTCTCAACCGGGTCGAAGCCGCCTTCTATGTAAGCGATCTCTTTGAAAAAACGACTGGGCTCTACGATATCGTCGTGTCCAATCCGCCCTATATTTCGAAAGACGTCATTGAATCGCTTGATCCGGAGGTACGCGACCATGAGCCGCGTCTGGCGCTTGACGGAGGCGCGGACGGCCTTGATTTTTACCGAAGGCTGGTTCCGGGGGCCGGAAAGGTCCTGAAGCCCGGAGGACGGCTGTTTCTGGAAATCGGGTATGACCAGGGGGAAGCGGTGACGGGTCTGATGCGTGAAAACGGATATCAGGAGCTTATGCTGCTGCAGGATTACGCAGGCCTGGACCGTGTCGTTTCCGGAGTTTCTCCGAAAAGGAGGGAAGAGCATGTTTGATAAGCTGGACGATATCCTTCGTCGATTTGAAGAAATTAACGTAATGCTGAGTGATCCCGGGACTGCCGCCGATCCGGCTGCCTTTCGGCGCCTGATGAAGGAACAAGCCGAGCTTGCGCCGGTCGTGGAGGCTTATCAGGCTTATCGCAAGGCTTCGGATACGCAGGCCGAATGCCTGGGACTTCTGGAGACTGAGAATGATGCCGAAATGCGGGAACTTCTGAAAGAGGAGCTTGCGCAAGCCCGCGGCAGCCTGGAAGAGCTGACCGACAGACTGAAAATCCTGCTGCTGCCGAAGGATCCGAATGATGATAAGAATGTAATTGTGGAGATCCGTGCGGGAGCTGGCGGGGAAGAAGCCGCTTTATTCGCCGGAGACCTGTACCGCATGTATGTGCGGTTCTCGGAGATGAACGGCTGGAAAACGGAAATTATGAGCTTTTCCGAGAGCGGGATAGGCGGGATGAAGGAGGTAATCTTTATGATTACCGGGCGCGGTGCTTATTCCAGGCTGAAATTTGAGAGCGGCGTACACCGGGTCCAGCGGGTTCCCGAAACCGAGAGCGGAGGAAGAATCCATACGTCGACGGCGACCGTGGCTATTATGCCCGAGGCGGAAGAAGTGGACGTCCAGATTGATATGAACGACTGCCGCTTTGATGTGTTCAGGGCGTCCGGAAACGGCGGACAGTGCGTCAACACCACGGATTCGGCGGTGCGTCTGACGCACATTCCCACCGGCATCGTGATTTCATGTCAGGACGAGAAATCACAGCTGAAGAATAAGGATAAGGCCCTGAAGGTCCTGCGGGCGAAGCTGTTTGAGCTTGAGCGTTCCAGGCAGCACGACCAGACCGCGAAGGAACGCCGCAGTCAGATCGGAAGCGGCGACCGCTCCGAAAAAATCCGTACCTATAACTTCCCGCAGAGCAGGGTGACGGACCACCGGATTCATCTGACGCTTTACCGGCTGGATGACATTATGAACGGAGACCTGACGGAACTGATCGACCATCTCTCCGCGGCGGACCAGGCTGCCCGTCTGGCAAATCTTTCTGAGCAGCAGAGTGCATAAACCTCTCATGCCGCAGTCTTTGTGAAAAAATGGTAAAAAGTGATTGGTTTTTTTTGAAAAGTATGGTATAGTTACTCTGAAAACAGTCTCCCGCAGGGAGGCCATGGCGGTATCCATACCTCATTTTCTTTCTGAAGGTTTTTCCGGGCAGGGAGGATGCGGGCTGCCGTCATTTAGAGCATCTAATCAGAGAAACGCCGGGTTATTCCGTGCTTCCTCAGAATGATATCTGATTCCGGTTTTTTTCGGAAACAGCCGCCAATGAACAGGATGGGGTAATACAGATGAATGTATGTCTGACTGCGCATAACAGCAAGAAGGTCCTGCTGGAGAATTTCTGTATCGCTTACAAGGGAATTCTGAAGAAACATCACCTGGTAGCCACGTTTATGACCGGACAGCATATCGAGAAGGCTTCCGGGCTGTCGGTGGATAAGTTTTTACCCGGAGAAATGGGCGGCGGAAAGCAGCTGCAGAACGAAATCATCAACAATGATATCGATATGGTCATTTTCTTTCACGGGCAGGAACCTTCCGACTATGATCCGACAAACGATTTTGCGGAGATCAACCGTCTGTGTGATGTCTACAATATACCGCTGGCGACAAACATCGCTACTGCGGAATCGCTGATTCTCTGCCTGGACCGCGGGGATCTGGAGTGGAGAGGATAAAAGGAAGACAGGATATTCCGGGCGGATGGGGCTGCTGCCTCATCCGCTTCTTTACAATACCGTTCGTGTTCAGAGCCAGACACCGGAAACGGCAAGAAGACGCCGTTTCCGGAGTTGTGGCGTGCTCTCCAGATGCAAATCTGTGTAAAATCCCGGATTTCAGCCGGCTGAATCCGGGATTTTGCATAGATTTGCACCTGGCTCTGAACCGTAACAAAATACCGAAGGCCGCACGGGCCCGGCATGAAAGGGAAAGTCTGTGGAACAGAAGGTTATATCAAGAGCGGTAATTCAGCGTCTTCCCAGATACTACAGATATCTGGGAGAGCTGATGAATGAAGGAATTGAACGCATCTCTTCGGGGGAGCTGAGCCTCAGGATGAATGTAACTGCTTCACAGATCCGCCAGGATCTAAACAATTTCGGCGGATTCGGACAGACAGGCTATGGATACAACGTCAGCTACCTTTACAATGAGATCGGAAAGATCCTCGGGCTTAACAACAGCCATGATGTCATCATTATCGGTGCCGGCCATCTCGGACAGGCCATTGTCAATTACAGTAATTTTGAAAAACGCGGTTTCGTCATGAAGGCGCTTTTTGATATCAATCCGGATCTGATCGGAAAGAAAATCGGCGGGATTCCCGTCTATTCGGTGGACGACCTTGAAAAGTACCTTGCCCGGAATCCGGTTCCGATAGCAGCCCTGACGCTCCCGAAGGAAGCTGCGGAAGGGATTGCCCACCGCCTGGTTACCTGCGGGGTAAAGGGTATCTGGAATTTTGCCCACACGGATCTCGCCCTTCCGTCGGGTATCGTGGTGGAAAACGTCCATCTCTCGGAGAGCCTTATGCGGATTTCCTACAGGCTTGCGAATATCGGGGAGGAGAAATGAGGTATCTTACAGACCGTGACGGTGCCAGGGAGATCGACAGGCACACGATCCGGGATTTCGGCCTGAGTTCCCTGATCCTGATGGAACGCGCCGCTCTCGCGTGCGCCGGGGTGCTTGCGGAAAATATCCGGCCCGGCGGGCGCATTTTCGTTCTCGCGGGGACGGGCAACAATGGCGCCGATGGACTTGCCTGTGCGAGAATCCTTCTGCAGAGAGGCTATGAAGTATCGGTTCTGGCAGCCGGGGAGGAAACACATACCACGGAAGAATGGCGCTTTCAGCGGGATCTGGCCGGGAAGCTGGGAATTTCCGTAGCCTTTGCCGGACATGCGGTGCAGATCCCCTGCGGATATGATGCCTATGTGGATGCTCTGTTTGGAATCGGACTTTCCAGACCCGTCTCCGGAATACGGCTCGAGGCCCTGGAAAGCTTCATGCATGCTTCGGAAGGGGCGTTTGTGCTTGCGGTGGACATTCCGTCCGGTATAGACGCATCCCGCGGGACTGTTTACGGGAAAGCGGTGCGGGCGGATGTGACGGTGACCTTCGGACCGGAAAAGGCGGGACTCCTGCTTTATCCCGGCGCCATGTACTGCGGCAGGGTGATCGCGGCCGAAATCGGTTTTCATATCCCCGATCCGGCGGAATATGCCTGCTCCCGGATCTGTGAACGGGCGGATATCGCGGCACTTCTGCCCGGGCGGCCGGCCGACGGAAATAAAGGGTCCTTCGGGAGCGTGCTTGTTATAGCCGGGGCTGCCGGTATGGCCGGTGCGGCGTGTTTTGCGGCGGAGGCCGCACTCCGGATGGGCGCCGGGCTTGTCCGGGTCCTGACCGCGCCGGAAAATGCCCCCGTACTGCAGATCAGACTGCCGGAAGCCGTTCTTGTTACGCGGAGGCCGGAAGAGTCCCTGCATGAGACGATCGCACGGGAGATGAGGCGCGCTTCCTGCGTGGTGATCGGCCCGGGACTCTCCATGAGCGGGGAAGCCGCAAAGGCTCTGGATGCGGTATGCTCTGCGGATTCCCGGATTCCCGTGGTGGTGGATGCGGACGGCCTGAATCTGCTTGCGGGAAAGCTTTCCATGCTTCAGGCGCCGGAACGCTTTATCCTGACCCCGCATCCCGGTGAACTGGCAAGGCTCCTGACGACAACGGTCGGAGCGCTGAAGGAGGAGGGACTCATATCGGCCTCCGGACGCCTTTATGAACAGTCGGGGGCTGTCTGTGTCTGCAAGGACGCCCGCACGGTGATCCGGACCGGAAGAAAGCAGGTGTTTCTCAATCCGACAGGCAATGACGGCATGGCTTCCGGCGGCAGCGGGGATGTACTCTCGGGTGTGATCGGCGGGCTTCTGGCAGCCGGCTGTGCGCCCGCGGATGCCGCGGTTGCGGGAGTCTGGATCCACGGCGCGGCGGGAGACGCCGCCGCATTGAAGGAGGGGAGGCATTTTATGTCTGCCCGGAGTATTATTGCCGGTCTGTCCGCCGTGCTGAGCGGGTTTGAGAACCGGAAGATTCTGGAGGAATGAGGGAATGGAAATATTTGACCGCGT
>CAMOSC010000154.1 GCA_946624325.1 uncultured Clostridia bacterium
GGAGAACGGGAAAGCAGTGGGAGCGGTGACAGATTCCGCGGGGAACGTGACAGCGGTGGGTGCGGTGCCGGATTCCGCGGGAAAACGAACCGTAACGGGCCGGCCTGCAGCGGAAACGAAGGCGGATGCTTCGAATAATGCTCCTTCTGATGAAAGCAATGCTTCTGCTGAAGCGCTCCCCGGGGGCGCCGACAGCGCTCCCTACGGTTCTCAGGTGGGAGAACAGCTTCCGGATTTTTCCATTACACAGACGGATGGAACAGACTTCAGGCTGCAGGATTTCCGGGGAAAGGTTACGGTGATCAATCTCTGGGCTACCTGGTGTACGCCCTGTGTGAACGAACTGCCTTATTTTGACCGCCTGCAGCGGGAATATGCCGATACCGTGAAGGTACTGGCCATCCATTCCGACCTGATCACCGATGACGTGGACGAATATCTGGCCGGTTTTGACTATGGGATGTCCTTCGCCGTTGACGAGAGGGGCGGCGTAATTGCGCTGGTCAAAGGCTCCACCATGCTGCCGCAGACGATCGTGCTGAATCCCCGCGGCGAGGTGACTTACAATCAGGTGGGCTCCGTCACGTATGAGGTGCTGGAAGAACTGGTACAGAAGGCGCTGAATTAGCAGCCCCGATGGGAACTGTAACCTGTGAGCACGACACAACTTCGGAAATGGCTTTTTATGCCATTTCCGAAGTCTGGTTCTGAACGAATATCATATACTTGAGCTTCTTGCTGCCGTGAAGTGATCATGGAAACGGTTTTTTCAAACTATTGTCTTGTTTAAGTTCCTCAGATGGGCTCTGGATAGGTATGGTTCATTCTGATAAAAAGACAAAGAAGAAAATGACAGCACCGGCCCGGGGCTTTTTAAGCATACCCGGGCCGGTGCTGTCATTTTATACATACGGCAAAGCCGCGCCAATCGTGGGTGTATGATTTACACGCTGAGATCTGCCGGCATGGCGCAAGGTGAAAGGGACAGACCGGTTATTCGGTAATTCCCACGGTATCCAGCGCGTAAAGCGCTTCCTCTTCGGTAAAGAGCGGAACAATGGTAAGGGCACCGAGCAGTTCCAGACGGGTGAATTTTACATTCGGGTTGTCACGCAGCGCAATCTGTAGATACAGCAGCGCCTGCTCCTTCCAGTCTGCGCCCACATGGTCTACGGCATAAGCGGCTTCCTCCGCGGTAAAAGCAAAATGCTGCGAAAGCCTGTACCGGAGGAACTCCTTGGAGCAGGGGAAAGACTGAAGCAGTTCCGAAGCTTTTTTGAGCGCAATCTCATTCCAGTCCGCATTTACCTGCGCCAGGGCATAGGAGATGGCTTCATCGCTGAAATGGTGCTGGCTCCTGAGATAATCCACCGTGCTTTGTCTGGAATAGAAATTCTCCTCAATCAGGAACCAGGCGGCATCCGCTGCCTGGGCGTCCTCCAGCGTCACGGTGAGGGGCTGTGCATAGACATAGTGGCCAAGCGCCCCGGGACGTTTGGCGCTGCCGCTGTACAGATAGGGATATACCCAGTAGAAGTTCAGGGCATCGGACAGTGCTGTCGTGTCTGTCCAGGCGGTTGCCGTGATATCGGAAACCGTCTCCACGGGATTTGCGCCGCGCTTGATCTTGAGGGTATATCCATCCGCGCTCTCCACGGCGTTCCAGGAGAGCTGTACTTCGTTGTAGCCCGGCTTTGCGGCAAGCCCTGACACGGCCGGCAGCGTGCGGACGCCATAAACGTAGGATGCGGAGATCTGCCCTCTTACGTTGCGGTTATTGAAACGGATAAAGGGGAATACCCAGTAAAAGCTGTATTCTGTCAGAGAGGCCTTCTGGTCCAGATATGCGGCGGAGGTTGTCCATCCCAGCTGCGCATAGGGATTTCCGTTGCTGATGCCTCCGATGATGTAACCGTATGCGCCGGGAACCGGATCCCACGAGAGGGATACACCGCTTTCGCCGGAAACGGCCTTCAGGCCCGTCACCCGGGTTTTTACGAAGGAAACGGGATCTGTGGAAGGGCTTTCAGCCTGGGCAGGCGCTTCGGACGCCGGGACCTGACTGCTCAGGACGGGGGCTGAAGCCAGAAACAGGGCTGCCGCCAGGGCAGCGACTTTTTTAAAGGAAAATGCAATCATTGGAGCTTCCTCCTGATAAATACAGGCTGCATGCCCATGCCCAGGCGTGCAGCTTCCGAAAGACAAGCCCGGCGCTGTCTGCGCGCAAACGGCTGTTCTGCCGGGTTTCTTTGAAATACGATTTGTTACTGTTCAGAGCCAGCCGCAAATCTGGAAATGACGCTCTCTGCCATTTCTGGAGTTGCGCCTGGCTCTGAACAGCAGCTACATTTTTACTATATCATATCCTGACCGGATTTTCCACCGAAACTTCTGCTGGAATCCCGCGGTTAAAGAAAAATGATTGCGCCTTTGGGGGCTTCGTAGTACAATATACTCGGCATAAATTGATTCTTTTGATTGTTTTCACACATTTTAGCGTACATATTTAAAGCATCTTTGCGCCTGGATCTGAAAAGTTCCTTATCATATTGCAACTGTTCACAGCATATTTAGGATTTATCAGGGTCTTCCAGTACAGGCAACGGAGGAAAACAGACGTGTTAAAGAGCCATGAGAAATTTCACTCGTCCAACGGAAAACGGCTGATCCTCGCGGCGGATGACGAACTCATCAACCGGGAGCTTCTCGGCATGGTCCTTGAGAACGAGTATGAAGTCATCTACGCGGCGGACGGACAGGAAACGTTAGACCAGGTTGAAAAACACCGGGAAGACCTGTCACTGGTGCTGCTGGATCTGATGATGCCCGTTAAGCCGGGTCTTGAGGTCCTGAAGGAGATGAAGGCAGACCCCGCGCTCAGGCACATCCCCGTGATTGTACTGACGGCGGATCAGAATGCGGAAATCGAGAGCCTGGCAATCGGCGCCATCGACTATATACCCAAGCCCTATCCGCAGCCGGGGATCATCCTTGCGCGAATTCTGCGGGCCATTGAGCTCTCGGAGGACCGCGAGATCATTCAGCAGACGGAGCGCGATCCGCTGACGGGACTGTACAACCGGGAATACTTCTACCGCTACGCGGAGCAGTTTGAACAGCATCACCGGGATATGGAGATGGATGCCATTGTGGTGGATATCAACCATTTCCACATGATCAACGAGCGTTTCGGCAATGCCTACGGCGATGAGGTGCTGCGCCGCATCGGCGAACGGCTGCGGGAGTCCGTGGGCGGTGAGGGCGGCATCGTGTGCCGCAGGGAGGCCGATACCTTCATGATCTTCTGCCCGCACGGCATGGAATATAAGGATATTCTGGAAAACGCTTCCATAGGCCTTTCGGAGGACGAATCGGTGAACAGCCGCGTGCGCCTTCGCATGGGCGTCTATGCCAAAGTGGATAAAAAGCTGGAGGTGGAGCGGCGCTTCGACCGCGCCAAGATGGCCGCCGATACCGTGCGGAACTCCTTCACAAAGACCATCGGCGTGTACGATAACACCATGCACGAGCGGGAGCTGTACGCGGAGCAGCTGATCGATGATTTCCACCAGGCTATTGAAGAAAAGCAGTTTAAAGTCTACTTTCAGCCGAAATACGACGTGCGTCCCAAAGCGCCGGTTCTCACCAGCGCCGAAGCCCTCGTCCGCTGGCAGCATCCGAAGCTCGGCCTCATAAGCCCGGGGTTCTTTATCCCTTTGTTTGAGGATAACGGCCTCATCCAGGAGGTGGACAACTATGTCTGGCGGGAGACAGCCAGGCAGCAGCGCAGCTGGAAGGAGAAGTTTGGCTTTATCGTGCCGGTCTCGGTGAACGTGTCCCGCATCGACATGTATGATCCGAACCTGATCGGCAAGTTTGAGGATATCCTGCGGGAGAGCGGTTTAAGGCCGGAGGATATATACCTGGAGATCACGGAATCCGCCTATACCCAGGATTCCGGACAGATCATCGAGACGGTGAACGAGCTGCGCAGAATCGGCTTCAAGATTGAGATGGACGATTTCGGCACGGGATATTCCTCCCTGAACATGATCTCCGCCCTGCCCATCGACGCACTGAAGCTGGATATGCAGTTTGTCCGCAGCGCTTTTAAGGACCAGAAGGACACCCGCATGCTGGAGGTCATTATCGACATTGCGGACCATCTCTCCGTGCCGGTTATCGCCGAAGGCGTTGAGACGGAGGAACAGCTGGTGGCCTTAAAGGACCTGGGCTGCGATATCGTGCAGGGCTACTATTTTTCGAAGCCGGTCCCTCCGGAGGAATTCGAGCCTTTCTTAGAGGTACGCAGGAAGGTAAGCCCGGAGCAGCTGCTGCCGGAGGCAACGGAGACTGCGGAGGCGAATAACGGGACAACGGAGGAAGCGGCTCCCGAGAAGCCGAAACGGGCCTTCAGGCTGCGCATGATCAATTACGCCTTCGCCATACTGGCCTTGATCATTACCTCAGCCCTGATGCTCTCGGACATGATGATTTACCGGGAATACGGGAAGCTTACGGAGGCGAATGAGCATTATATCCGGGCACAGCAGGCGGCGGAGGATTCCGCGGCCGGTTCCGATGAGCTGCTCCTTTCCGCTGAAAATGCCGTGACCGGCGCGAGGGCGTCCATACAGGGAATTATGGTGGTCCAGATGGTCCTGCTGGTATTGCTTGCGCTCGCGATCCTGGGAGAGGTTATCTTTATCACGGTTCAGGTGCGCATCCCCCTGACCCGCATGGTTCAGACCATGCGCCTGCAGCAGAGGGTGGAGCCTGCCGGCGCCGAGGAACTGCAGTTTGTCACCCGGACCTACAATGAAATCCTGGAGGAAAACCGGAAGGCCCATCAGCAGCTGAGCTACGAGGCCTCCCACGATCCCCTCACGGGCCTGATGAACCGCCATGCCTATGAGGTTTTTCTGGAGCACGCGGATCTGGAGCATATTGCCCTGTTGGTTATCGATGTTGATAATTTTAAGAAAATTAATGACACTCACGGCCATGATATGGGCGACAGGATCCTTAAGCGGGTGGCCGAGGTCCTGACCCAGAGCTTCCGCTCGGTGGACGCGATCTGCCGCCTGGGCGGAGATGAATTTGTCGTGGTGATGACCCGCGCCAATTCCACCATGCGCCAGCTCGTCATCAACAAAATCTCCCGGGCGAACAACCTGCTGGAGCATCCGAAGGACGGACTTCCGGAGATTTCCCTGAGTGTGGGCGTGGCTTTTTCCGACCGGGAGAACCCGAAGGGGGATATCTTCCAGGATGCGGACAGTGCGCTTTACAGCGTAAAGGGATCCGGGAGGGCAGGCTGCGCGGTATACGGGTCCGGCGTGTCCTGAAAATGCCTGGGCCCGATTCGTTTCGCTTCGGCCCGGCAGCACTGCGGGCACCATATCTTCCCGGAAACATGTATGCTCCGCGCGGAGCATAACAGGAAACACAGTTGTTATACAATCTGGAAAGGAAATATCAGTATGATCAGCAGAGAACTTTGCGAGCGGGTTCTGGCAAGGGCGGCGGCTACCGGCGCCGACTATGCGGAAATCTTCGCGGAAAAAACCCTGGAGCATGCCATCAGCATGATATCCGACAGGGTGGACAGCATTCATGACGCTGTGATTGCCGGGGCCGGCATCCGTGTGTACAAGGGCCTTCGGAGCGTGATGGCCTCGACCGTGGATACCACGGAAGCAGGGCTTCTCGCCTGTGCGGACAGGGTTGCGGCGGCGCTTGGCGAGGGCAAGGCGGAGATGGAGATCCATCTGCGCGAGCGCCGTTTCGGGGATGTTCATCCCGTGAAGATTGTTCCGGCATCGGCCCCGAACGCGGACAAAATTGCCATCCTGAAGGAGGGCTATTTTGCAGCGCGCGAATACCATGAGGCTATACGGCAGGTGACAGGGTCCCTCCTGGATTTCGAACACAATATCCTGATTGCCACGAGCGAAGGCCTTTACGCCCGTGATTCCCAGATCCGCACGCGCCTCTCCATTACCGCGGTGGCGGAGGTGAACGGGGAAACCCAGACCGGCGGCTGCCGTCCGGGATACCGGATGGGCCTGGAAATGTTCGGGACGATAGTGGATCCGAAGGAGACCGGAAGAAAAGCCGCAGCGCAGGCGGTTGTGATGGCCGGCGCGGGGTATTGTCCGGCGGGCGTCATGCCCGTGGTCATCGGCAACGGCTTCGGCGGCGTGGTGTTCCACGAGGCCTGCGGGCATTCGCTGGAGGCCTCCTCCGTGGCTTACGGAACCAGCCAGTTTACCGGGAAGCTCGGGCAGAAGATCGCCAATGAGAAGCTTACTGCCATCGACGACGGAACCATTCCGAACGCCTGGGGTTCCATCAATTTCGACGATGAGGGAACGCCGTCCCGCAGGAATGTGCTCATTGAGAAGGGCATCCTGAAGAGCTACATGGTGGATAAATTCAACGGCCGCCGCATGGGCATGGCGCCCACCGGCAATGCCCGCAGACAGAATTACAGCTACACCACCACCTCCCGCATGACCAATACCTACATTGCGGAGGGCGAGGATAAGAACGAAGATATCATTGCCTCCATCGAGTACGGCCTGTTCGCGAAGGATATGGGCGGCGGTTCGGTGAACCCGGCTACCGGCGAGTTCAACTTCGCGGTCAACGAAGGCTACATGATCCGGGGCGGCAGGATAGCCGAGCCGGTGCGCGGCGCCAGCCTCGTGGGCAAGGGCTCCGATGTCATTCAGAAGATTGATATGGTCGGCAAAGAGCTGTCCCTCTCGGCAGGCATGTGCGGCTCATCGTCCGGATCCATCCCGACAACCGTGGGAGAGCCCATGGTCCGCGTCAGTTCCATCACCGTAGGCGGCAGATAAGGAGGGGAAAATGAATTTTAACGAGTTTAAGACAAAAGTCCTTGAGGCCGCGGAGGCGCTTGGCTTAAGCGAATATGAGCTCTATTACGCATCCTCCGAATCCACAAGCGTGGGAGCCTTCCGGCATGAGATCAATGAGTTTTCCGACAGCACCGACGGCGGTGTGTGCTTCCGCTGCCTGGTGAACGGAAAAATGGGATATGCCTCCACGGAGGAACTCTCCGAAGCTGGCGCAAAGGAAATCGTGAAAAGAGCTGCGGAGAACGCCGCGGCGCTGGAGAGCGCGGATAAGGAATTCCTCGGGGAAGGCGGAAAAACCTATGCAAAGCCGGAGCGCAAAAGCTACGCCCTTCCGGCGGCGGATAAACTGATCCGCCTGGCCCTTGCGGGACAGGATGCCCTTTACGCGGCGGATCCTGCCGTCATTGACGGCAGCGAGACCTCTGTCTCCGTGGAGACCCGGCGCATTGCCATTGTCAACTCAAAGGGCCTTGATCTCTCCTCCGAGACGAGCTATGCGGTGCAGATGTGCGCCGCCGTAGTGAAGGGCGAGGATGAGATGACCGACAGCTACGAGTTTAAGGTGGGCGATCCGGAGGAATACCCCATTGCGGAGATTGCCGCGGAGGCGGTGAAGCACGCGAAGGAAAAGCTTTCGGCGGATGTGGCGCCCACGGGCGTGTATCCGGTGGTGTTTGCGCCGAAGGCCATGGCGAGCCTCCTTGCGGTCTATGCCTCCGTCTTTTCTTCCGAAGCTGCGCGCAAAGGCCTTTCCAGGCTCCTGAACCGGGAAGGGGAGAAGATTGCCGCGGATATGG
>CAMOSC010000155.1 GCA_946624325.1 uncultured Clostridia bacterium
CAATGGTAGAACACTAGCCTTCCAAGCTAGATACGTGGGTTCGATTCCCATCACCTGCTTATGCGCGAGTGGCTCAGTGGTGGAGTATCGCCTTGCCAAGGCGAGGGTCGCGGGTTCGAATCCCGTCTCGCGCTCTTTTCTTTAAGCTCTCCGGTTTTCCGGAGAGCTTTTTTCATACAGACGGCAGTCCCTCGAGCTCTCCTGTCCGAGACATGTAAGGGAGGACTCCCACACCGGGAACGGCCGTCCCTGATCCATGCCCTGCGCCACAGGAACTGTATGCAAATAACATGGCAACTGGCTCTGAACAGTTACATAACATGAATATTTGGCTGCAGTTCCTTATGCCCCGCAGCCGGAAAGGAGCGTCATGAAAGAATTTATAGAACAGGAGCTTGCGCCGCGCATCCAGGCAGACGGCGGATGGGTGGAATTTATTTCATTTAAGGATGGCACGCTCAGCCTGCGCTTCCGGGGGGAATGCTCAAAATGCCCCATTCTGGACAGATGCACGGATTGGATCCGCGAACAGGTTCAGTCCCGTTTCGGAGAAACCGTCCGAATCACTGCCGAGCGCAAAAAGCCTTATTTCTGGGATCAGCCCGGTATGTAAAGGTCAGGAACCGAACAGGTTCGGTTATCGGAGAAAGGAAATCTGATTATGGCTCATGTAAAAGTTGTACGCCGGAGCATGCGCACCGAGGAATGGACCAGACTGCGCTTTTCCTGGCTGCAGCGCGGCATTTACAGCAGGCAGTGCGAAATATCAGGCCTTATGATCCGCGATGCCCGCCAGACCGGCGAGAATACCTACGAATATGAATCCGAAGAATACCGTCCCTTAAACCGGGGCGATCTCATATTTACACCGGACGGCACCGTATTTATCAGGGGAAGCTTCGCTGTTCCGAAGGCGATGCGCAAAGAAAAGCCGTATCTTGTCTTAAAGACCGCCGCGGAGATGATTGTCCGGATCAGCGGACGCTTCGCGGGCGGCTTTGACCCCAACCGGGAACGGATCGACCTCTCCCCGTATATGGACGGCGGCATTCTTGAGCTGGAGATGGAAGGCTACAACCGTTCCAAGCCGGATGACGAGCGCAATACTGCTACCCTGTCGCTCCGCGGCTGCCGCCAGGTATTTGACGGTCTCCGCCTGGCCTGTCTGCGCGAAAACGTGCTCTCCCTCATCTATGACTGCACGCTCTTTATGGATATCGCGGACTGTGAATATTTTCATGCTGACTACCGGAAATCCGTATGGGACACGCTTTCCGACGCCCTGGACCTGGTGGATTTTGAGACCTGGGAAGGCGTGGACGCTGCCCTCTCCCATCTGCAGAACACCCTCTATGCCGACAATACGTACAAGGGAAGCGGAACGGTGGCATTAGTCGGTCATTCCCATCTGGATCTGGCCTATTACTGGCGCAGAATCCATTCAGTCCAGAAAAATGCCCGTACCGTGCTGATCCAGCTTCGTCTGATGGAGCGCTATCCGGAATACCGGTATACGCATACCCAGGCTTACCTCTATGAAACCCTGGAAAAATACTACCCGGAGATCTTTGAAGAGCTTCGCGAAAGAGTCCGTTCGGGACAGTTTGAACCCGTCGGCGCCATGTATGTGGAGCCGGACTGCAATCTCCCCGCCGCGGAAAGCCTGATACGCCAGCTCCTCTACGGCCAGCATTATTTCCGCCGTGCTTTCGGCAAAACCATAGACAATGCCTGGCTGCCGGATGTATTCGGAAACAGCTGGATTCTGCCGCAGATCCTCGTCAAGAGCGGCGTATCGTTTTTTGTATCGAATAAAATGTCCACCTGGAACGATACCAACCGTTTCCCGCACAACAATTTTATCTGGAAGGGCATTGACGGCAGCACGGTATATGCCTGCGTGCCGCCCACGCATTTCATCACCTGGAACATGCCCTCCCAGATCCAGGAGAACTGGGAGGCCTTTCAGGACAAAGAGACCGGCACCCAGACGCTCTCCATGTTCGGATACGGAGACGGCGGATCGGGCGCTACAGAAGAGATGCTGGAGCTGGCCAGGCGCTTTCAGAGAGTCCCGGTTATGCCGAAAACGGAAATCCTGGGCGGGTCCGAGTTCCTGAACCGGAACCTGAAGGGAAATAAAAAGCTTCCCGTCTGGGACGGGGAGCTTTACCTGGAAATGCACCGCGGCACCTTCACGACAAAATCGAACCTGAAGCGCGCCAACCGGAAGTTTGAGTTTATGCTGCGCGAGGCGGAGCTTGTCTGCTCTCTGGCCGCCCTGGCCGGGAATGCCTACCCGGAGGATGTGCTTCGCGACTGCTGGAAAAAGGTTCTGATCAACCAGTTCCATGATATCCTGCCAGGGTCCCATATCCATCCCGTCTATGAGGACGCCATGTCCGATTACAGGGCTGTGGAGACCGTGCTTTCAGACCTGATGGACAATTACCGGGGACGGCAGTATTTTAATTCCCTGAACTTCAGGCGCGGTTCAGTCACCTTCATTCCCCATCCCTCCGGTACCGTAATCCGTCGGGGAGTATCGGGTTTCTGGGCCATTCCGGGACTGGCAGGCCTGACCCGCGGGAACGTCCTGCCTCTGAAAGGGAAGCCCGGCTGGCTCTCCGTAAGCACGGGCAGGCAGGGACGGCTGAATATCACCACCGCACACTATATCATCCGCCTGCGCCGGGATGGAAGCTTTGCCTCCCTCTATGACCGGGACCTGGAACGGGAGTGGGTGAAGGAGGGCTGCGGCTTCAACCGCCTGCACCTTTACCGGGATGAGCCGGGCCTGTATGATGCCTGGGACATTCTGCCAGGCTACAGGAAGGCCGAGGTGCCCCTAAGCGTCAGCTCCGCGCTCTCCCTTACGGCTCAGGATGACGTCTCCGCCGAATTCTCCGTGGAATTTTCCACCGGAAACAGCAGCTGGAGAATGCTTATACGGCTCTTTGCGGATTCCCGCGCCATTGAGGTGGAACATATCGCGGACTGGAACGAAAAGCATAAGCTCATGAAGGTGAATTTCGGGCCCGACGTGCTTACACGGGAGCTTGTCTGCGACACCAGCGCCGGATTCATCAAAAGGGATCTCACAAAAAACACCTCCTGGCAGGAGGCGCGATATGAAGTATGCCATCACAAATGGTTCGACCTGTCCGAGACAGGCTGCGGGCTGGCCGTCATCAATGACGGCAAATACGGTGTCGGCCTCGAAGGGGACGAGGTTTCCCTGAGCCTGCTGCGGGCAACGGAACGGCCGGATATCAGCTCGGATATCGGCCGCCACAGCTTCTGCTGCATGATCCTCCCCCACGCGGGTGACGCGGTAACGGCAGGCGTCAACCGCACGGCGCTTGAATATAACATTCCGCTCCGGCAGGCTTCCGTCTCCGCTCCCGAACCGCTCCGCAAAGCCTTCTCGGACTGCGGACTGTGCCTGCAGGCCATGAAGCGCTCCGAAGACGGCGAAACCCTCGTGCTTCGTCTGTCCGAGCAGGATGGCCGCCGCGGGAAGCTCGCGCTTCCCTTCCCGGTCTATTCCATGAATCTTCTGGAGGACATTGAGGGAGAAATCCGCGAGCTTGAATATAAGCCCTTTGAGCTGCTGACAATCGGCATCCGGCCGGAGCTGCTTCGCTGAGAATGCGCACAGCGGGTTCTGCACTGCGCGTTCTCCCGGGGAATGCGCACCGCGGGTTCTTCACTGCATGTTCTTCCTGGGAATGCTCCGATCCGGAGGCAAAAACAGCCGTTCTTACAGCAGTCTCTCCTCCAGCATGGCATCATACCAGGCCAGACAGGCCTTTGTCCATTCATCGGCTGCAGCCCCGAGGCGCTCTCTCAGAGCTTCGGGGCTGTTTTTTCCCTCCGCCGCATAGGCTTCTTCCGCCTCCCTGAGGCATTCCCAAAGCCTGCAGGTCTCCTCTGCCGCATTCTCCATCGCCTCACAGAGCGGGTTCAGACGCCACTCCTGCGCCTGCTCCCGCTCGCTTGGCTGTCTGGACTGAAGGGAGCTTCCTCTCGGCACGGCGTGCAGCCGCTCGATCAGGGCCTGGTTTTCCGCCGTCATCCGTGCAGCCGGCTGATTCACCTTTGCCTTCTGCTCCAGGTAATGAGCATAGCCGAAGGGGTAGAAGAAAACCTGTCCGTTTTCGATCAGCAGGATGGAGTCCGCTACCTCCTGAATGAAATACCGGTCGTGGGAGACAAACAGGGTGGTGCCTTTGTATGCCTTCAGCGCCTCCTCCAGCACCTCTTTCGTCCGGATATCGCAGTGATTGTCCGGCTCATCCAGAATCAGGAAATTCGGCCTGGCCTGCAGAAGTACGGCAAGGGCCAGCCGCACCCGCTCTCCTCCCGAGAGGCCTTGCAGCGGCTTTGACGCATCACGCCCGCCAAACAGGTATTTCGCCAGAATCCCGCGCGCCTCCTTTTCCGTAAGCGCCGGATAATGCCTGCAGAAGTACTCCAGCACGCTGACGGGCTCCGGGGGCAGCGCAGCGGTATGCTGGTCAAAATAGCCGGCAGAAATCTGCTTTCCAAGCCGCATACTCCCGTCCAGAAGCGGGATACGCCCTGCCGCCGCCGACAGAAGCGTGCTCTTCCCCGCCCCGTTCTCCCCGATAACGGCCAGCTTCTGCCCCCTCGTAATGCGCAGGGAGAGCTCGTACAGAGGTACGGTAAACCCGAGCTTTGCGTGCTCCGCGTCCAGCACATGCCGACTTCCGGGGTTCTCCGGAACGATCGGTTCGATTACCGGCGCCGTGTCCTTTACCGCCGGGCGGGCAGTCTCCTCCATCCGCTCCAGGATCCGGCGCCGCGTCCTGGCGAAGGCTGCTTTCCTGGGCTTGTGCTTAAATCGCTCGATCAGCTCCTCCAGATGCTCCTTTTCCTCCTGCTGCCGCTCCCAGGCTTTTCTCCCGGCACGCTCGCGCCGCTTCTTTTCGGCCCGGTAAACGCTGTAATTTCCGGCATATTTTTCCAGTGTTCCCCCGGAAAGCTCATAGACCGTCTCCGCGGTGCGGTCCAGGAAAAAGCGGTCATGCGAGACCATGACCACGGCCTTACCATAGCCCTTCAGATACTCCTCCAGCCATTCCGAAGTCCGCATATCCAGATGATTGGTCGGCTCATCCAGCAGGAGGATATCGGGCTTTTCCAAAAGCAGCCGGATCAGGGAGATTTTTGTCTGTTCCCCGCCGGAAAAGGCCGAAAGCAGCCGCTTCTTATCCTCCTTTGCCAGGCCGAAGCCGGTAAAAATGCGGTCGTACTCCGCCTGATAGGCATAAAACTCCCGTTCATCCTCGCGCGCCGGGGCAGCCGCGGTCAGAAGGGCATCCACCGTCATGGCGAGTTCCCCGGGATCCGTGATCTGCCTGAGCATGCCGACGCTCAGTTTTCTGGCCGAAGTGATAACACCCGGCACCTTATCATCCCTGTCCGGGACCAGTTCCCCCGCAATCATCCGCAGCAGGGTGGTTTTTCCGGCACCGTTCTCTCCCACCAGGGCAATCCGCTCGGTCCCACGGATTTCAAAGGAAATCCGGTTCAGAATGGTTTTCCCGCCAAGAGATACGGTGGCATTTCTGATCTGATACAGCATAAATACGCTCCTGCTTCCCTGCAAACGGCTTATTGCTTCGTGAACAGCATCAGACGGCCATGCATTTGATCGCACAGCCGTCTGATCATTTTCGGATTATGATTTGAATGCACCGGTGATTTTGTCTTTCAGCTCCGATGCCTTTGCCACGATCTTGTCGTCAATATCGGTCTTGTCCAGCAGCTCGCCAACCTTATCCTTCAGGCCCGTGACCGCTTCCACCGCCTTCTCGTCCAGATCGGTCTTATCAAGAAGCTCATTAACCTTCTTTTTAAGCTCTCCGGCGGCTGCCACGGCCTTTTCATCCAGGTCGGTCTTGTCAAGAAGACCGTCAATCTTTCCCTTAATGTCGTTGAGCACTTCCTTCGGTTCCATAATACCCTCCTTTTTTTTGGATACTGTTCAGGTACCCTTTTCTGCAATGCGGCCGAACAGCGGAAAGGGAAATCCCACGTATTCCTGTGTCCGGACTGCTTTCACGGTGCAACGTATAATCATTTTTATTATAATACAAACTTTTCCGGAGCACAACAGAAAAAAACCGGGCGGGAATGCGCTTTCGCATCCCGCCCGGCAACATCAATACCAACGGTATCCGTTATTCCTCTTCAGTGGAAATCTCCTCGGTGGATTCCTCTTCCTCCTCCAGTTCAAACACCGGAAGCACCGCGCCGTTGTACTCCTCATTCATGAAATCCGCCACTTCCGGTGTGAGCAGCACGGAAAGCAGAGCCTGGATCTTGTCGGAGTCCACATCGTCCGGACGCACGGCAATGACATTGGCGTAGGTCTGGGCAGCCTCGCCGGAGGCATCCTCGATTGCAAGGGCATCGGAAATCTTTAAGCCCGCCTGCAGTGCATAGTTGCCGTTGATAACAGCAATGGAACCCTCATCGGAGTTGTCGAGCTGAGCGGAAACCGTATCCGCCTGTACGGCTGTAATCTTGAAACCGTGGTCATCGGCGATATCCAGCGTGGTGACGCCGGTGAGTACCGTGGCATCCGCGTCCAGATCAATCAGGCCTTCCTGCTGAAGCAGGAAAAGTGCGCGCGTCTCATTGGAATCATCCGCCGGAATAATAATGGTGGCGCCTTCCTCCAGGTCCGCAAGATCCTCCACTCCGTTTCCGTAAATTCCGAAGGGTTCATAGTGGATCTTTTCCGCTCCCACCAGATCGGTTCCGTTTGCCTCGTTGTAAGCATCCAGATACGGGGTATGCTGGAAATAGTTTGCATCCAGCTCCTCATCGGCAAGGGCTACGTTCGGAAGCACATAGTCGTCAAAAATAATGATATCCAGCTTATAGCCGTATTCTTCAATGGCATCCTGCACGAATTCCAGAATTTCGGCATGCGGTGTAGCGGAAGCGCCTACGGTGATAACCTCAAGCTCGCCTTCCGAAGCGTCAGAACTGGCTTCCTCCGCGGAGGCAGCTGTACCGCAGGAAAGGACCAGTGCGGCTGCAAGGGAAAGGGATGCAAATCTGTCAAGCTTTTTCATAATCAATTCTCCTCTTTTTCTGTATTTGGCCGGGTACCGTGAAACGCCTGCACGATATGTAACTGTTCAGATCCAGACTCCAGAAATGGCGAAAAGATGCCATTTCTGGAGTTGTGGCGTGCTCGCCAGATGCAGATCTGTGAGTAAACATGGATTTCAGCCAGCTGAATCCATGTTTACTCACAGATCTGCGCCTGGCTCTGAACAGTTACCACGATATCGGGTATATCTGGATTATACTTTCTTTTTTCTTCTCTGTCAATTTTCCGAAACCGATAGCCTGTTATAGGTCTGTCCTATAGCTGATGGCCCTTCCGATTCCATCTTCTCCGCGGGGAAGCGATGATTACGCTTCCGGAGTATCTGCTTGATGCGGACCGGGAATTCGTGTATACTGTTTTACGTGTATCCGTCCGGAGCATGCCGCGGTGTGTAAGCCGCCCTTCTGCCCCGGTCCCGCGCATACAGGTTTCATGACAGAGAGGAGACATATTTTGCCCACGGCTGCGCTTTTTGCAGGCGTGGCTGCAAAAT
>CAMOSC010000156.1 GCA_946624325.1 uncultured Clostridia bacterium
TATGACGGTGATTATCGGCGGGGAGAGCTCGGTGCAGACCATGCTGCACGAATTTCCGGACGGACTGGAGGGGAGCCTTGCAGCTCCGGGAAGTTCTTCCAATACCAGGGAAGGAGGACAATAAGCGATGAAAAAGAAAGCGGGACTGATTGCAGCCGGTATTGCAGCGCTGCTGATTCTGATAACCCTGATGCTCTCCATGGTGGTTACCGCGGAGGATGAATACACGCTGATCATGCGTTTCGGCCGGATTGACCGGGTAAAGAGCACTGCAGGCCTCAGCCTGAAGGTCCCCTTCCTGGAGACCCAGGAAACGCTTCCCCGTCAGATCCTGGTCTATGACCTTGCCCCCTCGGATGTCATCACCAAGGATAAAAAGACCATGATTGAGGACAGCTATGTGCTCTGGAGAATTTCCGATCCCCAGATCTTTGCCCGTACGCTGAACCGTTCCGTGTCAGCCGCGGAGGGCAGAATTGACGCCGCGGTTTTCAACGCGGCAAAGAATGCGATCAGCAGCCTTACGCAGAATGAGGTCATCGCCGCAAGGGATGGAGAGCTTCAGGCGGATATCCTCGGGGTGATCGGCACATCCATGGAATCCTACGGAATTGAGATCCTCTCCGTGGAAATCAAACAGCTGGACCTCCCGGAGGACAATAAGGAGGCGGTTTACGAGCGCATGATTTCGGAGCGCAATCAGATTGCCGCCAGCTATCAGGCGGAAGGCGACTCCGAGGCAAAGAAAATCCGCAACTCCACGGATAAGGAGATTTCCATTATGATCTCCGACGCCAATGCCGAGGCCGCAAGAACCATAGCCGAGGGTGAGAGCGAGTACATGCGGATTCTGGCAGAGGCCTATAATACGGAAGAAAGAGCTGATTTCTACGAGTTTGTCCGCTCGCTTGACGCGGCGAAGGCATCCCTGACAAGCGGGAAGAAAACGCTGATTCTGCCGGCGGATTCGCCGATCGCGCAGATCTTCGAAAGTGCGGAGAAATGATGTAAAAAAACGTTACTGTTCAGAGCCAGACTCCAGAAATGGCAAAAAACGCCATTTCTGGAGTTGTGGCGTGCTCGCCAGATGCAAATCTGCGGTGTATGATGGATTTCCGCCAGCGGAATCCATCATACACCACAGATTTGCATCTGGCTCTGAACAGTAACAAAAAAACAGTGAGCCAAAGCCGTAAAAAAAGGCCATGCCCGCGGCATGAGCATTTTTCCTTACGGTCTTGGCGAGCGTCTCTCATGAGGGGTGGAGCAGCGTGTCTTTTTGCGCTGCGGGAACTCCGAATGAGGGAGCAGGGCGGGAGCGCGCGCTTAATGGCGCACGCAGCCCTGCGGTGTTTTTTCACACGGCCTTGGCAAATGTCTCTTATGAGGGCCGGAGCAGCCTGTTGTTTTATGCCACCTGGTGTACTGAGACAGGTACATGGGAGATGAAGTATGAGCGAAATTGAAACCGGCCGTGAAAACGTTCAGGAAAGCGTTCAGGAAACCGCTAATCCCGCGGTTTTCACGGTGATGGAGGAAATTCAGGCACAGGACCGGTACCCGGAAGAGGACAAACTGCAGGAGAATCTGCAGGAAAATCTTGAGGAACCCCCGGAGGAGAGCCCCTCCGAAGAAGAGGAGGCGGCGGACGTACTGCTGAACGCCTCCCCGGAACCGGACGCCCAGGAACAGAAGGAAGCGGAGGAGGAAATCCCCGACAAACCGGACTACGTGAGCGAGCTCTCGGAGCTGATCCGCAGCGGCATCTCCGACGATGAACTGCGGGACCGTCTTGCGGATTATCATGAGAACGATATCGCGGAGGTGCTGGGAGAGCTTACGGCGCAGGACAGACTCCGCCTTTACCATCTTCTGGGCGTTGAGAACGTATCAGAGGTCTTTGCCTATCTGGGCGATGAAGCCCAGCCCTATCTGGCCGAGCTGAATGTGGCGACTGCGGCCGCGATCCTGGAAAACATGGATTCGGACGACGCGGTGGACATTCTGGATGAACTGGATGAGGAAAAGAGCAGTGAGATCCGTGAGCTGATGGATGAGGGGGCCAGGCAGGATATCGACCTGATCCAGTCCTACGACGAGGATGAGATCGGAAGCCGCATGACGACCAACTTCATAACCATCCGCAGGGGCTCCACCGTGCGGCAGGCCATGCGGGCCATGATAGACCAGGCGGCGGAGAATGACAACATTTCCACCCTCTATGTGGTGGACGACCAGGAGCATTTCTGCGGCGCCATTGACCTGAAGGACCTGATTATCGCCCGGGAATTCACGGATCTGGAGGACCTGATTGTCACCTCCTATCCCTATGTGTATGCCAAGGAAAATGTCTCGGAATGCATTGAACAGCTCAAGAACTACTCGGAGGATTCCATTCCGGTGCTGGATACGGACAGGAGAATCCTCGGCGTCCTCACATCCTGGGACGTGGTGGAGGCCGTGGATGAGGAGCTGGGCGAGGACTATGCTAAGATGGCCGGTCTGACCGAGGAGGAGGACCTGCGTGAGCCGCTCTCCGCAAGTCTGAGAAAGCGCCTTCCCTGGCTGATCATCCTGCTGTTTTTGGGACTTCTCGTATCTTCCGTGGTAGGTCTTTTCGAGCCCCTGGTAGCCCAGCTGACGATTGTGGTGAGCTTTCAGTCGGTGATCCTGGGCATGGCCGGTAACGTGGGCACCCAGTCCCTCGGCGTTACGATCCGGGTGCTGATGGACGAGGGGCTTACCTTTGGCCAGGAAATGGGGCTGGTGTGGAAAGAGATGAAGGTGGGCTTTGTGAACAGCCTGCTGCTGGCGGGCCTGTCCTTTGTGGCGGTCGGCATTTATATCATGCTGCTGAAGGGAAAAAGCCCCATGTTTTCCTTTGCGGTATCGGGCTGCATCGGAATCTCCCTGATTCTTTCCATGGTGATTTCCAGCATGATGGGAACACTGATCCCGATTATCTTCAAGAAGCTGCACATCGACCCGGCAGCCGCCTCCGGCCCGCTCATCTCCACGGTGAACGACCTGGTGGCAGTGGTCTCCTATTACGGTCTGGTCTGGGTGCTGCTGATCAATATTTTACAGCTGGTGGAGTAGCTGTCATCCGGGCAGGCTCAGGGCGTGCGCGGGCAGGGGCTGCAAAAAACTGTATGAGAAAGAACGGGTTCAGGCGGTTGAAGCTGCCTGAACCCGTTCTGCGCAGGGAGCCGAAGGCGTGTAAGACGCCTGCGGGCTTGCTTATTCTGATGTCCGACGGAATGTCTTATCCGCTGCGTATCAGCGGATGTGCCCGGAAGCGGGCGCGGCCTGGGAAACGTCTGCCGGACCGGCATTCGCTCAGCGGTATTCCGCCATGACAAAGCGCTCAAGCGCTGCGAGCGAACGCTGTACCTTCTCCGTGGCGATGCAGTAGGCCATGCGGAAATATCCCGGGGTTCCGAAGCCGTCTCCGGGAACCATGATGAGGTCGTACTGAAGCGCCTTTTTGCAGAAGGCAACGGAATCCTGCTCGAGGGCCTTCGGGAAGATGTAGAAGGTACCTCCGGGGCGAACGCAGGTAAAGCCAAGCTCCGTCAGCTTGTCATAGAGCAGGTTCATATTGGCCTCATAGACCGACATGTCGGCTGTCTCATTGATAACCTCGGAGACGGCAAGCTGTATGGTGGAGGAGGGACAGTTGTGGCCGATGCCGCGGGAAATCTGCCCCATCATGGGAACAAGTTCATCCGCGTGGCTGCATCTCGGACTGACCGCCGCATAGCCTATGCGCTCGCCGGGCAGGGAGAGCGACTTTGAAAAGGAATAGCAGGTGATGGTATTGTCGTAAAACGCGGCGATGCACGGTGCGGTTTTCCCGTCAAAGACGATCTCCCGGTAGGGCTCATCGGAAATCAGGAAGATCTCATGGCCGAAGCGTTCCTGGCGTTCACGCAGGATATCCGCGAGGTGCTTTATGGTTTCCTCGGAATAGACAATTCCGGAGGGGTTGTTCGGGGTATTGATCAGGACAGCGGCCGTGTTCTCGTTCAGCATCTCCTCAAAAGCCCGGAAATTGATCTGGAAGGTTTCCGTGTCCGCCGGAACCGCACGCAGCACTGCTCCGGTGAGGTTGACATACTGGTCATACTCGGAGAAATAAGGTGCGAAGGTGAGGATTTCCTCGCCGGGAAGGACAACCGCGCGGAAGGCGTGGGCAAGGGCCGCAGCCGCACCGCTGGTGGGGAAAATGAGCTCCGGGGTATAGGGAATGCCGAAACGCTCCGTAAGGGACTCTGCCACTTTCTTTTTGTAGACGGGATGCCCGAGTGTGGGGGAATAACCGTGCAGGGCGGAGGAGGGCAGGGTCTCGTGAAGCCTGATTACGGCGTCGCTGTAGGTTCCGGGAACCGGTACATAGGGGTTTCCGAGACTGAAATCAAATACATTTTCGTAGCCGATTTCGTTTCCGCGCCTGGTGGCATACTCCGAGAGCTGACGGATTACGGATTTGGTTTTAAGCATATCGCGGTAAAGCTGTGATATCATGTGATCCTCCTGATAATAAAAAAGAGGGAACTGTTCAGTGCCGGACTGCGGAGATGGCGAAAAGATGCCGTTCCTGCGTTGCGGCGTGTCCGCCGGAGGACAATCCCGGGAGAAAACACGGATTTATGCCAATCGAATTCTTGTTTTCTCCCGAGCTTGCCGCCTGGTTCTGAACAGGAACAAAAGGGATGTGACGGAAGACGCCGCGCGGCGTATTCCTGCCGGTCGTCACCCGGTCTGATGATAACAGTTCGTGATCTTCCGGCCCGGCCCGAGAATGGCAGTTCCTTACTTCCCGGGACGGGGGGAGCAAAAGCGGTTGACAACCGGCGTTTGCCTCTATTATACTTCTCTTCAGCTGAAAATGCCACTTTTTTTTCACGTAACGGAAACACGGATTCCCTGTTCCCGCAATGCGGCGGGGAATCCCTGCATTTTAAGTATATGCGGACTGGACGGTGTCTGTCTTCCGGTACGGAGGAGGATTGAAAAATGATTTATGCGGATTATGCGGCTACGGCACCCATGCGCCCTGCGGCTGTTAAGGTGATGACCGCGATGCTGGAGGAAGTATACGGGAATCCTTCCAGCCTGCATGGCCCCGGGCAGGCCGCTTCGGCCGCCCTGAGCAGTGCGCGCCGTACGATAGCGGAATGCCTCGGCGCCGCGCCCTCGGAACTGTACATGAACTCCGGCGGAAGCGAATCCGACAACCAGGCGCTCCGGTCCGCCGCCCTCGCAGGCGCGGCGAAGGGAAAACGCCATATCATATCTACGGTCATAGAACATCACGCGGTGCTGAATACCCTGGAAAAACTGCGTCAGGAAGGGTTTTCGGTGGAGCTGCTGCAGCCTGATGAAGACGGAATCGTGACGGCGGACCAGGTAAAGCGGGCCATCCGCCCGGATACTGCCCTGGTGTCCGTCATGTATGCGAATAACGAAATCGGAACCATCCTGCCGGTGCGGGAAATCGGTGCCGTCTGCCGGGAAGCCTCCGTGCTGTTTCATTCGGATGCGGTCCAGGCCGCGGGACATCTGCCGATCCGGGTGGGTGAGGACTGCGTGGACTACCTTTCCGTATCCGCCCATAAATTCGGGGGCCCCAAGGGTGTCGGAGCGCTTTATGTGAGAAAAGGCGCCCCGCTGGCCAGTCTGATAGAGGGCGGAGCTCAGGAACGCGGGAAACGCGCGGGAACGGAAAATGTGCCCGGGATTGCCGCCATGGCAGCTGCCCTGCGTGAGAGCTGCGACCGGATGGAGGAGGAAAACGGACGGGTTATGGCCCTGCGGGATGCCCTGACGGACGGACTGCTCCGTATCCCCGGGACCCGCCTGAACGGAAGCCGTACGCGCAGGCTTCCCGGAAATGTCAACATCTGCTTTGAAGGACTGGAGGGCGAATCGCTGCTGCTTCTGCTGGACAGCAGGGGAATAGCGGCGTCTTCCGGGTCCGCCTGCGCATCGGGGTCTCTGGATCCCAGCCATGTCCTGACGGCAATCGGTCTTTCAAAAACCCTTGCCCGCGGATCCCTGAGATTCTCTCTCGGCCCGGGAAATACCGCGGAGGAGATCCGGGAAATTGTTTCTGCTGCCGCCTGGGCAGCTTCCCGCCTCCGCAGCATGATGCGCCCGTGAGGCCGTTTTCGGCGGCGCGGATCCGGCGCGGCAAACGCCGGAACAGAGATTTTTGACTTTTGTCATAGAAGACAGAACCAGGGGGTAAATACGCACTGATGAACAAAAAAGACATATCGGAAATCAAGAAAATCTTCCGCAAAAATGAGAGCGCCATAGACCGGATTGCGGGCTGTCTGGTGGATCATGAAAAAAAGATCCGCATGAAGAATTCCGGGTCGTTTCTCACGCTTTCCGAGGATGAGATCTTTAAATATTATGACATTTTCAAAAAGGCCCTTTCCGGGGCGATCGGGAAAAACCTGCACACCCTGGACTACAGTATTGAGCAGGAGATGGAGGGGGAAGGACAGAAATTCCTGCTGGCGCTCAGGGACAGCGGTCTGAAGGATGAGGAGCTGTTAGACGCCTTCTATCAGAAGGTGATCGAGAACTATGAATACGGCGAGGATTATTATATCGTGTTGATTCACGGAAATTACGATATCCCGGGACGCGGCACGGATAATCTTGAAATGGACGACATGTCGGAGTACGTGTATGAATACCTGCTCTGCGCCATCTGCCCGGCCGTGCTTTCTGCCCCGGGTCTTTATTACAATGCTGAGGAAAACACCATCGCAAACCGGCCGCAGGACCTGTGGATCGAGCTGCCTTTAAACGCTTTCCTCTTCCCGGCCTTCCAGGACCGTAATACGGATATCCACAGCCTGCTGTATTATGCGAAAAAACCGGAAATCCTGCATTCCGAGCTGATCGACGGCTGTATCGGAGGACCGACCCCCATGTCCTACAAGGTCTCAAAGGAAACCTTCCAGGATATTCTCTCGGAGACGCTGGGGGAAGCCTGCGCGTACAGCGTGGTGACATCGGTCCAGGAGGAGCTGAGCAGCCTGGTGGAGGAGCATAAGGAGGATGCGGATCCGCTTCGCCTGGATAAGCCTCAGGTTCGGAAAATCCTGGAGGACTGCGGCGCACCGGATGAGAATATGGAGCAGTTTGACCGCATCTACAGCGATATAGCGGGAGAAAAGACGACTTTCCTGGCCGGAAACGTGGTGCAGAATAAAAAGATGGAGCTGAAAACCGCGGATATCAAAATTCAGGTCCCGCCGGACTGCATCAGTTTGATCAAGACCAGGATGATCGACGGGCGCAAGTGTTTGGTGATTCCTGTGGAGGACAATGTGGAAGTGAACGGCCTTCGGGCGGCCGTGGGATTTTCGGCAGAAGAGTAAGCCCGTATGTCATTTCCGGAGGCTCGCTCTGAAGAGAACAGGCGCTTTCGTTTCTGCACTATAAGAATATGAGAACAGGACCCGGATGGGGAAGGGCGAAACTTTCCGTATCCGGGTCCTTTTACAGAGCCTGTCAGAAACCATGAAAACCGCTTGCCGCATTCGGCGGATTTTCCGGGAAAACATACCCCTGACAGCACAAAGACGTTATAGAAAACGCCGGAATCAG
>CAMOSC010000157.1 GCA_946624325.1 uncultured Clostridia bacterium
GGTCCGCACGAAGCCCGCGAAAATGAAGGCCGGCACGAATTGAAATTTTTTAAAAAATTTTTTAAAAAAACTGTGAGATCTTCTTCCTTTTTCCGTCTTTCAGGATGAGAAGGAAAACAGAGCAGCAGAACAGGCTTCGGACAAGAATTTGCGGGCTATTTGTTCCGCGAGGGAAAACCTGTAATAATGCCGGTTGTTTTCCTGTTACTGTTCAGAGCCAGGCGCAAATCCATGAAAAACATGGGTTCAGCTGGCTGAAATCCGTGCTTTTCATGGATTTGCATCTGGCGAGCACGCCACAACTCCCAAAATGGCGCTTTTTTCCATTTCTGGAGTCTGGCTCTGAACAGTAACGAATTACAGTAATTGAACAGGAACCAATTACAAAGAATTACGGGAGGAGAAAGAGATGAAAAGACAGATGAACAGACAGACCAGCAACAGATGTAAAAACAAAGGTATCTCAGGATGGCGTTTATCGGTGAAGCGGCTTTCAGCGCTGGCAGCAGCTTTTGGTCTCTGTATTTCCCAAAGCGCATGGGCGGCAGAAAACCGGCTGACGGCTGTTCTCTCCGAAGTCAAAAGCGAGCAGGAGAGCGCTATTGCCTGGATTGATGCCTCATGGGGTTCTGATGGACTGCTTGCAGGCAATGCGGTGATCGGGGCGGATAAGGCAGAGGAGCTGCTCCCGGGGGTTTATGAAGATGTCCTCACGACGGGAGACTCGGGCTTTTATCCTTACGGCGCGAAGCTGATCCTGCAGGATGCAGCCGGAAGCCTTACCGGTGCAAGGGCGGCAAAAGTGAAAGGGAGGACCTGACAGATGAGTCAGAAATCTGTTTTTCCCGACTCGGGATTACGGGAGGAAACAAGGCTTTCGGATGAGCAGATTATCGAGCTGTATTTCCGGCGGGATGAGGAGGCTGTGCGTCTGACGGATCGTTTTTACGGGGGCGATGTCTTCCGCCTTTCCTACCGTATCCTCGAGAGCAGGGAGGATGCGGAGGAAAACCGGAATGATACGTGGATGAAGACCTGGCAGTCGATCCCGCCCGTAAGGCCCCGCTTCTTTCCGGCCTGGCTGCTGAAGATCTGCCGGAACCTGGCGCTTGGCCGCCTGGAATTCAGGAACGCAAAAAAGCGCAATGCCGCTATCGTGGAGCTTACCGATGAGATGGAGGCGTGCATTCCGGACAACAGGCTGGAGGAACAGGCAGCGGAGGCAGAACTGGAGGGTATCATGAACGCTTTTTTAAAGACCCTGCCTAAGGAGCAGAGAAACATTCTGCTCCGCAGGTGCTTTCTGATGGAACCGGTGTCAGAGATCGCGAGGTCCTTCGGGTACAGCGAAGGCAAGGTGAGCACGATACTCTGGAGAGCAAAGGGGAAGCTGAAGACGTATCTGGAAAAGGAGGGTATTCCGGTATGAGCGGAGAAGATCTGGTACGCGCCTTCGGCGGTACTGAGGAGCAGATGCTTGAGGATATGCTGCGCCAGAAGAAGCGGCAGGAGCAGCTGCAGAGGAAGAAGAGCATGAAGAATTCCGTGCTCCTGTTCCGGGCAATTGGCCTGTCAGGCGCTGCTGCGGCTATCGTCCTCTTGATGCTTGGGGTCTGGAGGTGGAACCGGACGGATCCGGTTATCCTGCCGCCGGGGATGGGGACAACGGAGGCACTGGAAACGGAAGAGAGCATGGAAGACACGGAATCTGCGGAAATCCTCTACGGCACGGAATATGACGCCGTGGTGCGCCATGACGGCGCGACTGCAGCACAGCAGTGGGAAACGGGATTTCAGGGCGGACCGGTCGGCCGCGCAGAGGCAGACCTTGACGGAGACGGAACCAATGAGCTTATACTTGTGTCTCTTGACAAAACAGAAAACCGAAGCCTGACCTATGACGGAGGAGAATCTGTCAGGACTGTTCTCACTCCGACAGTTACCGTATATGAACCGGAAGACGGGAAGGCAATCCCTGCGGATACGCTGGATTTTTCGGCACTGCAGGCCAGTAGCAGTGGTACGTCTGTGGAAGGAATGTATGACCTCGCGTGTGCGGGGGACATGCTCGCGGAGTTTTTCCTGTACACCGTATCTGATGAAACGCGTTTGGTTATGGAGATTCACCGCAGGGAGTGGATGTTTGCGGATGGAAGCTCCGATGTCTTCGCGGTGCTTCGTTATTCAGACGGCAGGTTGGATATCCTGGAGTCCGGATATCTGGGTACGAACCAGGAAGGCGGATGGCAGGAGCAGGAGTATCTGCAAAAGCTTGCACGGCTTGGGATTCCTGTTCCGGGCAGCGATGTTCCTATCCGGAATTATGCCGGCGGTGCGGAGGGAATCGCACGGATTACCTATGAAACCACGGCAACATTCGACGAAAAGGCAGCTTACGATACCGATGCGGAAAGCGTCCTGACCGCCGGGAAATACCGGATTGCAGAACAGAAAGAGCTTTCCGGAAGGGCTTTGATGCCCGGATCCGGTACAGATGGGGAGAAAACTGCTGTAACGGGAGAGGACAGCGTTCCTGCATGGGAAAAAGAAAGCACGCCTGTCGGAGAAAAAGAAAGGGTTCCTGTTGGGGGATACGAAAGCGCTCCTGCCGGAGAAGATGAAAGCGCTCCTGCCGGGAAAGAAACGATCCCATGGGACAGATTGAGGGCGGCTGGAGTCCTCTTTGGCGATGACAAGCCGCTGCTGCTCAGAAACAGCGCCAGCGGTCTTCTCCTGGATGTCTACGGAGACGAAGGACATTCTGAAGAGCTTTCAAACGTACAGCTTTATCCGGAAGGAAGCTTAGGGAATCTGAGCCAGCGCTTTTTCCTGGTCAGCCGGGGGCCGATGTGGTACAGCCTTATCCCGCTCAGCAATGAAGAACTGGCTGTCAGCGCGGAAGCAGAGACGACTTCTGATGAAAACGGAAGCAATGTCATTGTCAGCGCTCTTTCTCCGGAGGATATGCTTCAGGGGTGGACGCCGGAGTGGGTGGACGGAAGGTGGATCCTGCACAGCGTAAGTGATATCCGTCTTGCCCTCGCAGCCGAGGGGACGGAGGCAAAAAGCAATGTGAGGCTTGTCCTGCTGGACTATGACGATGAGCTGCAGTACTGGGAAATTGAGACGGCGAAAGAGCAGGAGCAGTGATAGGCGCGAGAACTGTTTGACCGGGGTTCGGGAATACCCGTAAAAAGCTGGAATCCGTTGCCTGGCTGAACAGTAAAAAGCCGTTGCCTGGCAGGCGGAATTCTGATATGATGGGTGTCAATGGGTGCGGTTTAGCCGATATCGGCAGAATCGGTTCCATAAATATTTCGGAACTGTAAGCGGGACAGATTCCCGCGGCAGCCTGGGAGGACAGCGGTTATGAAAAAAATGATTTCCTGGAATGTAAACGGCCTCAGGGCCTGCGTTCAGAAGGGGTTTACGGATTATTTTCTAAGTGCGGATGCGGACATTTTCTGTATACAGGAGAGCAAGCTGCAGGCCGGACAGATCAGCCTGGATCTGCCAGGCTACCATCAGTTCTGGAATTACGCGGAGAAAAAAGGCTATTCCGGGACTGCCATGTTTACAAAGGAGGAGCCTGTTTCCGTGCGGTACGGCATCGGCATTCCGGAGCATGATACGGAGGGACGCGTGATCACGGCGGAATTTCCGGATTTCTACATGGTTACCTGCTATACGCCCAATTCCCAGGACGGGCTGAAGCGCCTGGATTACCGGATGCAGTGGGAGGACGCTTTCCGCGCTTATCTGAAGAGCCTGGAGGCCGAGGGTTCGGGGAAGAAGCCCGTGATCCTCTGCGGAGACCTGAATGTGGCCCATCAGGAGATTGACCTGAAAAATCCGAAGACCAACCATATGAACGCGGGATTTACGGATGAGGAGCGGGGACAGTTTTCGGCGCTGCTGGAAGCCGGATTTATTGATTCCTACCGCTATCTTTATCCGGATAAAGTAGAGTATTCCTGGTGGTCCTACCGCATGAAGGCCAGGGAGAAGAACACCGGCTGGCGCATTGATTA
Organism: uncultured Clostridia bacterium; assembly: GCA_946624325.1. Lineage (GTDB taxonomy): Bacteria > Bacillota > Clostridia > Lachnospirales > Lachnospiraceae > Anthropogastromicrobium. Next base: position 4,032 of record CAMOSC010000157.1, read on the forward strand.
CTTTGTGGTATCGGAATTCGGAAGAGACCGGATTTCGGACGCGAAGATCCACACGGAGATCTTCGGCTCGGATCACTGCCCGGTGGAGCTTCTGTGGAAATAAAACCGGACGATATATAATAATAAAGAGCCCATGCGGCACCTACTCAGAGGCAGACCCGGAAAATGGAGAAAAGTGCTGTTTCCGGGGCAGCGTGCCCGCCGGATGTAAACCCGGGAGAGATCAGTGATTCAACTGGCGGAAATCTATGATCTCTTCCGGGTTTTCGCCTGGCTCTGAACGGTTGAAAATGTTTATTTACAGAAACAACAGAACGTGCTACACTGGTTCTATACAGTTGTGAGCAGGCTCCTGAAGCGGCCGGTATGGCTGTTTTTGGAGCTTGTCTGTTTTTCGCAGAAACCCGGCAGGTGTGGAAGCCGCTCGCGAGCTTTCACATCTGCCGGGTGATAGACGAAAGCAGCCGGAGGCTGCGAATGTTCTCCTGCTGAATCGGGTGGCGGATGGTTTTTCCACCATCCGATCCGGAAGGAAATGTCCCGGGAGGTGTGAAGATGAAACAGAAATCTAAACGGAAATCATCTGCGATTCTGCAATCGGTACTCGCCTTTTGTCTTCTTCTGTTTTTGGCCTTGTTCCCGGTCCTACCTGCGGACAGGGCATCTGCGGCTGAGACGGGGGACTACATTTTCCCGTATTCCGCGGAACGCTACCTTACGGAGGAGGAGCTTGCCGATGTACCCCCGCAGGTACTCAGCTACGGCAAGAACGAGATTTATGCCAGGCACGGCAGGATTTTTTCTTCGCCGGAGCTGACTGCATATTTTTCAACCATGCCCTGGTACAGGGGGACGGTCACGCCGGACGCTTTCTCCGAGAAGATCTTTAACGACTATGAGTATCAGAATGTCCTGCTTCTGGACGAATACCAGCAGAGGCCGGGCAAAGGATATGCCCTGAATCAGCCGGGCTATGACTTCGAAGCGGTCGAAGACTGGAAAGCCTCAATTCGGGAAGCACACACTCCGGGTTTTGCCGGATATGACAGCTGGCAGAGCGCTTACAGGCTGGTTCTGGAAGAGAACGCGGATACCATCAGGGCCTATGACTGGCAGGCTTACGGCGGGTCTTTTCTGAATGTACCGATGCCCGTCGCCTTCTGTGACCTGGACGGCGATGAGACGCCCGAGCTGCTTTATATGGACAAGCCCACACAGGACCCGGTCGGGTATCTGAATGTCTGGACTTACAGGGAAGGGGAGCTTCTTTCCCTGTTCAGGCGTGGGTTTGATGTCAATGTGGCCGGAGGATGCAGGTACTGCGTCTTTCAGGATTCCTGGGGCGGCTTTTTCCTCTATACCAGCATGGGGGATGAAAACTGGGCGGATACCCTGGAGGAATTCCGCTTCGACAGCGACGGCGCGTTCTTCTCTGCCGGAGTCTACATGCATGAAAGCAGAAGGCAGCCGGATTATACTTACCTGCACAGCTATACGCGCGACGGGGAGCTGATTGACCGGGAAACCTACACGGCCTGGCTTGAATGGGTATGGGAGGTGCGCGGAGACGACCTTCTCGCCAGCTGGTACGGCGACGGGCTGGGCGACCTGCCGTGGCTTCCGTCACCTGAGGGTATGAGCCTGGATGCCGCGCGTAAGATGCTGACGGAGGAAGGCGCCCCTGTCGTTTCCGCCGAAGACAGCATATACCTTGATTTCATCCGGCAGAACTGGGCAATGTTTGCTGTCAGTCCGGAGGAGATCTGGTATTATATCTATGACATTGATGCCGACGGATCCGGTGAACTGATCGTCCGGTTCCCGAGCGGCGTGCGCTCCGCCGTCCGCATGTTCTCCCATGCCGGCGGTGAAATCCTGAACATTGTGCCGAATCTGGATCAGACCATTTTTGGCGTGGATGATATTTATCCCATGGCCGGCAATGCGGGCGGAATCGTTGTGTGTACCTCCGGCGGGGCTTCGACTGAGTACTACATCTTCTTCAGTAAGCAGGGAGAGATGCTGGAGCCCTATATGCAGCTGCAGTATGATTACGATTCCGGTAAAGCCTGGTATTTCGATACGGAAATCCCGCAGGACCGCTTTGAGGATTATCTGAGCCTCATGGCGGATGAACCGCTCTACGGGAAACAGTATGAGGTAACGCAGTAAAACGGGTTGACTTTTGCGGGTTTTCATTGTATACTCAGAGCTACAGCGATGAAGGGAAAGAGTAGGTTTCAGCGACGGGCACAGAGAGCAGCCGGCAGGTGAGAGGCGCGCCAGGGACTGTTACCGAATACATCCCGGAGCTCCGCACCGAACCCTTTCCGAGAGAGGGGGCCTGCTTAAAGGCCGGAAACATGCCGGTTATTCGGCGGAAACCTTTCAGGGCAGTAGGCTGCGGCGGCCAGGTGACAGCCGTTATCCCGTCAGAGTATGATTTTGCTGAAGGTTCTTTTCCCGCGGGCTCTTATTCAGAGCAGCGCTTCAAGTGGATCCTGTGCCGGCATCATCTGTAAAGATGGTCTTGCTGAAACATTCAGAACAGGCGTATTCCGGTATGAAGCGGCTTTATGGAAGGGGTTTGAGCTTTCCCGGTGAGACGTACTTATGAGGCAGGCCGCGTGAGCGTCCTGTGAAAAAAGGTGGTACCACGAGATTCCCCCCTCGTCCTTTTTAAATCAATGAAAAGGACGGGGGGTTTTCCTTATTGGAACAGGCTGGGATTACCAGAGGATATTCCAGGGGAAAGGAAAGGATAAGATATGCAGATCTATGAAGAACTGGTGGCCCGCGGGCTGATTGCCCAGGTAACGGACGAGGAGCGCATCCGCGACCTCATCAACAATGGAAAGGCCGTTTTCTACATCGGCTTTGACCCCACTGCAGACAGCCTCCATGTGGGGCATTTCATGGCGCTGTGCCTCATGAAGCGCCTGCAGATGGCGGGAAATAAGCCCATCGCACTGCTTGGCGGCGGCACCGGCATGATCGGGGATCCCTCCGGAAAGACCGATATGCGCAAGATGATGACCGTGGAGACCATTCAGCACAACATCGAGTGCTTCAAAAAGCAGATGGCCCGCTTCATCGACTTCTCCGAAGGAAAAGCCATGATGGTCAACAATGCCGACTGGCTGCTGGATCTGAATTACGTGAACCTGCTGCGGGAAGTCGGGCCTCATTTCTCGGTCAACCGCATGCTCACCGCGGAGTGCTACAAGCAGCGCATGGAGCGCGGCCTGACCTTCCTGGAGTTCAACTACATGATCATGCAGGCCTACGATTTCTATATGCTGTTCCAGAAGTACGGCTGCAACCTGCAGTTCGGCGGCGATGACCAGTGGTCCAACATGCTGGCCGGTACCGAACTGATCCGCAGGAAGCTCGGCGAGGATGCCGGCGCCATGACCATCACGCTGCTGCTCAACTCCGAGGGCAAGAAGATGGGCAAGACGGTTTCCGGAGCCGTCTGGCTCGACCCCGAAAAGACCAGTCCCTACGATTTTTACCAGTACTGGAGAAATGTGGCCGACGCGGACGTGCTCAAGTGCATCCGCATGCTGACCTTCCTGCC
>CAMOSC010000158.1 GCA_946624325.1 uncultured Clostridia bacterium
AGTACTTCACCGCATGCGGTTCTTTATATCCTTTCAGCATCCTCTGTTTTGCAAAGATGCCCTCATTCCCGAGATTACAGTACTCTACCCAGTCGCTCATCTCTTCAGGCGTTACTGTTCCGGCATTTGTACAGATATATGGCTCTGCTCCCAGCTTTCTGCAGTACTTCACGAATTCATCGGTTCCAAATCGGTTTGGTTCTTCCACCCGCCATGCTTTGTCAAAATATGCTACGCGGTCCTTACCTACCCCTGTTTTCCAGTGATATGCCGATACAAAGCAGCCGCCGGGCCACCTGATGACCGGCACCCGGATATCGCGTAGTGCTTCAAGCACATCCGATCGGAAGCCGTCCTCATCTGCAAAGGGACTCTCCGGATCAAAGATGCCCCCCATAGATCTGCCGGTGAAAATGCTCCAGAAACTGGCCGTAAAGGAGCGGGCTCCGCTCCGCCAGAATTTTCAAAGGATTAATATGAATTGAACAGCTCATCTTTCCACTCATCTGCGGCTTTCCACCTCCCTGGGCTATCCAAGCTTCAACTATTATAGTCTCTCGCTCTATTTCTATTACCACATCTATACTGCACCTGACGATACTATAGCACATCCTGCCACATTCCACAATCTCCTGATGGACTTCGGATTTCATCTTGCTGCCAGGATCTGTAGAAGAACTGCCAAGTTCTATATACTGCTTCAGACCATCTTTTCACATCTTTTCAAATTGTTTTTCACAAAATAGCCCTTCCGAGCCTACTTCCATCCCCGAAATCGTACATATTCCTTGTATCAGGCTGTGGTTCCTGCATGCAGAAAGCAGGCTATATTTGTATAAACATCATTTTAAATATTCGCACTTTTATTTTTCACGTAATGTATTGAATAGTATATCACACTTCTGTTTCCGTATCAAATTCTTTTCTGCACTGGGAGCTGTGATCTGATTATACATATTCATTAAATGTATCTTCCAGGGAGGCACTTTAAAATGACCAGACATGAGAGGACACGTCTTCTTGAGCCGTCGAAAAATGAAATCACGGCATTTATCGCGAATCACTTGCAAAACGCGCCAGATGATGCTATTTTAAACATGAACAGTGTGCGAGAAAGCATCATGAAAAGTAAAAAAGATAAGATGCTCGAGCAGCATAAGAGTCCGATCTCTTATTCCAAAAATCAGGAAAGGTGGATAACTTATGTCGTAGAAAATGGGAAGAGAAGGCAGATAGTATCCAAAAACAAAGAGGATCTGTTGGATAAGCTTCTGCTGTTTTACGGAGATAAATTCAAAAAAAAGCAGCCGACACTTTCCGAAACATTCCAATGCTACAATACCTGGCGGCAGGAAAATGGTGCTATCTCGGCATCTTCCGCATGGCGTTACCAGCAGCAGTTCCAGCAGTTTTATGGGCATTCCGGGTTTGGACAGAAGCGGTGGGATGAGGTAAAATCAGGCGATTTTATCAAGTTCATTGATTCATGTGCTGCAGCGTTAAAGATGGACAGAAAGCATCTCAACACGCTGAAATCAATCACTAAAGGGCTCATAACCCAGGCGGTTATCGATGGATACATCCAGCGGGAGGAATGGCGGTTTGAAGATATTTTCTCATACTGTCGGTACGTGCCTGTTAAAAAAGTCATTGACAAAGAGCAGGAGCACTACAGTGATGTTGAGGTCTCTAAAATCGTTAAATATCTCTGCGATGACCTGGACAATATCTCAAATCTCGCTTTACTGGTCATGTTTTCTACCGGACTGCGCATCGGTGAACTGGTAGCACTGCAGTTTGGTGATATCAATACCGAAAACCATTCTGTGCGTATCGAGCGCCGGGAACAGCGTATCACCAACAAAAATGGCGAGGATGCTTACGCGGTAGTACAGGGTGCCAAAACCGATGCCGGCAACAGGCTCGTACCTTACGCGGATTCTACTGCTTGGATCTTTGACAGAATTATGGCTATACCGCATAGAGATGAAACGGATTACATTTTCACGCGGGATGGGATGAGAATACATCATAACGTTGTACGCCACCGCCTGCGGAAGGTCTGTGGACGGATCGGTGTGACCTACAAACCGCCGCATAAAGTCAGAAAAACCGTTGCAACAGCGGCATTTCTTGCGGGCGTCGACGAGAAAACCATGAAAGATTCTTTCGGATGGACTGATATTGCAGTTGGATTCAGGCACTATGATGAGAGAGTGCAAGATTTCAGTAAATGTAGGGAATCTGCCAATAATATTCAGTATTTTAACCTTCTGAAAAGTAATAAAAGTAATCAGGCGATGTGAACACAAAAAAAATCCCGAAACCCTTGAAAATCAACGGTTTCGGGACCTTAAATATGAGTGGGCGCAACGAGACTTGAACTCGTGACCTCCCGCGTGTCAGGCGGACGCTCTCCCAGCTGAGCTATACTCCCATGCAAGCCTGCTGCTTACGAAGGATAGTATACCACAGGTTTGCAAAAGATGGAAGTACTTTTTTGATTTTTTTGCAAATATCCGTATCTTCCTGAAATATGGGGTTTCCGGAGTCCGCTCCGGATCGTCTGAGCTATGCAAAGCCCTCGCCATGAAGCTTTATACCGGGGCAGCCGTACCATTCTCAAGCCTGTACAGGAAATGCGTGACCGCAAGGAGGTCGGCACAGCCGCCGGGACTGATATTTCCGGATATAAACTCCTCATCCATGCGGCGGATATCCTGCTGTCCGGCTTCCGTAAACATTCCTCCCAGACTGATCGCCTGTGCGGCGCGGCGGCGGACGCGATCCGCCGTTGCAGGACCGCAGCGCGCTACCACGTTGCTGTCGTCGGCATTGGCTGCCAGATAAAGCAGCGTCTGCACCAGGGCATCATTTGCCGGATGCCCCTCCGCAAGCAGCTGCCTGTACACCGGGAGGGATACGGTCAGAACAGTCTGATACCCGCTCTCCGCTTCCCCCCGGATGCCCCTGCAGCCATGCTCAAGAAATGCGCGCTGCCCTTCCGTTTGCGGGCCCTCCTTCCGGATTTGTTCCAGTTCCGCACCGCAAAGTCCTTCACACAGCGCAGCGGCATGTGCACATACCTCGCGGGCACCGATCTTCTGATCCGGTCCGGTGCCTTTGAGACCCGCCTCCCGGGCGGCGCAGGCACAGAGAATTCCCAAAGAAAAAATTTCTCCCTTCTGGGTGTTTACACCGGCTGTCCCGGAAAACATTTCCTGCTCTGCGGAAATACCGGCTTCACGGAGGGAAGGCCACATGTTTCTGACCGGAGCGAAACGCCACTCAAAGCCTATCCGGGCCATCTCATCAAAGCAGCCATGAAGGGAAGCGGCTCCCGAAAGGAAGGTGAAAACATCCATATCGTGATGGGCGCCCCTTCCGAAACGGTCCACAAGCCCCGGTTTCGGAGCGGCGCACACTTCATAAAGCATGGCCTCCACCGCCGCCGAGGCGATCCGGTAGAGATCGTTTTCGTTCTTTTTCTGTCTGATTCCCGTCCGGTATGACATGCCGGTCTCCTCCATCTGTATCTGCCGCCGTACGTCCAATACCGATCTCAGTCATAGAGCCGAAAATGCGGTACAGGCACGCCACAACTCCGGAAATGGCGTTCTTTGCCATTTCCGGAGTCTGCTTTGAACAGTAACGTTATGAATTGTCCGGAAATACTTCCCGGGCTGCGGGACATCCGGATTATTCCAGTGTCTCGAGGTAATCTTCAAAGGCTTTGATGCGGACCGCAAGCTCGCCCCTGTTCAGGACCTTCTCTTCCGGAGCCTCAGCCTCTGCGGGCTGGGCACCAAGCGCCGTGGTAAAGTTTGCGATGGTTTCCGCGCAGAGCGCATCACTCAGCTCGTCGGATGCAGCGGCACCTTCGGCGACAATGCCGTACTGTGCCAGGAAGGCCACGCCGTCCTCCGGAGCATCCTGCTCGCCGCCAACCATCACATACAGGGCGGCGGCAAGATCGCCGAGGGTCGCGGGATCCTCCACGCCAAAGGCATTCTCGTAAGCGGGAGACATAAGACCCTCCTCAAAGACAGCGCGAACCGCTTCATAATATTCGCTGTCCTCGGGAACATCGGTCAGTTCCACTTCCGATGCATCGGCGGCGCCGAAGGGGTTGAGAATGACATCGTAAAGGTCTGCGTTTGCGTTGATCATGGCAGCACCGGCTGCGGTGGAGCGGACACCGTTTTCGCAGAGCTTCTCGTAAAGGGCCGCGCTGGCGGCAAAGGTCTCAGGCGTAACGCCTTTGAGTTCCTTCATGTATTCCTTCGTCAGTCCCGGATCCTCCTTGTTGAGTTTGCCGAGAATGGCATCGACTGCTCCTGAGAGTTCACCCTCGGAGAGTGCGTAGCCGGAATAGGATGAGAGGATATAGCCGTCCAGCGAAGCCTGGTCGGGCTTAGCCGCGGCAATATTCTCCGGAAGGCTGTCGTATACGTCGAATGTCTGCTGTACATTGGGATCACGGTAGCTGAGCATGTAAATGCCGCCGTCGGATAATGCTCCGTGCATTGCACCGTACGCACCGTACTGGTCGCGCAGCAGCGGATACAGCCATTTATCGGCAACAAAGGAGGTAACCGCATCCAGTCCGGCATTGTACTCCACGCCAAGGCTGTCAAAGTCCGCCACAAGGGCATTGTACGCCACAGCGCTGTCCACAATAATGCCTTCCCGCTTTGCAGGTACGGGCAGATCGTATGCCACAGGCGTTATATCACGCTCATCAAGCTTGTTAAGGAAGGCATCCGCAAGCGGCTGGTTTGCCTCAATGCTCTTCTTATTTCCCGCAAAAGCCGTGATTGCATTTTTACGGTTGCGGAAGGTTTCCGCTATTTCCGTAAGCTTCTGCTCCGCAAGCTCCGGACTCTCGGTGCAGAGCTGCTCCACACCCTCCAGGAAGGAGTAGTAGTCCAGGAAATTATAATAATTGTAATAGCGGTAAAGCGGGTTGTCAACGGAAAATGCGCGGTAAAGCTGGATATTGTAGATGTTGTTGGTGATATCGCGCTTATTTGTGCTCTTAAGCTGCTGAACGAGGGAGAGCAGCTTTTCATGATCGGAATAATCCGTCTCATAGAGCAGCTCGTAAGCCAGGTCATACCCGGCGGCAAGATCCTCATCCATACCGGTGAAGCCGATACGCAGGTAGGGATGATAGTCCTCATCCTCGCCCATCAGGGACAGGCGGATTTCCCCGCCGTAGAAATACCGGACAAGGAGGGCGGAAACCTCTTCCGCGGTATGCTTCCCGGTATCCATCTGCCCGATCAGGTCGGTATACAGGTGGAACCAGAGGATATCCTCCACCGGCAGTCCCGCCGCATCCAGGAAGATGATGGTCTGACCCACACCGTCAACGCCTGCCTCGGCGGAAACTCTGCGGATACCGTCCGAACCGACCGCGTCGGCGACATTGTAGCTTCTGACCTCCTCCGGAAGGGATGCAACGGTCACGGCCTGCAGCTGTTTCACATAGGCAGAGGAGTCATCCGCTTCCTCAGCAGCTCCGGACTGATCAATCAGCGCCTGAAGCTCTTCCTCAGAGAGGGATTCCTTAACGGCCGCAAGCTTCTCAGCCAGGGCTGCATCCTTCTCTTCCTTCAGGCCGGGCTGCGGATAGGTGGTGGAGAGAGCTGTCAGGTTATTTCCGATGACATATTTCTTCAGAGCTTCCATATAGCGTCCGCTCTTGTTCCACTCTTCCAGCTTCTGCAGCGCTTCCGCGTAATCCAGATAGAAGAAGGGCTCTCCGGTTGTGCTGTAATAGTAGGCTACGGAAGGAATGATATCCGTTCCGACGGAGGAGCTCTCCGTGGTCAGGAGGAAGCTGAGTTCTATGTTGGAGGCAATGCCTTCCACCAGATTCTGAGCAATGCCGTTTTCGGCGATATCCGCATAAACGGCATCCACGGTTTCCTTCAGGGTGGCTGCGTCGCCCGGATCCACCTGTGCGGCATGAACCACCAGCAGGTCTTCCGGACCCTCAAGCTCTATGTGGCATTCGCATGTTGCAGACGGGAGTGCCTTCTTCAGGGCCTGCATGAGAGGCGAGGATTCCGCGCCGAGGATATCGGTGAGGGTATTGATGACATTCTCGTCTGCCTTATTGGTATTCAGTCCCGGCATCACGATGCTGTAATAGATCTCGGAACCGCGTTCGGTATTGGAGCCTTCCTCGAGACCATATGCGTATTCTGCCTCGACGGGACCTGTAATGGGTGTGTAATCAGGCTCGTCAAAGGTAAATTCGCGTTTTTCGTATTTTGAAAACTCCGTATCCAGAAGTTTTACAAAGTCCTTATAGTTGTCAAAATCTCCGTACAGATACGCAATACAGTTGGACGGATGATAATACAGATCGTGGTAGTTCTTCAGGGACTCATAGGTCATATCCGGAATGCTGTCCGGATGACCGCCGGATACATTGGCAGCGTAGGATCCCGGAAGGGCCGTGCGCATATTGTTGTAGGAAGCATCGCTGGCAAGGGTGTACGCGCCGAGCATCTCGGAATATACGGTACCCTCCATGGTCAGATCATCATCCGCGGACGCCAGACGGTAACGCCATGCCTCCTCGCGGTAAATGCTCTCATCCTTCATGATCATGGGGTTGAAGCAGCTGTCGGTATAGTAATCCGCGTACTTTAACAGCTGTGCCTCTGACAGGGACGCCACCGGATAGGTGGTCATGTCCTGATAGGTCATGGCATTCATGAAGGTATTGTAGGTCTGGTAGCTCAGGTTAAAGAACAGGGCTTTGGACGGATACTTTTCAGAGCCGTCGAGGGTGGCATGCTCAAAGACATGCGGCAGACCGGTATTATCGATGGCCCTGGTAAAGAAGGTCAGGTCAAACACACGGTTTGTGTCTTTATTCGCAATGTACAGAAGCTCTGCGCCGGTCTTTTCATGTTCAAACAGCGTTGCGGTCGCACCGATCAGGGGGAATGTCCGCTGCTCTTTTGCCCGGAAACCAAAGACACTCTCTCCCACCGCGGGAAGCTTGTTCACGGCAGGCGCTTCGGCGGGGGCGGCGGTGGTGGGCTCTGCGGTTGTCGGAGCCGCAGTTGTAGGCTCAGCGGTGGTGGGAGCGGCAGTAGTCGGCTCGGCGGTTGTCGGGGCCGCGGTTGTCGCCTCCGCAGTCGTGCTCTCTGCCGTAGTCTGCTCGGCAGTCGTCGCCGCAGGCTCCTCAGCTGTGGTGCTCTCCGGAGCCGGTGCCTCGCTCTCTTCTTCCGTGGCAGGCTCTTCTGTTTCCGGCTCGGCCGTAGCAGGAAGCTCCGTCTCCTCCTCGGTGGTGACTACCTCGGCCTCGGTAGTAATCTCCTCGGCTTCCGTGGTTACTTCCTCAGCTTCCGTAGTGACCTCCTCAGCCTCAGTGGTAACTTCCTCGGCTTCCGTGGTAACTTCCTCAGCCTCAGTGGTAACTTCCTCGGCTTCTGTAGTCACTTCCTCCGCCTCAGTAGTAATCTCCTCGGCTTCCGTGGTTACTTCCTCCGGCTCTGCGGTTCCGGCGAGCCTGTTCTTCAGAGCTGCCACTTCATCCGGTGAAAGGCCAAGGC